>NZ_JACYGY010000001.1:5707564-6070096 GCF_015221875.1 Dyadobacter subterraneus
TCCTTTGTTATTTTTAATCCTAAACCCCAAATTGCGTCAAATGATGATCCAGATGTTTGTAAAACATATTATTCCATTCCTGAATAGTTAATTTTCCAAATGAATGGGATTCTTTTCCATCGAAAAAATTCACACCTAAATCCTGTGTTTTCCTGATGTATTCAGTCAATCTCGCCTTTTCTGTTTCAAAATCCCTATCTCCTTTTATGACAAAATCAGGTGCCGTAGCGCTGTTTCTTTTGTAAGGAATTTCCGTTGTTACTTTATCCTTCACAAATGTTTTCAGAATAAATTTCATCAATTTTCCCGGTGGTTTGTGTTTATTATCAAACACATATTCGTAAGAAACACAGCAGTGAGCCAACATTTGCGCACCCGACATCTTTCCCCACAATGGCTGGGATTTGTCTGTAAGCTTGTCGATCCGGACAATTACTTCTTCTGTTACCGGTTTTGTAAAAATATCGGGAAGGGCCATATTTATATTATTAGTGTTGTGAAATGATTTAAATTATCATAAGATATATGAATAATTTTACGACACCAAATTAAGATAAATATCTGATATTTAATGTTTAGCAAATTGAAAACGATGCAAAACAGGCTCCGTTTTTAAAAGCAGCTGTCGGAATTCGTCTTCATTTTTAAATTCCAGCTGAGCAATGGTTTTGGACTCGTAGTGTATTTCAAAATTTTCTGGTTCGAATGGCCATGGCTCAACGGTAAGCATATTTTCTGTGGGTGCATGCAGCATGTAACACTGATTTCCCGGACCAGTACTTATTTCTATCTTCCGGTTTTCTGGCTGAATTAATTGCTGACAAATAATTAACGAAAGGGCATCACACCATTGAAGAATTGCATAGGCATGTTTGACCTCTTCCTCGCTACAAGCTGCAACTTTGATCCATTTCTTATCCAGTTTTTTTAAATTCTGACAATATTTTCTGGCAGCCAGATCCTCCGAATTTTCGTGCAGGAATTGAATGTGGCGGGAAATCAGCAATCCAATATACCTGCTTTTGAAAAGTGCCATTTGAAGCAGCTCTTCACACTTTTTTTCTTCAAAATTTCTCATTTTAAAATTGAGAGGTCCGCCATTTTTATTGAGCAAACTTTCATCCCAGGAAAATTCATTAAATGCATCATCGTGTTCAATAGTGGCTACAATCGTTTCCATCCAGAGTTCCGGATGAAGCTTTTCTTTCCAGTTAAAACATATTTGCCCGGCCAGTAGCCCATGTGCCCGCTGGGAAATAATATTCCAGCCATTTTCCTGATAGTTAACAATCATAGTAGAGATAATAAATTCGGGACATCTATTCAAAAACTGTGCCCTGAAATAATCCTGTAATATGCGATTTAATCTCAGTTAGCCTTCACAATCAGCGAAAAAAGCGGGAATATATTTTGGCATAGTTTTTACAAATACTTGTCAAAATTATCCCTGACCGGTTATAATTTTTGTGAGCAGATATCTCTCAATTTTAATTGTTCAACTATTATATGGTACAAACTTTTTCTGAGGAAACAGCAGAATATGAGCCGGTTACGGCTTCATCTTTATTTTATACCATACCTCCTTCCCGCCAACTTAAATTATCGGTAATTTTACCGGTGAGAAATGAGCAGGACAACTTGTTTAAAACACTGGAAGCACTTCGTAATCAAAAAGATAACGAAGGAAGACAACTTTCATATTCCAAATATGAGGTGTTGCTTTTGGCAAATAACTGTACGGATGACTCCGCAGAATTTGCCAGAACCTATCAAAAAACATATCCCGAATTCAGCCTCCATATTGAGGAAATCCAGCTGGCTCCTGACGTTGCCCATATCGGCACCGTTCGCAGGCTTTTGATGGATGCTGCATATAATCGCTTTGCGTTACTAAAACGGCCGCAAGGAATCATTGCAAGCACCGACAGTGATAGTGAGGTTGATAAAAATTGGGTTTTCAATACTATTGAAGAGATAAAAAAAGGGAATGATGTTGTAGGCGGCAGGATTCTGACACGTCCGGAAAACAGCCTTTCCCGGATTTATTATCTTCGTGATGTCACTTACAAACATCTGGTTTCCAAGGCAGAAGCCCTTTTAGACCCTGTTGATAACGATCCATGGCCACGACATTACCAATGTTTTGGTGCAAGTTTCGCTGTTACGTGCAGAATTTATGATTTGTCGGGAAGGTTACCCGTAGTGCCTTTTCTTGAAGATATGGCTTTTCACAGGGCGCTTACCAGAATTGATGCCAAAATCAGATTAAGTCCGCTCGTGAAAGTCATTACTTCCACGCGTATCCAGGGCCGTGTAGATTTTGGATTTTCAATTCAGTTAAAACAATGGGGTGAAATGAATGAGGCGAGAGATCCTGTTATGGTAGAACAGGCAGGCGCTTTGTTCAAAAAATTGAAGGCTAAACGACTTCTTCGCCAATACTGGAATTGTGATTGCAGTCAAAAAGAGGCTCATTCAAACTTGCTTAATCTTGTAGCAGAAATTTTGCAACTGGATGCTTCCTGGCTGCATTGCCAAGTTTCAGAAGAAGTCTTTTTTGGTGTATTATGGGAAAAAATTGAGGACGAGCTGGAAAATGGGGAATGGATGCATATCTGGCCTAAAATGGATGTTGTGGATGTGATCAATGACCTCAAAACGAAGATTAAAGACTTACAGCATTAAAAAAACCGGAACTTACAGTTCCGGTTTTTTTTCAAATAAATCCAAACGATACTGATCTTCCCTTCTTCCGTAGAGGTGTATCAAAGGATCTGATTTTTCATTTCCCGCTGATTCAATAAAAAGCTCATGCACCTCATCCCCTGTTAAAGGAAATTCTTCTACAATCGGTGTCCAATGAACCATCAGTAAATGACCTTTTGGTAAAAGAGCATTAATCATTTTATCTTTTGTAATCGCCAGATCCTCCCTGCTTAAAAAATAACCAACTTCCGAAAATAGTATCAAATCAAAATTTTCATTTGGAAAGTTATTAGGAACAATCATTTCCCTGACTTCAACAGACTGGAAATCTACCAATCTTTTTCTGGCATTTTCTGTTGCAATTTCACTTGCATCAACGGCCAGCAAATGTTTACATCGCCTGGCCAGTTTTTCACTCAATACACCATTTGAACATCCGATTTCAAATGCGTTATCATAAACAGGATTGGGAATTGCGCGAAGCGTAGCCTCGTATTTTTCCCGTTCATAAGGACTGTTTTCAAAATCCCATGGATCTTCATTTCGTTGATACATTTCGTTAAAAAACTCTGCATCAAGGGATTTGGTCGGCTTTTCCATAGTATTATTTTATAGCAGATTCGAAGAATAATTCCCTCGGAATATCAAAATGAGCAATCACTTCCGGCGTCAGCATAAAACCCTCCGGATCATCATCAATCATATGCGTAACCTGCGAAGTGTGCGCTGCCAGCGCTTTGTTTTTCATTTCCAATGTATCCTCAATATTGACCGTAAATTTTTTCATACGATCCAGCAATTCCATGTCTTCAGGATTTCCAAGCTCCCATAGCCAAATCGGATATTCAATAAATCTCGGTTTCGTTTTTGTCTGATTTACAGCTTCGGACATAATTTTCCAGGTTGCCTGATGGTCACGATGCGGATCTTTTTGCCACGGAACAAATACCGTTTGCGGTTTTAGATCATCCATTATTTTTACAATCTTATCCACCGTTTCCTGAAACTGATTATCGTTTTCATGCGGTACCTGTGTATCTTTTAACCGTAAAAACTCCATGTGGTCAACTTCTCCGCCAAGCGTTAATACAGCTTCTTTTGCTTCTTTTTCCCTAACTTTTGTTAACTTTTTCGCAGGATATTTCTTTGAGTTGGGATGTGACATACTTCCGTCACTGATAAACAAAAAATGAACCGGAATTCCATTTTTCCGCATCAGGGCAACTGTCCCTCCGCATCCGAGCGTTTCGTCATCCGGGTGAGGTGCAACAATTAAACTGGATCCAAATTCCTCCACATTTACACTTTTCATTTTGCCAATATGGCTATGCAATTCTGATATCTGATCCATAATGTGTGACATTAGATGGGTTGATTAACAAATTAAAGACTGAGCTGCTTCCCAGATATTTCAAAGAGCAAATGCTTCGTCTTCCTGAACACTAAAACTTTTCTGATTGAAAGCCTTTTGCAATTCAACAGATATTAACTCCTGCCCCTCGGTTAAGGCTTTTGCAGAAGGCTGATGTAAAATGCGGCTCTTAATGCTAATAGCCGGATCCATATCCCATAATCCGGAATTATGCCAGTCGTCCAGATGATCCCAGTTCGGCCGGTCTATTACAGGATAAATACAGACTCCCCAAAAAGGAATTTCTTCCTTCAATATTTTCAAAACCTGTGTGGAAATGTATTTAATCCAAAGTGGACGATCTTTGCCGGGATGACTGGTTTCTGCCAAAACAATTGGCCTATTGTAACGCATATGCGCTTCATGAAGCAAATCCGAAAGCTCGCGTAAATAAGGATGAGGCACAGGATCATTCCAGCCAAGGATCTGATGCGGATTAAGAATCCATTGATTATTGTAATAATAATTAAACCCAAGAATATCCAGATATTCCGGCTTTCCTCCCAGTTCAGGACAAATCCTGCCGCTCAACATATCCAGTGATTGGTATTGCAACTCGTGATGATTTTTGGCATCCTGGATTTCCCAGGGAGAGGCATCCCGCTTTGCGACAATATTAACCAAGGGTTCTGTTGTCAAAATTCTTATTGTGGGATCTATCTCTTTAAGAGCTTTAACGCCAGCAATATATGCTCGCATATAAGAATACTTAACTTCCCATCCATTGTGGTGACAATAAGGAGAAGTTCCGGCTACGTCACCACCAAGCCAGGACATGAAACTCACTTCATTAATTGGTGTTACAATTAGAGGCTCACTGTATCCCAAGGACTTATAGAATGTTGCAAAAGCACGGCACAGCGCCGCAAATCTTCCGGTAAAATGCGGATGAACAGGACTTAAATCATCAGGAAATCCAAAATGACAAATATCCCAGATTTGCTGAATACCGTTTTTCTTCCCTGCTTCAAGCATTATTTGGAAAGTGCTGAAATCGTAAATATGAGGTGTTTTTTCAACCTGGCTCCATCGCAAGCCTTCACGAACTGTCTTAATATTAAATGTCCCCAGATTTTGATAATCCTGCTGTATAAGTTCAAGATGTGAGGTTACGTGAAGAAAATCAACACGGTTTCCAAAAGCATTTAATTGATCTGTACATTCAAATCCAGCCATCCAGAACGATTTAAACGGATTTTCGATCTTTTGATTAGACATGAGTTATTACTGAATTGTTGTAAGTATTATTTCTATTCACCCGCAAGTGAAACCTGCGCTGTTTTACTTTCAAAAGTACTGGTCATAATCTCCATCATCGAACGGAAAGTATTGTCCCAGCAATTATTTGCCAAAAACTCATCCACCTTGGTAAGCCAGGCTTCATTTTCCGGGCTGGCTAATAATGCTTCAATAGCGACAATAAAATCATCCGCATCCACTCCTATGGAAACAAGTTTATTTTTAGCATAAGGCGTTACAACATCCCGGATTGCCGAAGAAACTACCGGCTTGCCACCTGCAAGATATTCCGGCGTTTTGGTAGGGCTTATAAACCGGGTGGATTCATTGAGTAAAAAAGGCACCAAAGCCACATCCCAGCCCGATAAATAAAGCGGAAGTTCTTCGTATTTTTTCGATCCCAAATAATGAATGTTCTTATTCTTTGGCAGTCCGGCAGGATCAATTTTGACAACCGGCCCAATAAGCATAATCTGCCAGTCTGGGCGCGCATCAGCAATATTTTTGATCAGATCTGTATCAAAACGTTCGTCAATTACGCCATAAAAGCCCAATTTTGGCCCATCAACGGCAGCCTGATCAGCCGGTTCAACTTCCCGGGATCTTGCTTTTGCAAAATGCTTTTTATCTATACTGCTTTGAAACGGATGAATGTTATAATGCTGGTGTTTTTTTGCCTCGTAAAGTGATTGTCCACCGGTAAATACTACGTCCGCTTTGTTGAAAAGCCTTCTCTCCAAATCCTTTAAATCGTCGGGAGCAAATTTAAAAGCCGACAACTCATCCATACAATCATAAACCGTCAGTCCGGGAACAATCTTGTACGAAAATTCAAGCGCCATCGGAGTATAATACCAGAACATGAAATCCTTGGTGTCCCGATTAACAAAAAATATATTTAACAGAGATTTGAGTTCTCTGTTAACTTCCACTTTATCCAATCCATGACGTAAATGGGGAACACAAACCCAAAGATTGGGAAGCCTTTCTGAAAAGCTGATAAAAGAATTTTCATACGATCCGAATATGGGTTCTTCAAGATAATAAACTGCTGAAAACTCAGAAAATCGCGTCATTAAATGTTGTGGGCGCTGATATACGAAATCCCAACGTAAATGTGAAAAACACAGTAGGTTTTTAGGTAGTTTAATCATAGTTGCCAGGAAATAAATAATCAGTTGTCAGTTGTTGATAAATAAAGTCTGAATCGTAACCATCCTTGTAAATGCACACACTTTTTCAGGAAGTAAAAAGTAAAACTTCCTTACATTTTCTGATTTTAATTCGATTTCAAGTCCATTGAGAGAAAAGACTTAAAATTCAAAGAATCAACATTAAATATTAAAGAAAGATAGCGTACACTGCCACCTGATCCCGTTATGAACTTCCATTGTAATGTTACTGGTAACATCTTCCGGAATTTCACCTTTTAATCAGATTTTGAATGGATCAATTATAACAACTATGCCAAGAACGAATGGTTGTAAACCTCTTGAAAACAAGCCTGGCAAAAATCATTTTGGGGAATTTTTTGTGTACAGACTTACTCAGAAAACTTACCTGTTACATGCAAAATCCGGACGCACAAAATGGTGAAAGAGCAATAACTATGCCATTCCGATTTTTGTATGTAACTGATAATGTTCTCATGATTTATTTCAGCCTTAACGTATGGATGTAATTCTGAAATTCTCAGATACCGGATTTCAACCTTTTCTGATCAAAAAACTCTCCGTTTTTATACACACCTTTGATTTTGAGAACATCTTTGATATTCGTCAGCGGATCTCCTTCAACAAGTAATATATCCGCCACTTTTCCGGGCTCAATCGTTCCCAGATCTTTTTCCACACCTATTTCCTGTGCAGACCATAAGGTAGCAGCTCGTAAAGTTTCAAATGGCGACAAACCGGCTTTGACCCAGCTTTGCAATTCCGCATGAAAACTAAACCCTGATGGAATAATAGGCGAATCCGTACCCAAAGTAACTTTTGCACCCGATTTAACAAGATTATACAAAGTCTTTTCAACATTGGAATAAGTACTTTCGCTCATTCTGGTGGCCGATCCCTGAAGATCTGTTTTTAACTTTTCAGTGAAGAAATTTCCATATTGCCAGTGACTAAAAAATGCAGAATCACTTTTTGCCAAAGCGGTAAAACCGCCATGAAGCGAAACTGTCGGCGTTATGTACATTCCCGATTTAATAAGAAGTTGCTGCACATCCTGATAAGTATTATTCATGGCCGTCAGCTTGGGAGAATACCCTCTTCTGCTCGTAGCACCCATATGTTCCACACCATCCACAGCATTTCCCACTGCGGGATAAATCTCGTGTGATGTTACAGGCAATCCGTTAGCATGGGCAAATTCGGTTACTCTTTGTTGAAGATTATCAGGCAAACCAACGTAAGTTTTGATCATATCATAACCAAGCTTTACAGCACGGTTTAATTCCAGATCCAGCTGTCCTCCGCCCACATTACTCGTACTTCTGTTGTAATAAATCCGGCTTCCTTCCATGTGTCCGCCTGTGAAAAACGTACGCGGGCCCAGTCTTTTTCCGCTATTCCAGGATTCTTTTCTTTCCAGCGCGTCATAAGGATCTGTACCCGGCTCGCGGATAGAAGTAATTCCGTACGCCAGCCAAAGTCTTCCGCCTTTTTCACCCATTTGCGCATTTTGGTGCGTGTGCATTTCAAAAAGTCCCGGAATCAATACTTGCTTTGAAGCGTCAACAATCTTTACATTTCCATAGGCGCCAACACGGTGCGGTGTAATCTTTTTAATACGATTACCTTCGATAAGCACGTCAACATTTTCCAGATATTTTTCTGACCGGCCGTCAAAAACTTTTCCCGCGTGAATAACAAACTGCCCTTCCGGCTGTTTTTCCTGCCAGGTAAAAGGCATATTGATAATCCTGACTTCACCACCAGTTACCGAAACTTCTTTCAAAACATCTGTCGCCAGAAACACGATATTTTGGGAATCGCCGGACCAGCTAGGAGCTTCCGCAAGCTCATTTGTTAATCTTTTTGGTGGACCAACAATATTTAATTGTGGATCAACCGGGACAATCCACAAAATATTATCAAGAATATAGGCGATTTTGGAGCCGTCAGGAGAAATAACCGGACCATTTTTTCCTCTTGTTGTCAGTGTACGTTCCGGAACAGGCGACACAAAACGGGACGGAGATTTATCAATCGGAATTATCAGGATTTTACTTAACCCTTCCCTGAATCTTGTGGAATATGCTTCAAGAGAAGAAATCACAATATATTTTCCATCCGATGACCAGCTTGGCTGCGACCCTTCAAAAAGCGCACCATAAATGGTATTGCTTTTGCCAGTGGCCAGGTCCAGTATGTTGAGCACATTCTTACCGAGCGATTTTGGATCAGCCTGATAAAAAGCAAGTTTTGATCCATCCTGTGACCAGGAAGGAAACTTTAAGTTATCAGGCGCATCCAGCATGCAAGAATCCTTTCCCGTCACCAGATCCCTGACGTACAGGTCCATATTTCCTTTTTTGTCGCTGGTGTAAGCTAGTTTCTTTCCATCAGGCGACCAGACCGGATCAATATCAATAAATATATCATTAGTAATCTGGATAGGTTTTTTTGTTCCTTTTGTATAAATCCACAAATCACCTAAGGCAGTAAAAACAATACTTTTCCCATCGGGAGAAACCATCGGACTTCTGATTCCCTGAACTGCCTGTGGTTTTTTTGAATCAAAATCCCGGACCTTTGTTACATATTTTTTACGGTTTAAAATAACTTCGGCTTGAAAAGTTATCCTTGTCGTTTTCCTTTCACTCAAACTTGCACGAAGTATCTGGCCGTTCGCGGTGTACAAATATTCAGTATCCGAAATCCAGCTCGCTTTAAAAGGAAATACATCTTCCGATTTATCCGATAAAGTTTGCCAGTCGCCTCCACCCAATGCTACCAATTCCAGCTGACTTCCCTGTGGCAAAAGACTATTAAAAATAACCTGCTTTCCGTTCGGATGCCACGCGGGAGAAAATAACTTTTCTTTACTATGAACCAGTAATTTAGGCTCACTTGCTGATTCAAGAATATACAAGCCCGCAGCAGAATTGCGCTCAGAAACATAGGCCAGTTTCGAACCGTCGGACGAAAAAGCCGGAAAATAATCATTACCCGGCTCTGTGGTAAGCCTTGTCAGATTACCTTTTCCCAGATCAATTTTCCAGATGTCATAATTTCCACTTCGGTCAGAGGAAAAAACGATTTCATTTTTTGTTGGCGACCAATGTGGTTCACGGTCGTGATATACTCCAAAAGTCAGCTGTGTTAAACCACTTCCATCTTTATTAATTTTCCAGATATGAAAATTGCCATCCCTATAAGATTGAAAGGCGATCTGGTTGCCATCCGCTGACCAGGTCGGCTGACGGCAATCTCCCAGCGCATCCGTTAAGGCTATCGCCTTTCCGCCTCCAACAGGTAGAAGCCAGATGGTTCCTTGTATATCCATTGCAATGCTTTTTTTATCCGGCGAGAGTGCGATAGCCATGTTCGTTCCTTCTGTAAGTGTAATATGAATTGAATCCGATACGATGGCTTTTGACTCAGTAAAAATCAGAAGCAAAAAGAAAATCTTTAAAAGGTTTAGTTTTTTACACATCACTAAATAATTATTGGTTTTGGGTTACCTCATTAGATCACAAAAGATATGTCGTACTGCTTCAGAAATCGTGGTTAATAATTCCGTTACAGACAGTTCCTGGTGTTCCTTATTGAGATTTAAACATTTTTTATTAATTTGGATATATAATAATTAACTAAAATTATTTATTGAAAAATATGGTTTAAGATATGTATTTATTTTTAATTATAAGGTATAAGCCAAATAAAATATCGATCTTGCCACCAAAAAAATCTTCTATCTTTTTATATCTATAAAGCTAAAATCGTTATTGTAGAATTTGCAAAGAAGTTTGAACGGCAGGGAATTTCAACGGTTTGCCCTAAACGTATATAATCGATTTTGTAACTCAATATCTCAGAAATGAATCTTAATTCCTTTCTAATTCCAAGTTTAGCTCATTATGTTACAGTTTAAATTTTAACAAAGAATCTGCTTTTGAAAAAAATAAATTCCGATAATTGGCTATTGAAAAAATAGGGTGATACTTTCGTCAAACTGTCGTAAAATGGATAACTCTTGTAGATTTATTTCGATACTTTAACCCGTAATTAATATTTAGATTTGTAGCTAAACAATACCTGCACTATTTATGAATATTTTAATTATTGAAGATCATCCTTTAATACGCATGGGCCTCGGACAGCTTATTTCTGATACAGATCCCAAAGCAAATGTGACACAATCAGACAGTTTTCCCGCAGGCTTGGGACTTTTAGATAAGGAGAAATTCGATTTATTGATTCTTGATATTGACATTCCGGGAGGAGAAAATATCAGAATGATGGAAATGGTGCGCCAGCGGCAACCGGATATACTTATCCTGATACACTCCGGATATGACGAACAAGTTTACGCGCTTCCGTATATGCAGGCAGGTGCAGATGGATTTCTCTCCAAACAGGCATCACACGATGAATTTCAAGCCGCGTATAAAGCCTTGATGAACAGAGGAAAATATGTGAGCTATCGCATTCAGCAAACATTATTGAACAATCTGGGAGATAATAATTCCAAAAAGCTTAAAAATCCTATCATGACGCTGTCTCCACGCGAAATGCTTGTCATGCAGCTTTTAACAGAAGGCAAATGGACAAAAGAAATTGCCTCCATTTTAAAAGTTAAAGAAAATACGATAAGTACTTACAAACGAAGGATTTTTGACAAACTCGAAGTATCAGATGAAATTGAGTTATCCAAAAAGGTTTCTCTTTTGAAAAATTTCTGACCGTCGATAAAAAAATTCTATTTACTCATAGTATAAGTATGGCTCTCTAACCATTTCCCCGGTACCACTCTTTTTCCTGTTAACATCTCGATTACAGTTCATTAAAACAAATCTCTATGTTTTAATATAAATTTTTATGCCCTGATACATAGATTCAGCGACAAAACCAATAAAAAAAGAATAGAGATATTTCTACAAAATGGAATTTGTGTCTCGACAAATTCATCTAAAAATCTCCCTTAGCTTTGGTATCAGAAATTAGCATCATTTACAACCAAACAGACACACATCTATGACAAAAAAAAGAAATTTAAATCCGGCTGCACTGCACACACACTAATGCCAGATTGCAAGCTGTTTGAACCGGGACAAACAAGGTTCAGACAGCTGCCGGCAAAAGAATGCTTACTTTACCCTCATCATGGCAATCGTGTTATTAACTGAGTTTTGACATGACAAACCCTGTCATCTTTCTGAAATCACGGTCACCGGAACTTGAAAATAAAATTATAACCGTTATGAAACGACTTCTTGCTTATGATCTGCAAAATAATGCGCGTACCAAACTGGTTGATCTGTTGCAGGTCAATAAAGAAGAAGTGACTATAGAAGAAGCGGTTGGCATTAGTGACGTTTTTAGAAAACTTGCTTTTGGGAAAAGAGCAAGTTTGACAGAAGACAAGAACAACTTATTAGTTGTTCGCCTGGATGTTCCGGATATGGAGACGCTTGATTTCCTGGGTTATCTCCATAAAAGCAAACCAGCATTACGAATCATTTTGTACACTTCCGAAAGTACCGAATGGCTGGAAAAACTCAATCTGATTATAGGAAAACCTTTAATTCCCGTAAATATTATTGTTACTACGAAAATCAATGAAGCAATCAGCAAACTGCTCGAATTAAAGGAATTAAAAGTATAAAGTAATAGCAATTTTAATTACCCTGGTAAATTCAGGAAATAATTTTTCATTTATTTCATACACTAATCAATCAGAAGCAAAAATGACAAGGATATTAATTTTAATTAAAAACGACTTTTTCCGATTGGGAATTGCAGCTTCTATTAAGGAGTATGCGGGCAATGTATATATTGAAGAAGCAGATAGCTGGGAAAGTATTCCCGCACTTATGAGGAAATCATATTTTGATGTCCTGATCGTTGATATTCGCCTATCGAACCTGACTAACTTAAACAGTTTTGAAGGACTCAGAAGGATTCAGCCTTCAATTAAAATACTGGTTCTTGGTGAAGAAAATGAGAAAGTATGGGCTCTTCCTTATTTGAAAAAAGGTGTGGACGGAATTTGTCTGAAAACCATGACCAAACATGAATTCCAATCCGCGTTTAATACGATTATCAAAGGTCGCAAATATATGGACGACGGACTTACGGATTTTCTGCTTAAAGGAATGGTTGATCATGATCTTATAAATCTGCTTTCGGTCCGTGAATCTGAAATTATGCAATTACTTTTAAAAGGGTTTCGAACAGCTGAAATTGCCCGCGAATTGAAACTGGCGCCCTCGACGATCAGTACTGTAAAATTTAAGATTTATCGTAAAATGCAGGTTACCAACGTCGTGGATCTTATGAATAAAGTTGAAACATTTCAATCCATTGCATAACGCGGGATAAACATTAAAGCTGTGAAAATAAGTAGGCTAAGTTCCATTTTTTCAGGAACTTAGCTTTTTTAATGAAGAAAAAAAGTAATAATACCAACCAGAATCAGAATAACACCGGTAATCCGTTTCTCATTATGCTCAATAAAATGAGTGTCAACCAAATGTATACCCTTAAACGCTAACATCACCAAACTGACAATTCCGGCTATACTTGTAATTGCATAAACGGCAGCAAGTAAAAAAACACTTTTCACACCAAAAGCGCCTGCCGAAAGAAACAGACTTTCCACTTCAAGACAAGGTGATAAAAACATAATTCCTACTAAAATCAGAATCCATTTGGTGCGTGATTTTTCATACTGTTTTACATCTTCCTGCGTGCCATGATGATGATGCGGAAGATTGACAGAAAAATAGATTAAACCGAAAATAATCAATAAAACGGGTGCGATAATATCTACAAATTCATTGTATTTTCCTGCCAGTCGCGTCCCGATGATTCCCAGAATTATTCCGAGTGCCACCGTACCAGCAACATGAGCCAATGCAATTATAAAGGCAACACTTAAAAGCTCCGGACGCTCCCATTTTTCCGCTTTTGCCACGGCTACCAGAGGAAGCCAGTGATTGGGAATGAGTGCGTGAACCAGACCGAGTAATATTGTTGCAGTAATGATACTGTACATAATTAATTCTTTTATCTCCTATCAACGCTTCAACAAAACTTAATGTTCATGTCCTCCACCTCCGTCACTTTTTAAAAGATGACTTTGAATATAATAAGACCCTTTCAAGACAATTTTGGCATTCTTTTCCAAAACCTGCAAAGGAGTAACCTGAATATACCCCAGCTGCGTTGTTCCGGATTTCACTTCAATACGCTGAAAATGATACAGCTTCTCGTCCGTTTCTTTTTTCGCCTTAGTAACTTGCTCATCTTCCAATATAAAAATGAATTCCCGTCCATCTGCTTTGATCACAGCATCAACCGGCAAAGCGTTTACCTTATTTTTACCAATGTCAATAAGTGCATTCACATACATACCAGGAATCAGTATTTGTTTGTCATTTAATATGTCTGCATGAACGGCAACAGATTTCGTTTCATTTTCGAATGCTTTTCCAACACTAAAAATCTTGCCCCGAATTTCTGTATTATCCTGATTGGTAAGTACAAAACGGACCGTCTGATCCGGTTTTACCTTTTGCAGATCTTTTTCATAAACAAGCAAATCAACGTGCATTTTGGTATTATCCACAATACTGAACAATGAAGTCCCGGGCTGAACATTACTTCCGATCTTGACATTTACCTCTGTTATATATCCTGAAATCGGAGCTGTGACAGATACTATTGAAACAATATTTCCTGAACCTGATCCACTAATGTGTAACATGCTCAGTTGTTTCTGAAGCGAATTGTAACGTGCCTTTTCCGTTTCATAATCCGCCTTTGTTTTTTGAAAAGCTTTTTTTGCATTCACATTCTCATCCGACAACGTTTTTTGTCTTTCAAATTCCGCTGCTAAAAATTCAGTATTGCTTTTTGAAATAAGGAAAGATTCCTGGAGCCTTGTAAATTCCGGACTTTCCAGCGTTGCAATGGTTTGTCCGGCTTTCACAAATTCACCTTCAATAACCCTGATCGATTTAACAATTCCAGCCATAAAAACGGAAACATCTGCCTGATTCTGAGGTGGCAATTTGGTATAACCATTGGCATTAATTACCTCACTAAGATTTTTACTTTCAAAGGTGCCCAGCACAATATCTGATGCGTCATATTGCGCCTGTGTCAGTGCGACTTCCTTATTTTCTGATTCTCCAACTTTTTCCTCAGTCTTAGGTTTTTCCTGTTCCTCAGTCTCATTTTCCGAGGTATTTTTACAAGAAAGCAGAATCTGTACTGTCACAAATGCCAGCAAAATATTTAAATATATATTGGTTTTTCTGTTCATGATTTTCAACTATTGATTTAATAAATATTGCAGGCTCACAAAAGACTGGTTAAAATCCGCAATCGCTTTCAGGTAATTCATATCAATATCCAGTGCGGTTTGAATGCCCTGAAGATATTCCACGTAAGAAATTTCTCCGCCCTGATAGCTTTTGGAGGCATTTGTAGAAATCGTCTTTGCGTTTGGAATTGCAGAAGTCTGGTAGTATTCAATCAGCGACTGGTAAGTATAAAGTTGTGTCAGTTGTTGCTGATATTGATTTTGAAGCTGCGACTGAAGATAATCCACATTCTTTTGCTGCAACTGAATATTAGTTTCCGCAGCCTGAACTTTTGACCGGTAACTTTTAGAAAAAATTGGTATTGCAATACCAGCCTTAAAACCCTGAAAGCGGGGAACGCCGTTGTAATTGATGTTTTTTCCATCGATATCCTGATTTCCGGTGAGCGATTGAATGAAATATCCGGCCGTAAAATCAGGCATCAACAATGCTTTTTCCAGATTTCTGTTCGCTCTTGCAATTTCAACTTGTTGTAACGCGTGAAGAAAAACAGGATTTTGATTTATCGCTGTTGTATCAAACAAAACACTAATCGGCAAGGCTGAAAAGCTGGTATCACTTACAGAAAAATCAGTATTGAGATTCAGAAGCAATCTGATTTTCGATTTCCCAACAGCTATCAAGCTTTCATTTTGTTTTATACGCTGCTGAATTTCCTGCTCCCTGGTGATCGCTGTTGTCTTTTCCAGCAAATTTGTTTCGCCGGTTTGAAACCTTAAAGACGCGGCTTTTACAAATTGTCCAAGCAAACTATCCTGTTTTGTAAGCGAAGTATTTAGTTTGGTCAAATACAAAAGTGACATCCAGGTTTGCCGGATTGCATAGATAATTTCTTTTTTTGACTGTTCCAGTTTGATCTGACTTCCTTTAAGATTGCTGGTTAAAACTTCCTTTCTGGCGCCATACTGGAACGGACTGAAAGATTGGGAAATTTCGTAATTCTGGTCAAATGCTTTGGTATTATATTGTCCGAGCATACCACCAATATTCGTTTTGGGAATATCAAAAGCAGTTCCTCTCAATTCGGACTGCATCTTTATTTCCAGTTCTCCCGCAGAAATCAGCTGATTATTTTTTGAACCTAATTCAATCGCTTGCTGCAAACTCAGCTTGGAAATTGATTGTGCTTTTGTTTCAAATCCAATAAAAAGCAAAATCATCAGGGCAGTTACGATACCTGATTTTTTGATTTTCAAATTGTTTTCCAGATACCAGTAAAGAATTGGTAAAACAATCAGAGTCAGCAAAGTAGCACTAATCAAACCGCCAATTACCACGGTGGCCAACGGCTTTTGAACTTCCGCTCCTGCACTTGTACTTAATGCCATCGGGAGAAAACCGAGTGAAGCAACCGCCGCAGTCATCATAACCGGACGCAAACGAACGCTGGTTCCTTCCTTTATTCGCTGCATGACATCGGATATTCCTTCCGCTTTTAACTGATTGAAATAACCAATCAAAACAATCCCATTTAATACTGCAACGCCAAATAATGCAATAAAACCAACGCCGGCCGAAATACTGAAAGGCATATTCCGAATCCAAAGAGCAAAAATACCGCCGATAGCAGAGAAAGGAATAGCAGAGAAAATCAATAGCGATTGGCTGACGGAACGGAAAGTAAAAAACAGCAATACAAAAATCAGAAGGAGTGCAACAGGAACGGCAACAGCCAAACGCTCATTCGCCTGAATCAGATTTTGAAATTGTCCTCCATAAGTCACATAATATCCAGCCGGCAGACTTAATTTCTGATCCAGTTTGTCCTGAATTTCTTCAATCACACTTTTTACATCCCGGTCGCGAACATTAAATCCAACCACAATTCTTCGCTTTCCATCTTCCCGGCTGATCTGCATCGGGCCAAGTTCGTAAGCGATATCGGCTACCTGTTCTAAAGGAATCTGACTGCCTGATGGAAGTGAAACAAATAGTGTTTTCAGATTTGAGATATCCTGTCTTTTTTCCTGAGCTAATCGAACGACCATATCAAAACGTTTTTCACCTTCGTAAACCACACCTGCAATTTCTCCGGCAAAACCGGTTCTGATGACTTTGTTAAGATCTCCCACATTTAAACCATACAAGGCCAGTTTATCTTTGTTGTAGCGAACCGTTATTTGTGGCAATCCAGCCACTCTTTCCGCTTTTGCTTCAGTAACGCCTTTTATATTTTGGATAATTTTCAAAACCTCATCGCCTTTACTAACCAGCATTTCCAGATCTTCTCCAAAAATCTTGACCGCGACATCACTTCTGACACCAGTCATCAACTCATTGAAACGCATTTGAATCGGTTGAGAAAATTCTGTGGTTGCACCGGGAATTGCTTCCAGAGCTTCTGACATTTTTTCCATTAATTCCTCCTTGGTTTTCGCCGAAGTCCAGTCTTTTTTATCTTTCAAAATGATAATCATATCACCTACTTCCATCGGCATCGGATCGGTTGGGATTTCGGAACTACCGATTTTGGTTACAATCATTTTCACTTCCGGGAATTTGGCTTTCAGGATTTGTTCCGCTTTTGTAGTCGCCTCAATTTCTTGCGAAAGTGAACTTCCCGAGGCTATAACCAGATTTGTGGCAATATCACCTTCGTCAAGTGTTGGAATAAATTCACCTCCCAAAGAGCTGAAAATGAAGGCAGAAATAATTAGAAATATCACAGCAATCGACAACACCAAACCTTTAAACCGTAGAGATTTAGCTAATAATGGCTGGTAAATCTGCTGTATAAAATGAATGATCTTGTCGCTGATATTGATCTTATGACTCGTCTGTTTTTTCAAAACCAACGCCGTCATCATTGGAATATATGTCAGGGAAAGAATGAAAGCACCGAGAATGGCAAACGATACGGTTTGCGCCATTGGACCAAACATTTTGCCTTCAATACCAACAAGTGCCAGAATGGGCAGATATACGATCAGGATTATAATTTCACCAAAAGCTGCGCTGCTCCGGATTTTGGCCGAAGCTTCATACACTTCGGCATCCATTTCCTCGGACGTTAATTTGCCCTTGACATTAATCTGCAACCGGTGAATAATCGATTCAACGATGATCACGGCACCATCAACAATCAACCCAAAATCAATCGCACCAAGCGACATCAGATTTCCCGACACACCGAATAAATGCATCATACTCACTGCAAACAACAGCGACAACGGAATTACAGAAGCTACAATTAATCCTGCACGAAGATTTCCAATCAACAGAATCAACACAAAAACCACGATTAAAGCACCTTCCAGAAGATTTCTTTCGACGGTTCCGATAGCACGGTTAACCAGTTTTGTCCTGTCAACAAATGCTTCGATTGAAACTCCTTTTGGCAAGGATTTCTTGATCTGCTCCATTTTTTCTTTAACGCGTGATACTACTTCGGCACTGTTCTCACCTTTGAGCATCATCACCATCCCGCTTACTTCCTCGCCTTTTCCATCTTTTGTAACAGCTCCATAACGAACGCTGCTGCCAATTTGAACGGTAGCAACATCGCGAATCAAGATCGGTATTTCGTTTTTTGTTTTGATTACGATTTTGTTGATCGCATCAATTCCATTGACCATTCCAATTCCTCTGATAAAATAGGCATATGGTTTTTTGTCAATGTAAGCGCCACCGGTATTTTCATTATTCAATTCCAGCGCATCCAGAATTTCTGCGATGGTGGTATTCATCGCTTTCAATTTATCCGGCTCAATTGCAATTTCATATTGTTTCAGACTTCCGCCGAGCGTGTTAACTTCCGCTACCCCGGGTGTTCCGATCAACTGCGGACGAATGATCCAGTCCTGAATTGTTCGCAATTCTGTTGCTGAATATTGTTTTTCAAAACCTTTCTGAGGAAAAACTACGTATTGATAAATCTCACCAAGTCCGGTACTGATTGGCGCCAGTTCAGGATTTCCCAGACCTTTGGGAATTTTACTTTCCGCTTCTTTCAGTCGTTCAGAAATCTGCGCGCGCGCCCAGTATATATCTGCATTTTCCTCAAAAACAATGGTAACAACACTCAATCCGAAACGGCTTACTGATCTTAATTCCACAATTTTTGGAATTGATTTTACGGCGAGTTCAATCGGATAGGTAATAAATTGTTCAACCTCCTGCGTTGCCAGCGTTGGGGAAGTTGTAATGATCTGTACCTGATTATTGGTGATATCAGGCAGGGCATCAATGGGCAAATTATTAAGCGAATAACCTCCAACAGCAATTAACGCCAGCATAAACAGACCTATAATAAACTTATTATAGATACTGAAATGAATGATTTTATCTAACATGAAAATTTAAATAGCCAAATAACAAACAGGCAGAATTTTGACATGGAACCATAACGGCTCGATACCTCAAAATTTTACCAAAAAAGTAAGTTGTTATCAGGCAATCTTCGGCGGCTGCCAAATGGAAAAGGAAAGTTCCGGACGGAAACAATTGGAGTAAACCGGGAACTTCGCAGCGGCAAACACAGCTTTGGGAATTTTAACCGCTGGAACTGAAAATTGGAAAAAAGTAGAAGCTGCACAACAGCTGCATGTACAAAATGGCGTACAGGATTCATTTTCATGTGTATGATCCTTGTGCTCCAGGGAAGCAGAAATTTTCAGCTCATCTTTGCCATTACATTCCAGCCCATCGCCGCACGGGAAGCACGACAATAGTAAAATGTAAAGACTTAATATGAGCTTGAATATTTTCATTGAGTGCAAAGGTAGGAAATGGTGATTGAAAATCGAACAAAATATTTCACTCCACAACCATAGTAACCACCGACCTCGCCGGTAAAATCACCTCATCTTTTAATTTCTGAACAGGATATGGTTTAAGATTATCACCTTCCGAAGCACTTGTTATATATTTTCTCAAATTTGAAAATTTACCGGCGTTTGCAAGGTTAAGTTTAACACGTTTTTCTAACGTTGTATAATTGATAGCAACGACGACAACTTTGCCTTTTTCATCTGTATAAGCCGATAACATCACAATTTGCGCAGCTTTCAGATCTGTCATTTTATCACTTCGATCAATAATCAATCGTTGCATTCCCGGACGAATAAAACGACTAAAATTCCCAAACGCCCATAAACCTTTGGTTTGAAAATATTCTCCGTCTGTATGTTTTTCGTTGGGTTTTAGAGCGATCAGAAAATATCTTGTGTCAAAATCCGGACTGCCTGGTTCATAGGAATTCCATAATTGCCAGGCAGATGCATTTCCTACAACAAGGTCATTGTGAATAACTTTGGCAAGAAACAATGCACAATCTATCGCTGAGCGTTTTTCTTTGGTACCTTCCCGGAAACCATCGGCTAACATGGAATATTCAGTTTGCCAAAATTTTACATCATAATTCCTGGCTGTATCGGATACATTTTTTCTGATCTGCACCAGACTGCTGTCACCATTTTCCGTGAAATAGCTATGTCCGCCAATGAAGTCAGACATATGTTTTAGATTCCTGACTTCCAACTTACTGTTTTTCCCAAAAAAATTTTGAATCTGGCGGTTGGTATTACCGGAACCTGCGTATAAATAATTTAGCATTCCTGCTTCAACCAACATGATTTTCGAAGAAAGTTTTTGAGCCGTTAAGGCACTGTCAAGGGCTGTGGTAACTTTATAAATTTCCTCATTGCGCCAGGGAGTTCCTTCCTGACTTGCCTGTCCGGGCTTATTCGACCAGTCCCATTGTGGTTCATTGACCGGACTTATATAGTTGAAATGCAAATTTTCTGCATCAAAATGTTTAATTACATCTGCCAAAAAACCTGCATATGCACCGTACTTATCAGATTTCAGATTTGACTTATAATCTTTTTCAGTTTTAAAGCCGCGACCATTTTGAGTGAATTGTACGGGTGGCGTATTTGAAAATGCAATCAGATTTTCGACGCCATAAGATTTCGCTTTTTTGACAAACCATATATAACCGGCCTGTTTGTTCCAGTCATAACTTCCGTCAGGATTTTGAAAGGATTCAACCCGTTTTCTGAAATCTTTGATTCCGCTGCTGTCACCTTGTTCTGCTGTTCCGCCGCCGATATTAAACCGCCAGGCGGAAAGACCTATTCCTTTGGGATTTCCTTTTTCGTCAAAAGATTTACTAAAAAGCCATTCGGCAATTTGTTCCTTTTTCTGTTCAGGCCAGTATTTGCCGATACCTTCTGAAAACCAGCAACCTGCTGCCCCAAAATTTTCAATAACCTGCGCCTTATTTTTAATATCAATTTTGAAAATAACAGGTTGATCTTTTTCCTGTGCAAAGGATTTAGAATCTAAACCAAAAACCAATAATAACCCGAACAAAAACTTAACAGAAACCTTCATACTAAAAATCAGAACCGATTATTCAACGATATGACCTACAAATTGAGCAGTGTTATCAAGAATTTTGCCTCCGCGCCGGAAACCTAATGCGCAAGGTTCGCCTGCGTAAAAAACGCCGGCCTGATATGAGAATCCTTCCTCATCTTTCGGAAACTCTACGTATTCCTGATAAATTCTTTTTTGTCCCTCATAATCTCCCTCCACCTTTTCCAGTACTTCACCTCCCCTTTCAATGATGGAAATATTAGCTCCTTCTCTGCCAAACAAAACTTTGCTAACCGATTTTTTATGCGGTATCACATACCTTTCCGTTTGCAGCAAAAGCGGATGATAAGGAAATAAATCCCACAAAATTTTAAGAATATATTTTGATTGAAACAGTAAAGTATATGCCGGATTGAGGATAACAGCCAATCGATTTTTGGCAATTTCTGTCAATAAGGTCGTCAATTCAGGTTCATCGCCACCAATAAATTCCCAGGGAACAAGTTTAAACCAGAAATCAAAACGGACGAAACTTCCTGATCCCGAGCTATCCTGTTTGAAAATTCCTTCTTTGGAAAACTCAACCTCATCAATGTAAGCAAAATCAACATCAAAACCGGCTTCCTTGGCCGCTTCCGACAAAATATTCACATTCGTATCATCTTCCGGAAAACCACGCATGGTCGAGAAAAGTATGGATGCAGTCAGATCCTTGTTAACCAGCTTGATATATTGAAATTGTTTTACAAGCGTTTCATACAAAGTATTAAACTGCTTGGAATCATCTTCATTATTTGTCCGCAAATGTGCCCATTGCACCACCGCACTTTCCGGCAGACAAGTTGCTGTATCAGCATTGAATTCTATCAGTTTCACCGGCTGTCCGTCAAAACCGCCGGCAAGATCAAAACGTCCGTATAGATGTACATTCCGGTCTTCTTCCCATGAAAGTTTAACCAGTTCAACCAGATTCGGGGCAATTCCCATTTCATCAAATATCTGATTATCAATAACATATTGACCAGCTTCAACAAACATATCGTAAAGTGTTGCAGCAGCTTCATAGTACTGAGTGGCTGTATCTTCATCAACCACAACAACATCTTTTACCAGATATGGCGTCGTATCTGTTCCTAACATCCAGTTCCAGCCTAATTTTTGAAGTGCACTTTCCGGAGTTTTTGGTAGCGATTTTAATTTTATCATTATATTTCAAGTTTTAGATTTCAGATTTTTTTCAAAAACTGAAATCAACCTCCGCTTCTTCCTGAGGAACGTCCGAAAAATCCGCTTCTTCCACCCGATGGACGCGTATTTACAATTCTTGTTGAACGCGACGCGCTCACATCATTCACTGCACTTTGAGATTTACTAAAAACACCTGGACTGCTATAAACACTTCCTCTGGAATTGTTCTGATCACGATAGGTGTTCATGTAGCTGTTACTATTATTTCTTCCCAGCATATACCCAATTCCACCATACAATAGCATACTGGAAAGTCCACTATGATGGCCGACATAAGACTGATTATTACGTATATCTTTATCAATCAAAGCTTTGGCGGCAGTTGTACTTAAAGAATCCGTATGTCCATCCAGATAAGTAACGATTGCCAGGGATTTGTCTGCGGCTACGCTTTCTTCATCCGTAATTTTAAATTCGCCCGGTTTTACTTCCTTAATGTGCGAACGGATCCCTTTTGAATAGGTGGTTTCTTCATAGCTGTAATCAGATTCATCATCGTTAGACGAACAGCTGCTTATCATTGACGTTCCTGACAAAATCGCCAGCGTTAATGCGCTGCTTAGCGTTATATCTTTGGCTCTTTTGATGAAAGAACCGTTGCGTAGTTTGGTCATAGTTTTAACAAATTTTCCCGGTTAAAGAATAAACCAAATGTAGCGGTTTAGAAAACAGTAGTGAAAGCAATTTTGTCAAACGGTTGAATATAAGCTCCAATAAATGTTTTAAGTTGTTTAAACGACGATTTAATTGGATAGATGGTTAACAAACCTAAATGACCTAAAACTCAAAATCCTTTGAAAAGC
Organism: Dyadobacter subterraneus; assembly: GCF_015221875.1. NCBI lineage: Bacteria > Pseudomonadati > Bacteroidota > Cytophagia > Cytophagales > Spirosomataceae > Dyadobacter > Dyadobacter subterraneus. The sequence continues at coordinate 5,730,849 of NZ_JACYGY010000001.1, forward strand.
AGAATAAATGCCTTCAAAGGATTTTACAATTTCTATCATTTATATCGTCTACGCCTTCTTCGAAATCTTCTCCAAAGCCCCAACCAACCTGTCCAGATCACTTATTTTGGTATAAACATGAGGCGTTACACGTACACAGTTCACATATTCATAACTGATTGGCGTTGTATGAATTTTGAAATCCGTAAACAACTTACTTTCCAGTTCTCCTGGCTTGATCCCGTCTACACTTACACCGGCGATTGCGCAGGAATATTCCGGTTTTAACGACGTATGGATTTTTACACCCGGAATTTGCTGTGCTTTTTCTGCCCAGTATTTTTTGAGATAATGAATACGATCCTGTTTCCTTTTTGTACCAATGGCTCCCTGGAAATTAATTGCTTCACCGATTGCCTGTTCGATACAAAAACTTCTTGTTCCAAGTGTTTCAAATTTGCGGATATCTGCGCTCGTCGGTTCATGATTACAAACCAATGGCCAGATTTTAGCGATTTTATCCTTTTTCACCCACATCATCCCACTACCTACTGGCGCACTCAAAAATTTGTGCAGACTGGTTCCGAAATAATCACATTCAAGATCGGCAATTTTAAAGTCAAGTAAGCCAAAAGAATGCGCGCCATCCACGATCACCTCAACGCCTTTTTTATGCGCCATCTGGCAGATTTTCTTAACCGGCATAATTTGTCCAACCCAGTTGACCACATGTGTAAGATGAATAACTTTCGTATTAGGTGTGATCGCATCCTCATACGCCTTCACAATCATCGCATCATTTTCAATCGGAAATTCAAATGACAATTGTTTGTAAACAATTCCATCCCGAAGCTGACGCTGACGCCAGGCGTTCATCATGTTTGGATAGTCGAATTTCATCCCGATTACTTCGTCACCTTTTTGTAAAGGCAGACCAAAAATCACGGTATTTAAAGCTTCCGTGGCATTTCTGTTGATTGCAACTTCTTCCGGATCACAACCTCCTAATGCTGCCAATCGCTGACGTAATGGCTCACGTCCTTTATCCATAACCCGCCACATGTAGTAAGAAGGACCTTGTGCCGCCTGTCTGTTATATTTTTCCAGCGCTTCCTGAACCACCAACGGAGAAGGAGAAACACCGCCATTGTTCAAAATAATGATATCACTTTTGCTGGCGGAATAGGCTTCCTGAATAACCGCCCAGTAATCTTCATTATTCCCAATATCATCTTTCCAGAATTTCTCAGCCGACTGAAAATCAGCGGCATGCAATTCGTTAAAAAGACTATTGACTCCAAAGGCGCCCATACCCAAGGCAGCACTTTTTTTGATAAAAGACCGGCGGTTGTTCATAATTACGAGAAATTAGGAATAGTTAAGGGAGTGAATTATAAGATATTACAAATATTTTCAATCAATTTTAATCAAGCCCTCTTCCCAACTCGCTTATTCACAAGGCTATTGTTTCACTATTGAATTCATTAACCAGTCGTAAGTATCACCGGGATATGGTAAGGCATCGCTGTTTAATTTCAAAAACATTAAATGTAAATGCGTAGGTGAGCGTTTTTTAAATGCGTTAAAACCGCTTCTACCCATTTCCGAAATTTTATCTCCGGCATTTACCCATTGTCCAGGTTCTACAAATAAAACATTATTATGGGCATAATAAAATAATCCGTCAAGGCATGGATCATAAATCCAGATCCAGTTTCCGCCACGTAAATCGCTATCGTATTTCCAGTTATTCTCTACGGCCACTACAACGCCAGAAGTGAAAGCCAAAACTTCAACCGGTTTCCAGGTTCTGTCGTCCAGATTATCCTGATTTCTATCGTAAACAAAAAGATCATGCGCCGGGTGACTTCCCTTTACATCCATATCAAAAAGATCAAAACCATCGGCCCGGTAACCCATTCCTTTTCCGCCGATTGATTTCTCTGGCGTGTAACCTTTAATTGGAAAAACGAAATAAGTCGAATCACCCATCCGGCAAGAATCCCCATTATGAAATGTAGCCCTGATATTTCTGATATTTTGCTGCCAGGCCCGCGCCGCCGAATCCGGTGTAATGGCGCAGTCTCTGATATCCTCCTGAATCTGACGAAAAGTACTGCAATAAGTTAGCATATTATCTTTGGGCATTGTTTGCGTATTCCACCCTGCCATTCCCACAATCAACAATAAGCCAACCAACCGTTTCATGGTACCCTCCAACAATTCTTTCCAGCTAAATGACATTTTCTTTAATAACAAACGCAGTATCTTCTAAATGTAATAAATTAAAACAAATGTATTTCAATAGCATTAAAATTGTACTATAAATTCCTTTAAAGAAAAAACAACTAAACTTTAACAAAAATGCAATACCGCCGTTTTGGACGTAGTGACTGGAAGATCAGCGAGATAGGTTATGGAATGTGGGGACTTGCCGGCTGGACAGGATCAGATATCAAGGAAATTGAGGATTCTCTGGACCTGGCCGTGGCATCAGGATGTAACTTTTTTGATACAGCCTGGGGTTATGCCGAAGGTAAAAGTGAGATGATTCTGGGAGAACTTATCCGCCGGAATCCTGATAAAAAATTATATGCTGCAACAAAAATTCCGCCAAAAAATCGTCAGTGGCCTTCAAAACCATCATTCCTTTTAAAGGATGTTTTTCCGGCAGACTACATTGTTGAGTATACCGAAAAAAGTCTTAAAAATCTGGGTTTGGAAACCATTGATCTTTTGCAATTCCATGTTTGGGAAGATGCATGGGCACATGAAGATGAGTGGAAAGAAGCGATTCAAAAGCTGACAAAAGAAGGAAAAGTGGAACGTTGGGGAATCAGCATCAATCGCTGGGAACCGGACAACGCGTTAACAACCTTAGAAACAGGTTTGATCGATGCAGTTCAGGTTATCTATAATATTTTCGATCAGGCACCGGAAGACAATCTTTTTCCGCTTTGCAGAAAACTGGATATTGGTGTCATTTCACGTGTTCCATTGGATGAAGGTACCTTGTCAGGACATCTTACCAAGGAAACAACCTTCCCGGCAGACGACTGGCGTTCTACTTATTTTGTTCCGGAAAATCTGAATAGCAGCGTTGATCATGCAGAAGCACTTCGACCGGATTTGCCTGAAAATATGTCTATGCCGGAAGCTGCTTTGAGATTTATTCTTGAAAACCAGGATGTTCATACAACCATTCCGGGAATGAGAAAATTAGCACATGTTAAGTCAAACGTGGCTACTAGTGACGGAAAAAGATTGACAGAAAAAGAGCTTGAAAAGATAAAGAAACATCGCTGGGACCGTGAACCTACCGAATGGTCGCAATAGAATATCCGGACTGACTCCTTTTACAAAATGCTGCTTAACAATAATTGTTTTGCAGCATTTTTTATATTCATTGAGTTATGTTATCTAAAAATAATCCAATACATTATGGCCATTTATGATGCTGGTATGACTTTAATATAATATTGTGTTTTTGCAGAAAAAGCCGCTAAAAATTGCACTGAGAGCGCTTTTTCAAACGAAATCATATAACTATTCGAAGAAAGAAAAAATTTATTATGCTGACAGTCATTTATTTGTATAATTTTTGATTGTATATTTGTCTCATCAACTAAATAACACTACTAATTATGGCATTAACGAAACAGTATTTGAAAAGCAAGCCCGTTGTTAAAGTAACGTTCACCTTGCCTGCTGAAGCCGTTGAAAAATCTGAAAAAGTTACGCTTGTAGGCGAGTTTAATGGATGGAATCCGAAAGAAGCGGTGGCATTGAAAAAACAAAAAGACGGTTCGTTCAAGGCTAGCCTTGACTTGGTTCCTGGTAAAGAATACCAATTCCGTTATCTTTTAGATAACGAAATCTGGGCAAATGACTGGGAAGCTGATAAATATGTTCCTGCGGGAGTAAATGCAGAAGAAAATTCAGTTGTAGTTCTTTAATAGCTGTTAGCTTTAGACAGAAAATGGCCAGTAGATAATTCTACCGGCCATTTTCATTTTTTCCGAGCTAAAAGCTGGTCTCCTAACAGCCAACAGCTACCTCAAATTGTAAAATTATCGCTGTCTACATAAGCCTTAATTAACGCAGCTTCTCCTTCTTTTCCTTTTTGAGAATTTCCGTGTTCCATACCCAGGATGAAATTTCTTCCTTCTTTTTTGCTGCGGGTGTAGATGTATTTGAAAATATTTTTATAGTTGATTTCTCCTGTGGTTGGTTCGTTTCTTCCAGGTTCGTCGCCAATCTGGAAATAATCGATTTCACTCCATGTTGCTTCGATATTATGGATAACGCGACCTTCATTTTTCTGCATGTGATAAATGTCATACAGGATTTTACATGACTTGCTGTTTACACCGCGGCAGATTTCGTAAGTCTGGTCGGAAGTACGTAAAAACAAGTTTGGCGTATCACTTAATGGCTCCAAAACCATGACCAAACCATGTGGTTCCAGGATTTCAGCTCCTCTTCGCAGTGCATCAATAACGTTTCCGGTTTGTACACCAATCGGCAGACTGCGGTCGAAATCTCCTGGTACAACCGTCATCCATTTTGCGTTCACACGCTTTGCTGTTTCGACTGCTTTTTTACAGCCCGCAAGAAAAATATCAATATGTTCTTTTTTGTTGGACGCTAATGTATTTGCTCCGTTTCCACCTTTATCCACAACAAAAACGCCCATTTCCATTCCCAAACGAGTCATTTCCTTGGCGATTTTTTCCTGCTCTTCAACCGGACGACCCATCATACCGTTATCTTCCAAAGCCATAAATCCCTGGTCAGCCATGAATTTAAGCTGATCAATCACATCTTTTCCGGCACTGTTTTGAAACATACCGAAGTGGGAAGCGTATTTTAGTTTGAAGGTATTTTTTGCCATGTTAGAAGTTGGAGCTGCAAAAGCCTCATTCGCTGCAATGGCAGCACCGGCTATTCCAAGAGATGATTTAACAAAGTTTCTGCGGAGCATGATTTAATGATATTGTTATGGTTTTAGGGAATAAAGAAAAGTTTGGGCGATTTATACCGATTAATTTAAGGGTTTCACACAAAGCAGGTAAGAAAAAAAACGCAAAGACCGCTAAGATTTTAACTTTGCGAACTTTGCGTTTTAACTTTTTTGCTTTGCGTGAAACCTTAAAACCGGAAATCTTTAATCTCCTTTTCTCTTTCTTCTTCTTTCCTTTTTACTTTTTGGCTGCTCCACTTCTTCTGCAACAACGACCGGTTCAACAGGCTTTGGGAAATAAGGAGCCAGTTCTTTTTTTACATCTTCCCGGAAAGCATTTTTAACACCTTCCAAAGCAGCTTCCCTGATATCTCCATCGATCTGATTTTGCTTTAACAACTTTACCACCGCATCTTCCCCAGGCCAAGACCCTCCAAGAGAACGCGCTGCTGCCGCCCGAACGGATTCTTTTTGACCAACATCCAATACCGTTGATCGTAAAATAAATACAGATTCCGCGCTTCCCGCGGTTTGAAGAGAAGCCAGTAAAGCTGATTTTTTCGAATCGTTTAAGGTAGATAATTTGTCGGTAATAAAAGAAACGCCGGCAATTTCCAGAAGCAAAGCACCGGCATCCCGGCCAATAACACTGCCAGATTTTTCAACGGCCATTTGGAATAACCTTGAATTTTCAGACTCCGGGGCATATCTGGTTACTAGTTCAATATAATCTTCGGTACCGTATGTTTCGTCAAGCAATTTATTTAGCGCCGTCAATCCTTGCTGGGAATTCGTAACAAAAGATTTGTCCAAATGCAGCAATGCCAGTTTGCTGACTTCAATCCGGTCAGATGATTTTACATCCATCACATGCATCAGTGCCTGCGATTTTTCATAGCCTGCGTGGAAAAAGTCGAAGGCCCGGAAATAACGTAATCTGCTTTTAAAAGTAACTGACGTATCCGAAGCCAGATCAGTTAAGTACGGAATTGCTTGTCTGGTTCTTGCCAGCCAAATCAAATCTTTTCCGGAATCCGAGGCACCAGGATTTTTCCCGGCCTTTGCAAGCCATGCAGGAAAAATTCTTTCCCACTGACCTATCGCACCAATGCTTAGCGCCTCCACAGACCAGCGGTCATTGCCTTTATATTGCTGTGCCAGTTGCAGCCAAACATCCAGCGCTTCGTAAGTATGGTTATGATTAATGGCCAAAGCACATTCCCGGCGCACCTGTGGATTTGGGTCGGAGGTTAATCTTTTGATATATTCCGTAGGATCGCTGTTTCTTTGACGAACCGCTCTTAAAGTTACGATACGCAAATTTGGATTTAATTCCCTAAAACCAATATCCAGGTTTCTATAACTAAAACCTTCAATTTTATTCAAAACCCAAAGTGCACGGGCGCGTAATTTTGGATTTCCATTGTATAATCTGAATAAATTTTCAAGCTCCGGTTCTGCTGCCATACCTAGTTTTACACAGGCATTCCAGGCCAGGTAACGCTGGGATAAATTAGGACTTTGTAACGCTTTCACTGCCTCAACCGGAGAAGTTAAATCATATACCGGGATTTTATAGGGCGTGCCTGGAGGCGCAATCCTGAAAATCCGGCCTCTGCTTTTGTCCTTCATTTTGTGAGAACCTGCCACCGGGTCATACCAGTCTGAAATAATCAGCGAACCGTCCGGTGCTACACAAACATCCGTCGGACGAAACCATTTATCTCTTTTTCCTTCCAAAAGCGAAAGAATCCCAGTTGATTTAAAACCAGCTCCATCGGGTTGCATTGGAAAAGCACGAACTGTATTTTGCCCGGCATCAGCCAGAATAATTTGATCCCAATAACGTCTCGGTAATAAATCTCCTTCATAAACCACCATTCCCATGGGCAGTCCTGAGCCAGTTTCTAATAAATTTGGTACTACTCCCGGATCATTCTGATGCCAGTGACGCCGCGGAATTTCATCTTCCAGATTGGTATGGTTGATACGCCAGCTGGCTCCGCTCATTTCATCAATGTAGCCGAAATTCCCATTTTCCATGACATAGTTAACCCGGTCAGCACCATTGCCAGGTTCTTCCTGATCCGACTGCCACATTGTACCATAACTATCAACGGCGATTTCAAAACCATTATGAAAATTTTCGGCTAGTATTTCTACATTTCTGAATTCCTGATCAACACGAAAAACGACTCCCTGACGGTATTGTCGGAAATCGATTGGTCTTTCATATTTATCTAAAAGTGGACGATCTTCTCCGTCTACAAGCTGTTTTCCTGCATTTCCATAATTGAAATAAAATTTCCCATCCGGGCCAAATACAAAAGCGTGAACCCCGGCATCCTGTTGTGTTCCTCCAATTCCTTTAAAAAGAACTTCCTTTTTATCAGCCTTATCATCACCATCGGTATCGGTGAAAAGCCACACGTACGGACTTTGGGAAACGATGGCTTTGTTGCCCATCACCCAGATTCCCAACGGAGAGTTTAATTCTGAACCCTGGTAAAAAACTTTGGTCACATCCGCTTTTCCATCACCGGTTGTATCTTCCAGAATCACGATCCGGTCTCCAACACTCAGTTCTGATTTTCCATTAACGGCAGGACGATAATTATAAGATTCGCAAACCCAGACACGTCCGCGATGGTCGACATCGATATTGATCGGATTGGTAATTAATGGCTCAGAAGCGAAAAGGGTTGTTTCAAGTCCGTCAGCTGTTTGAAGACCAGCGACAGCATTTCTTGAAAATCGTTTTTCAGGTTCGCTGAAAGTTGCATACAAACTATCCGGATGAATTTTTGCCAGTGTATCAACCACTTGGCATATACCATTCAGACTAAAAAAACAAAGATTTGCGGCAACCAGAAAGGCAGACTTAAAGTAATTAATTCGTTTCAAAACTTAATTCTATGGAGCAGAAGACTATTGGACAACTTCAAAATTACCAGTTCTTTCTCAGATTAACGAAACAAAGTTTTACTTAAATTGAAAAAATAATTGCAAAAAAACAGCCCGCTAAAACAAAAGTGTTTTAACGGGCTGCAATTGAAGATTTGTAATAAAGAGGTAACTTATTTTTTCTTCAGACTACTTAAATATTCTATAAGGTTAACAAGTTCATCCGTCGTCATGGCGTCCTGAAGACCAGCCGGCATCATGGAATCTTTCATCTGTTTCATTGATTTCACCTGCGACATTTTATATTCCTGGGATGTGCCGCCCGGAAGTTTCATGATCAAATCTGTTTCTGTTTTGCTTGAAACAATTCCGGTCACTGATGAGCCATCTTTAAATTGTACTTCAAAACCTTCATAACCAAAACCAATTCCAGCACTTGGTTCGAAGATGGCCGCGTACTCTGCTTCTTTTGGAAGTTTACTGCCAATTTCAGAAAGTTTCGGTCCGAAATCCATTCCTTGTCCATTTACCTGATGGCAAACTGAGCAATACATTGAAAATATTTCTTTTCCCTTCCCGGCATTTCCGGTCATACCAACAAGTGTTTTGATATCCGGATGTTTTTTGGCACCAACACTATTTCCGTCAATATATTTAGCAGCTTCAATCTGGATTGATTTCCGCCAGGCTCCACTCAGTCCCTGAACAGCTGGTGTTTTTAAATCGCCGGCAATTTTTCCTTCTTTCAACAAAACCAAAACAAGATCCTCCCCATTCATCGTGCCGCCTAAAGAGCGCACAGCTTCCGAACGAACGGCGATTGGCATTTTGCTATCCAGTGCGACCGATTTAAGAATATCCAGAGATTGTTTGCTTCCAACACCTTTTATAGAAGCCAAAGCTGCCGATGCTTTTTCAGCGTCTTTTCCTTTGATAACCGTCCAAAGCAATGGCGCGCCTCCTTGTTTCAAAAGTTGTTGTCCGGCAGAGCGACCAATGTTTGACTGTGATTTAGACGTTGCCAGTTGCAGTAACCGGTTATTTTCAGCAGGAAGCTCATAACGGGAAACCAGTTCCATGTAAGCAGCCGTACCATACGTTGCATCCAGCAATTTTTTCAAAGCAGCCAACGCTTCCGGTGATTGTTTTACAAAAACCGGATCCAGGTGATGAAGCGCCAGTTCATTGATTTCGTTCTGGTTTTCGGCTTTTCCTTTCATGATTTTCAGTAAAGCCGTCGATTTTTCTTTCGCTCCCGGATTAAAATCAAAAGCACGGAAATATTTCAGACGACTTTTCAAATCAACGCCAGGATCACTCGCCAGCGATGCAAGCAGATTAACTGATTCCTTACTTCTTGAACGCCAGACAATATTTTTCCCGGCATCTGTTCCAATCGGATTTGGTCCAGCTTTTGAAAGCCAGGCCTTGAAAAATGCATCCCATTGTCCTTCGGCGCCAATTCCCAAAGCTTCAAGATACCAGCGATCTTTTCCGTCATATTGCTGGGCAAGTTCTGCCCAAAGATTTGCAGCATCCGGAGCAACTGTTCCATGAAGCGCCAAAGCACATTCACGACGTACCTGAACATCCGAATCATTCGCCAGCAATTTGATATATTTTACCAGATCCGCATTTCTTTTTTCACGAACCACGCGTATTGCCATGATCCTCATATCTGGATTAGCATCACGTAAAGCAGATTCCAGATTTTCCGTACTTACTCTGTCAATCGTGGCAATAGCCCATAGCGCGCGTGCACGCATACGCGGATTTTCTTTTGTATTTTCAAATAGCCTTTTAAGCTCAGGAAGTGATTTATCACCCATTTTCATCAAAGCATTCCAGGCGAGATAGCGCACCGAAAGGTTAGGATTTTGTAAAGCCTGCACTGCGCCTGCTGCCGTTGAAAAGTCCGCCGAAGGAATTTTATATGGCGTATTTTCAGGAGCAAGTCTGTACAAACGTCCTTTATTCTGATCACCTGCCTGATGCCCGCCAACACCCGGATCGTACCAGTCGGAAACGATAAGTGAACCATCCGGCGCCACACAGACATCCGAAGGCCGGAACCACTGATCGCGTTTCCCTTCCAGAAGATTTACAATTTTGGCAGAATAACCTGCGCCTGATTTTGCAACAGTATAAGAACGAACCACATTCGGGCCCGCATCACAATGAATCATTTGATCCCAGAATATTTTGGGCAACAAGCGACCTTCATACACAATCATCCCCGTGGGTGAACCGGCTCCGGTTTGCAAAAGATTCGGGATAACACCGGGATCATTTAAATGCCAGTGACGAAAAGGAATCGAATCTTCAATATTAGTACGGTTTGCACGCCAACCCGCGCCGGTTATTTCATCCGTGTAACCATAATTCCCATATTGCATCACATAATTAATCCGGACACCTTTGTTTCCGTCATCATCATTATCCGACTGCCACATGGTTCCGTAACTATCAACAGCTACTTCATAATTGTTCCGGAAATTATTTCCAAGCACTTCAATATTTTTGAAATCAGGGTCACAGCGGAAAACCATTCCCTGTTTATTTTTCTTAAAATCAACAGGTTTTCCATCCTGGCCAACAACCGGATTTCCTTTTCCATCCAGCAGATGTCCGCCTTCATTTCCAAAATTGAAATATAATTTTCCATCCGGACCAAAGACAAAAGCGTGCATACCATGATCATGCTGTTCACCGCCTACACCTTCAAAAATGATTTCCTTTTTATCCGCTTTTCCATCACCGTCAGCATCTGTGAAAAGCCAGACGTATGGACTTTGAGAAACAATTACCTGATTGCCCATCACCCAGATTCCCAAAGGCGAATTCAATTCTTTTCCCTGATAAAAAACCGTTGTTTTATCCGATTTCCCGTCGCCATTGGTATCTTCCAAAATCAAAATCCGGTCGCCCTCAGCATGCGTTGGATTGCCGTTAATTGCCGGACGATAATTATACGCTTCACAAACCCAAACTCTGCCCAAATGATCCACATCAATATTGGTAGGATTTGTCAGCGTCGGTTCTGAGGCAAAAAGTGTCGCTTCCAGGCCGTTTGCGACGGTCAATCCTGCGGTAGCATATTTGGGAGAATGCTTTTGTTCGGTAGTCAGATTTTCGTACAAACTATCCAGACCTGATCCTTTTACAGTGCTTGGGTTGGTTCGCATGTAAGACGCAGCGAGTATTCCCAGGGCAAGCATACCAGACATTGATAATGTTGCCGGATTCTTAAAGTTCATCGGTGATAAATTTAATCAGTTATTTTTTGGGCAGAATAAGCTTTACAAAGTCACCCATTTTAGGTTTCTATCCATAAAGATTACTAAATTTAGAGTATAAGAAAACAGCCACCTACCATTTACTACCATGAAGAGGATTTTTTTTAGTCTTGCTATTCTCTGCTTTGCATTTCAGGTTGAAGCACAAACTGTAATTTCTCCCGAAGACATACAAATTAAAACAGCGGTATTGGCTGCACCAAGCGACAAACAGGCTGCGGCAAAAGTATATGGTTATGCTCCGGATGGATCTTTTAAAATTTTAAGAAACGGAACAAATGATTTTGTCTGTATCGCCGACGACCCCACCAAAAAAGATATTAATGTAGCTTGTTATCACGCAGACCTTGAACCGTTTATGGAACGCGGGAGGACTTTAAACAAAGAAGGAAAGACCCAGAAAGAGATATTTGATATTCGTGAAGAAGAAGTAAAAAGCAAAAAACTTCTAATGCCAAAACAACCCGCAACACTTTATTCGTTTTCCGGATCTGCTGAAAATTATGATCCAAAAACGGGCGTATTGAAAGATGGCTATATGCGTTATGTAGTTTATATCCCTTACGCCACCTCAGAAACTACCGGACTTCCGCTAAAACCGGATGTACCGGGCATGCCATGGATTATGGACCCGGGAACACATCGCGCGCATATCATGATCAATCCGGCTAAAAAATAGCGGGTACTAAAAACCGAAGAAACCTATATTAAGTCAGGATATTTTTTCAACCGAAAATGCCTGTGGGGTATCGGCGAAAAGTATCTTGGTTTTTTTCCAGATCAAACCAAAAAACTCGGTCCTTTTATAATCTTCCAGGGTTTCCACCGATTCCCAGTGACTGTGTGTTACAAAAATATTCGGATTGTCTACATCACGCCAAAGTTCAAGATGTAAACATCCTGGCATGCTTCTGATATCGTTTTTACATTGCTCAAAAATGCGTTGAAATTCATTAATTTTCTCAGGCAAAAAAGTCATTCTAACGATTCGTATGATGGTCATAAAGTTATTATTGATTGATGTATCAGATAATACCAAAAAAATCAAAATTCACGTTCTAATCGCACGGCACAAGTATTAAACTGGAACTTGTACAAATAAAGTATATTAATTTTTGGTTTTTTAATCTTATAATCTGATTAATAACAACTTGTAAAACAACTAATAATATACGTAGTATATTTTCACAAGCAATTTCATACGATTACAATATCATTAAACATAGTAAATATTTGAATAGTACTAAAATCAGTATTTTGTAATGTTGAATCAATAAGTTTAATAAAAAATAACTTTCAGTAACATCATCGGCAGATTTGGGGTAGAGATTAAAAACAATCGTCTTTTACCGGAAAGCTCTTTTACCGATGAAAAAAACAAAATCTATATTGATGGCCATTGGCCTGACTGCTTTATCATTACAATCAATGGCTCAAAATGAAGTAATATCCTTATGGCCGGAAGGAAAAGTACCCAATTCGATTGCCAATAAGGTTGAAGAAAAATCAGTAACGGATGCTTCCGGAATATTAAGAATCAGCGGTGTAACAGTTCCTACGATCACCGCTTTTATTGTGCCAAAAGAAAAAGCAAGCGGCGCGGCTGTGATGATTTGTCCAGGAGGAGGTTACGGAATTCTTGCCGCTTCACATGAAGGGAGTGACCTGGCAAAATGGTTTAATGAAAGAGGCATTTCAGCTTTTGTTTTGAAATATCGGTTGCCGGATGCAAAGGCTATGACGCATCAGCATGAAGTTCCGTTGATGGACGCGATGCAGGGAATTAAGCTTATCCGCCAGTCAGCAAAAAAATGGAATATTGATACTGATAAAATTGGCGTGATGGGATTTTCGGCGGGAGGACATTTGGCCGCGACGCTATCAACGCATTACAATCTTGGAAAACAGGCTTCGGAAGAGGCAAAACCAAATTTTTCAATCCTGTTGTATCCTGTTGTTTCTTTTATGCCAGAAATTGCTCATGCAGGTTCACGGGATGCTTTGTTAGGAGCTGAAAAGTCTGAAGAATTAATAAAATATTATTCAAACGAATTACAGGTTAGCGAAAAAACACCAACGGCTTTTTTAGTACATGCAATGGATGACGGAGCGGTGCCCGTGGAAAATAGCATTGCCTACTATCTGGCTTTGAAAAAATTTAAAACACCGGCAGAAATGCACTTATATCCAAAAGGAGGACATGGGTTTGGATTGAGAACCGATGGAAAAGGCTCTTTGGCAAACTGGCCGGCAGCTATGGACGGCTGGTTAAAAGCAAATGGCTGGGCGAAATAAAATTATTGGGTTACAAATTTTTCAGGATTTGTAACCCAATCTTCAATTTAGTTTAGTGCTACTAATTTTCTGCCCGCAACTTCTGCAATTTCAGTAGTTGCCAGACTCACATTTTTCGTAATTTTTTCTTCTCCGCTCACGATTTCAATTTTGTAATCTCCATCACTGATTTCAGAAAAATCAAATTTCTGACCAATTTTTTCGATTCCTTTACCTACGTATTCCTGATGTAAAATCTTTCCCTTGCTGTCTACAAGTCTGATATGAACGCGGGTATTTTTTTCTTTCTCTACCAATACATTCATCATCAATGTATTTTTTACACGATACATCCCCACCCGAAAAGGCTCATAATATTTGTTTCCTGATGCATTTTGAGTTTGTCCGGCGAAAGCAAATCCGCTTACCAATAAGCCGATCATAGCGGCAACGAAAGTTGTTTTGAAATTTTTCATGATTGAAGATTTATGGCTAAATTTTCAACAATGATGTCGTCAGCGATGCAGATGTTGCATGCAAATAGTTGAACGGTAAAAAATCGTGTTGAGCGGTAGAGTGATAAAAAATCGCGGTGTGATGATAAATTCCAGATGAATTTTATAATCTTTATTTAACAAACAGATAATATTTGTAGAAAAAACCAGGCTAGACAATTACCCCCCAATAGCAATCATCCTCCTGTTCTGCTCATAATCCGCTTTTGCTTCTTTGGCGGTAAAGTCAATATGGCCTCCGTGTGCAAAATGCTTTTTATAAAAATGAGCATGTATTAATGAACGAATATCTTCACCGCGACGAAGAGGTGTTAAGAGGTCAATTTCTGTTGTATCAAAAAGACAATTTTTAAGTTTCCCGTCAGCCGTGAGCCTGATTCGGTTGCATCCAGCACAAAAAGGATGTGTTACCGTACCAATAATCCCAAAAGTCCCTTTTCCGTCGTTGACCCTGAAACTGTGCGCAGTATCCTGTAACTCGCCTTCCAGTTTTTCAAATGCAAATTGCTTACTTATATGAGTCAGCAAATCATTGTAAGAAACGATTTTTGACATTTCCCATTTATTCCCGTTGAAAGGCATAAATTCAATAAAACGAACGTGAAGATTTGGCTCGTCCAGTGTTAACCTTACAAAATCATTAATCTCGCTGTCGTTAACCCCTTTCATTACCACGACGTTGAGCTTGACAACAAATCCTTCGGAAATCAGGAGTTTAATACTATCCAGCGTTTTGTTGAAATGATCCCTTTTTGTGATGTTTTTAAAAGTGGTTTCATTCAAGGTATCCAGACTAACATTCAGGGAACGTACGCCTGCATTTTTCAGATCATCTATAAACTGATCAACAAACACAGCGTTTGTCGTTAAAGTCAATGAAGTTGGTAATTTTCCCAAATTTTGAATTATCTGGCCAACATCTTTCCGAATTAATGGTTCGCCGCCTGTTAATCTGATTTTTTCAACACCCATATCCACAAAAATGCCTGCAAGTGTCTGAATTTCATCCGCCTGCATCAACCATTTGGAAGGCATAAACTGCATATCCTCCTGAGGCATACAATAGGTACAACGCAGATTACACTTATCCGTCAGCGAAATGCGCAGATAAGTGTGCTTGCGACCAAATGTATCCAGTATGGGTTGAGACATTTTCAATTGTAATTAATGTTTGTTTCCTTCCATAACACTAAAAACATGAAGGACGTGCGGAAATAGTGCATCCATATATTCAGTTACGCCTCCAGTGCTTCCCGGCATTGTTAAAACCAGTGTCTCTCCTATCAAACCTGCAACCGATCTTGATAACATGGAAGTAGGAATTCTTTCCTGTCCATATTGTCTGGCCGTTTCAGCGATTCCCGGAATTTCCCTCTCAATTAATTCACTGACAGCTTCGGGAGTAACATCTCTTGGCGACAATCCGGTTCCTCCGGTTATTAATATCAATTGATAAGATAACCCACAAAGACTTTTTATTTTCTCCTGAATCGTATTTTTATTATCTGGAATGATGCTGTAATCATTCACTTCAATCCCAAGCAAATCCAGTTTTTCAATAATTTTTCTTCCCGATTTATCTTCACCAATACCTTTTGAAATACTGTCAGAACAAACAATTACCGCGGTTTTCAAATTTTCAGGAATTGCTTTTCTGTCGCTTTTCCCGCCTTTTTTCTCCAACAATTTGATATTCCGGATCTCAACACCTTTGTCAATCGGTTTCAGCATGTCATAAAGTGTAAGTGCCACAACGGATGCGCCATGCATGGCCTCAACTTCAACACCTGTTTTATAAATTGTTTTGACTGTCAATTCAATAACAATCGTCAATTCCTCAATTCTATAAATTACGCCGGTATATTCAATGGGAATCGGGTGGCAATCCGGTAATAAATCCGGTGTTTTTTTTACTGCCAGTAATCCGGCGGCTTTTGCCATTTCAAAAACATCACCTTTGGGAACAGTCTTGTTTTGAATCGCGGCAATTGTTTCCGGTTTACTGACCTGAACTATTGCCTGCGCTGTTGCAATCCTTAACGTATTGGTTTTATGGGTAATATCAACCATTGTATCAATTTTACTTATTTTCTTTCCAGATATATTCTCCGGCTGGCCCTACCAGTTCTTTTCCAAAAATCGGAACCTTGGTTTTTATTTGTTCAACAATATATTCGGACGCTTCAAAAGCCGCACGACGATGGGCTGAGGAAACAAATACAAAAAGACTGATTTCACCCGTTGGCACAAGTCCGATACTGTGATAAATATGCATACAAATCAGGTCAAATTTTGAAAACGCGTCTTCCCGGATTTCATGAAAAGTCTGTTCTGCCATTTCTTCATAAGCCGAATATTCGATTCCGGTTACGAAACCTTCTTCCTTTTCATCCGCCCGGATTTGTCCAAGAAAAATGGCATGTGCACCAATATTCACTTTGCTTTGGTGTTTAGCAATTGAATCTGCGACAAACTGAGGACTGATGGCACCCGGAACGAATACTTTTTTAGGTTTATGAAGTTTATCCATTTATTCCTTATTCTGTTATTCTAAATTAAATGATTTTGTCAACCTCCGGCAAATGGTGGTAATAATGCAATTTCTGCTGATGATGGAATAATCATCCCATCGTCCCCAATTTTTTGATTAATAGCCACTTTAAATTTTTTTTCACGCAGTTGTGGATATTTTTCAAACAGCTGCTCTTTCAAATCTTTTACTGTCATGTTTTCTTTCCCAGGAAAAGATTCTTTGGCTTGCCCCGAGATTTCTGCCAACATGCCAAAATATAAAATATTGATACTCATTTTTATCAGTTCTAATTTTACAAAGGCAATAAATGTACCTCCACCAGATCGCCTGCGTAAACATTTTGTTGAGTTACCGGCAAATAAATTAATGCATTGGCCACTGCAAAAGAACGCAAAGCAAAAGATTCCTGTCCTTCCAGAGAAGTTACCTGTGCATTAGAAACACTTGCTTTCAAAAATTCATCCCTTTCTCCGTTAAAAGAATAGGCATGAGAAATCGGCAGCTTGAATGAAGGTAAAAAGTTATCGTTTCTCCCCGACATCAATCTTAATGCGGGCAAGACATATTCATAAAAACAAACAAGAGACGAAGCCGGATTTCCTGGTAATGCGTAAAAATGATTTCCCTTAGTCTTAGCAAATAATAAAGGTTTCCCGGGTTTTTGTCTGACTTTGTAAAAAATCGTCTCAGCTTCTATCGACTCCAGCGCTTTCCCAACATAATCATAGTCACCTACTGAAACACCGCCAGTGGCAATCACGACATCATTCCGAATCGCCAGTAATTCAAGACTATTGATTGTTGATGTTAAATCATCTTGTGCGTAAAAAACTTCCACATCATTGATCCCTTCCTTAGTTAAGGCAGCAACAAGCATGGCCGAATTTGACTCATAAACTTGTCCGTCACCTAATTCCTCACCCGTTTTGACAAGCTCGTCACCGGTTACCAGAATTCCAATTTTTGGTTTACGAAATACTTCGACCTCCTGAACATTCAATCCTGTCAAAAAACCAATTGCTCCGGCTGACAGATAACTTGCTGCAGATAAGGCAATGTCGCCTTCCCGGATCTGCTGTCCTACATTTCTGACATTCAGATTTTCGGCAACAGGAAATTCTTTTATCATCACAACCCCATTTTCCACTGACGTACGTTCCTGCATGATTACCGCCGTAGCACCAGCAGGCACAGGGGCTCCGGTAAATATTCTGATGGCTGTTCCAGGTTCCAGAGAAAGCTTCGAAGTTCCTCCCGCTTTTGATTCTGAAACAACGGGAAGAGAAATATTTTCATTGGTAATATCGGTATGCAAAACAGCATAACCGTCCATGGACGATTGTCTGAAAGAAGGCAGAGAAAAAGTCGCGAGGACATCTTTCGCTAATACATAACCTGAGGCTTCCTGCACAGTCTTTACTTCTGTGGACAACGCAATTGTGTTCTCCGTAATTCTTCTTTTAGCTTCTGCTACTGTGACCATTTTTAAAGTGATGAGTCTAACTATGCAAGTTACTATTTAAAAACTGAATGAATAACAAAAATTCCGAACGAAAACCAGTGATTTCGCTACTCATTTGGAATGGTTTTATAGCAAAAAACATGTCCGGTTTGAATCAAAAAAATGTTGAAAAATAAAGATTTGAAAATTTTATTTTTCAATATAGAAAAATATACATTAAAAAAGCACAATTAATGCTATGAAATATTCATTTTGTATCTTTTGGTGATTTCCAATGATTATTCTTCAAATTGGGTTTAAACCTACAAATTATTTTTGAACCCTTTCAGAATCCGAAATTATTTCAACTTAAATTAGTGCTAATTCAAAATTAGCCAATCACCTATAAATCAACTTTTTACACTTAAATGAAATATTATTAATTCAATAGCGTTATCTTTGTCCCGTGGAATACCACCGAAAATTATGTTGAACGAAATTAAAAATGGATGATTAGATTAATCTTTATTGCCTTCTCAATTGCATCAATGGGGATATTTTCTCTTAGCAACTTGAAGGTAGAAAAGAAGGAAATGAAGTCTGAACTAACAATCAACTCCAACCTTCTTGCCATCAATTTTTGTGGCGAAAAGGTACCTCTTACGGAAATGCGCATAGCCGAGCGGTACCAGAACATGATCAGAAATTACGACACCGATTCCTTTCGTAAACTGATGACGAGCGCAGAAAAAAGGATGCGAATTATTGAACCCATCCTGAAAAAGTACGGAGTGCCTTCCGACTTCAAATACATTCCAATCATAGAAAGTGCCATGAGCCACGAAGCTACCTCACACAGAGGAGCAAGGGGATACTGGCAATTAATGCCCGCAACAGCCAAATCACTTGGCTTAACCGTAAATGGAACGGTTGACGATCGCAAACATCTAGTTAAATCCACTCACGCAGCAGGTAAGTATTTAAAAGGACTTCACCGCCAGCTTGGTTCATGGACACTTGTAGCCGCTGCCTACAATGCAGGACCAACGCACATCCAGCACCGAATGAACTCACAAAATAAAGATGACTATTTTAAGCTTCGGTTAAACGCAGAAACAACTAAGTACATTTATAAAATATTAGCAGTAAAAGAGTGGTTTTCCAATCCTAAAAGAAGCAAGGAATGGGGCAGCGGAGATGTTTTGGATAAAATGGTGCAAATAAGGGAAGAGAAAAAACTTTCTGAATTGAAACCGGATTCAAAACAATTGGCAAGAGTAGCAACTGATTCTTAATTTCTTTGGTTATATAATCATTACAATGCAAAGGAAGACTGCAATATGCTTTTCTTTGCATTTGTTATGAAATACAAGTGTATAGAAATACTTCATTTATTTTTTATCAAATACCAGTCAAAACGAATATGACAAAGGCCGAAATGATCACCGATAAAGGTACCATGCTTATCGAATTTTATGATAAGGAGACACCGATTGCTGTGAAAAACTTTGTAGATCTTTCTAAAAAAGGATTTTATGATGGACTTACATTCCACCGCGTTATTCCTGATTTCATGATTCAGGGCGGAGATCCTCAGGGAACAGGACGCGGAGGTCCGGGATACACAATTAAATGTGAAGTGAAAGCTGATAAACAATATCACGACCGTGGCGTTCTTTCGATGGCACACGCAGGACGTGATACAGGTGGATCTCAATTTTTTATCTGCCATAGCCGTAACAATACTGCTCATTTGGACGGAAACCATACTTGCTTTGGCAAAGTGGTTGAAGGCGTTGATACAGTAGATTTAATCCGTCAGGGAGATAAAATTCAGAAAATTACAATCATTGAAGAAGAAGCATAAGCTTTCATTTTCTTTGATAAAATAAGAAAGGCCCGGAAATTTTCCGGGCCTTTCTTATTTTACTCCAAATCCGGTTCTACCAGAAATGATTATATAAAATTGCGATCAAGGCGATAACAAAAGAAGCACCGATCACAAAACTGCGATGTGGCTTAAACATTGAAACGTCAATTTGTAATCCTTTTTTCTCGTCAGGCAATACCAATCCAAGAACAAACATTACGGCCACACAAATCAGGAATACAATTCCCATTCTGTCAAGGAACGGCACCTGTGTCCAGTCTGCGAAAGGGAAGTAATTGTTGTGCATTGCAAGCGCAATAAGGAAACCACCCACGATAGCGAATAATGCGCCGGCTGAATTGGTTTTTTTCCAGAAGAATCCCATAATAAAGGAAGCAAAAATCCCTGGCGACAGAAGTCCCGTCATTTCCTGAATAAACTGGAAACCACCTTTTTTATCAATTCCCATGTAAGGAGATACAACAATTGCAAGAATCATGGCTACTACTACAACCCAGCGTCCAACCCAAACCAATCGCTTTTCATCTGCATTTTTACCGATATAATTTCTGAAAATATCGAGTGTAAAAATTGTAGAAATACTATTCGCTTTACCAGCCAGGGAGGCTACAACCGCCGCCGTTAAAGCTGCAAAAGAAAGACCTTTTAAACCTGTTGGTAGTAAGTTAAGTAGTACAGGATATGCTTTATCCGGATTGATCGCTCCGTCTGCTCCCAACATTTCAGCCTGGAAAAGACCTTTGCTGTAAAGTGCATAAGCGGCAATACCAGGCAAAACAACAATAACTGGCATCAACAATTTAAGACCCGCTGCAAACAAAATACCGTTACGGGCAGTTTTCAAGTCCGCACCCAAAGCGCGTTGTGTGATGTATTGATTACAACCCCAATAGTTCAAATTCACGATCCACATACCGCCTAACAAAACCGCAAGGCCTGGAAGCTGCATATAGAATGGACTGCTTTTACGGAAGATCATGTGGAAGTGATCATCATGATTTTCACGCATCATTTTCATTCCGCTCATCAAACCGTCGATCCCCGTTTCTCCTGAGACCAGATTAATTGCAAGATAAGTTGTCGCTAAACCACCAATGATCAGGAAGAAAACCTGAATTACGTCAGTAAAACCAATAACCTTCATCCCACCAATGGTAATAATAATGGCAAAAACCGCCAGAGCAATCATACAGAAGGTAAAATCAAGTCCTGAAATACCGGAAACCGCCAGCGCACCTAAATATAGAATGGATGTAAGGTTAACAAGGATATACAAAGCCAGCCAGAAAACAGCCATAATCAAACTTACGGTTGGATTGTAACGCTGACTTAAAAACTGGGGCATTGTGTAAATTTTATTCTTCAGATAAATCGGCATGAAGAAAACGGCAACAATAATCAGCGTGGCTGCTGCCATCCATTCATAGGTTGAAATCCCCAGACCCATAGAAAATCCGTTTCCAGACATCCCGATAAATTGTTCCGCGGAAATATTTGACGCGATCAGAGATGCACCAATTGCCCACCAGGTAAGCGATCCTTCTGCCAGGAAAAAGTCTTGCGTAGATTCAGTAGTTGATTTTTTTCGTTGGTAGATCCAGTACCCGTAACCCGATACCAGAATAAAGTAAAAGAAGAATACTATGTAATCCAGGGTTTGTAACTGTTGCATTTCAAATATCAAATATTAGATGATGGATAAGCGATTTCTGTTCAATCCGAAAGGTACACTATTTTCGAAAAATAGTGCAAGTAAAAAAATGATGTTCCTTACTATTGTCGGCCTTTATTTATCATTGATGTTTAAAAACAGATTAACAAGTAAAATCAGAAGCTACTTTACTCATCAATTTTATAAGAATCGGGTAAACGGAGTGGATTATCAGGGAGTTTCAGAATGGCATTTTTCTTCGCCTTATTTTCCAGATTGCGATAACTTTCTTCAAAAGATTCCCCGTTTTTCATGTCAGCAACCAGTTTTACCAGACCGGCCTGTCCGCAATAAGCCAGCCAGTACGATACTTCCAGCCCGGATGTCATATACGCGAGCATCACCTCTTTGGGGCCTCCGCTAAAAAATCCTTTGACAGAAGCAATGTTTTTGAGTTCCAAAATATTTTGTCCGCCACCGGTTTGATACAGCCATTCATCCATATAATCAAAATACCGGCCGAGCGAATCCGGGTTATTCACAAAACGTTTATCCAGCATTAATGCCGTCCCTTCGTTAAACCATTGCGGAATATGCATTGTCGTTTTCCACCAGCCTAACCGGTCAAGCAGTTCTACATGTGACATTTCGTGACTTATCACATCCACATTCAAACCTTGTGCATTTAAAATGACATATGATTGTCCCCAGGGCGTGCCCAAACTGCACCCTGCCCCTTCCGTACTCTGACAATATTTTTGATATTCCTGTGGCGTTTCACAAACTATTATTTTCGGTTTGGCCTGTTTTCCGAGCCAAAAAGAATCAATCCGCATTTCAGCTTTTTTGATAACACCGACAATATTTTTACGCTGACTATTTTGAAGTTCGGGACTGGAATAAATATAGTCACTAACCTTTTCAAAATTTGACAAGGTTATAAGTTGACATTGAAGAACCTGAGGATAAAGAAAAAAATAACCCGGAATAACTAAAACCAACCCGATCAGAAGAAATTTGCCAAGAGCGGCAACACGGGATTTAAATAATGGGTTGGTTTTCAATGAGGCACGCTTTAATACAAATTGATTTTAACACGACGTCTCAAAAATAACGAAACGCCGTGCTTAAAATTAGAATTAATGTTTAAAATGACGAATTCCAGTCGTTACCATTGCCACGCCATTTGCATTGCAATAAGCAACAGAATCTTTGTCACGGATAGAGCCACCTGGTTGTACAACTGCCGTAATTCCTGCCTGAGTCGCGATTTCAACACAATCAGGGAATGGGAAAAACGCATCAGATGCCATTACCGCTCCTTGCAGATCAAAGCCAAAATGTTTCGCTTTTTCAATCGCCTGACGAAGCGCATCAATACGCGATGTCTGTCCTGTTCCGCTTGCGAAAAGCTGGTTTTCTTTGGCAAGAACAATCGTATTTGATTTTGTATGTTTACAAACTTTCAAAGCAAATTCCAGAGCAACCAATTCATTAGCTGTTGGCGCTTTTTCGGTTACAGTTGTCATTTGTTCCGCTGTTTCAGTTGCAAGATCTTTATCCTGTACCAACACACCGTTTAATATTGTTTTGAACATAATTCCTGGAAGTTCCACAGATTTACGCTTCAACAAGTTTCTGTTTTTCTTTGATTTCAACAATTCCAATGCGCCTTCTTCAAAATCAGGAGCGATCAGAATTTCCATGAAAAGTTTATTCAGTTCTTCTGCCGTAGCCAGATCAACCTTAACATTGGTGATCACAACACCGCCAAAAGCAGAATCCGGATCACAAGCCAAAGCGTTCAGATAAGCTTCTTTTGCAGTCGCAGCCGTAGCAACACCGCAGGCATTGGTATGTTTTATAATGGCGAATGTTGGATCTGAACCAGCGAATTCATCGATCAAACCGATACATGCGTCAACATCTACAAGATTGTTATAAGACAATTCTTTACCGTGAAGCTTGTCAAACATTTTATCAAGATCACCGTGGAACGCTGCACTTTGATGAGGATTTTCCCCGTAACGAAGTGTTTGTGACGGCAATTTTGTAAAGTTAAACAAGGCATCATCTGCGCTTGAATCTTTCGAAAGGAAATAATTATTGATCGCACCGTCATAGTGAGAGGAAACGCCAAAAGCCTCTCCCGCATACCAGCGACGATCTTCAAGATCCGTACTTGCAGATTTCTCCGTCAACAGTGTAACAACACTTTCATATTGCTTGCGCGAAGAAACGATCAGCGTATCCTTGTAATTTTTCGCAGTAGCACGAATCAGAGAAATACCTCCAATGTCTATTTTTTCAATAATATCTTCCTCTCCGGCACCCGAAGCAACGGTTTCTTCAAAAGGATATAAATCCACAACAACCATGTCGATTGCAGGAATATTATATTGAGCCGCCTGCGCTACATCTCCCTCATCATCACGACGATACAAAATTCCACCCATAATAGCAGGGTGCAAAGTTTTTACTCTTCCACCAAAAATGGATGGATAACCTGTAAGTTCTTCGGCTGCGGTAACCGGAATATTCAGATTTTCAATAAAAGTCTGGGTGCCACCTGTGGAATAAAGTTTTACACCATTTTCATGCAAAACACGAACAAGCGGTTCAAGACCGTCCTTATAGTATACAGAGATAATAGCGGATTGGATTTTTTTAGACATTGGTCAATATTTGACGGTAAACATTACAAGACTTGGGCAATCAAAAAACAAAACGCAAAGGTAATTTTTAATTGTTAATTGTTAAGGGTTAATTGTTAATGTGTGAGCATAATAATCCCAAGAAATATAATTATGCATAAAAAAATGATATTTTAATTAAATTAACCATCTCTCACACTCCTTTTACATTAACAATTTACCATTGACAATTAACCATTAAAAATATGAATCTTGACTTAACAGGAAAAACGGCCGTAGTTTGTGGCAGCACGCAGGGAATTGGATATGCATCAGCGGTTGAATTGGCACTTATGGGCGCTAATGTTACGCTTATGGCGAGAAATGAAGAAGCGCTGAGAGAGGCTGTTGAAACTTTGGACACTTCGTTAAATCAGCTGCACCGCTATATAGTAGCTGATTTTTCCGATAATGAAAATGTAAAATATGCGATTCAGGAATATTTAAGACTATGTCCGGACGTTCATATTCTGATCAATAATACCGGCGGACCATCTGGTGGACCGATTATCGATGCAGAAACGGATCAGTTTATCAAAACTTTCCAGATGCATGTTGTGAACTATCAGATCCTTGCGCAGGCTACTGTTCCGAGTATGAAAAAAGCGGGTTTTGGAAGAATTGTGAATATTATCAGTACTTCTGTTAAACAGCCGATTGTTGGACTTGGCGTTTCCAATACAATTCGCGGAGCGGTGTCGAGCTGGTCGAAAACAATGTCGCTTGAACTTGGACCCTTTGGAATTACTTCAAATAATGTGTTACCAGGTTTTACAAAAACGGCTCGTTTGAATGCTGTTGTAGGCATGCGAAGTGAAACGCAGGGGAAATCGGTTCAGGAAATTTCCGATCAGATGGAATCACAAATTCCGATCAGAAGATTTAGCGAAGCTTCGGAAGTTGGCGCGGCCGTCGCATTTTTATGCAGTCCGGCGGCAGGAAGTATTAGTGGCGTTAATTTGCCTGTGGATGGAGGGAAGACGGAAAGTATGTAAAATATTGGTTGAATTTCCGGTCGTTAAACTATTTCAGACTTTAACGACCGGAAGTTAATTACTTAAAACTAAACCAGCGATTTCCCATTGAATTGGAATATCCCAGTTGCGCAACTATCTTTTTATTTTTATATAAGTACAACGTAGTCGTTAGTGACCCGATTCTAACTAAATATTTCACATCCAGTTCTCCTTCCGAAACCGGCAAGTTCATATAGTCCACGGGATCAGAATCTTTTCCAACCAAAGCTTCAAAAGTTTCATTGATTTTTATACGCGGATCGTCAATGTAAACCTCACCAATTAATGCGTTATTATCTTTTTTGACAAAAGTCACCGTGGCAACTGCTGATATCAGAGAATCAGATCCTATTATTTTTTGGGTCTTTGCATCTTGAATTATATATTTTATTTCGTATTCACCGACGAGGTTGGTGGTAAAATCAACTGGCGGGTCTTCTTGTTTGCAGGATTGAAAAATTATAAAGGCAAGAAGAAGGAATAAGTATTTGAAATTTTTCATGTTACTATTATTGGCTAATAAATAATTACTATTTGTAACTTTAAAAGTACAAATAGTAATATACCTGACAAACAAAATTGAATTATTAAATATCGGTTACATAAACTAACATTTGTAACAATTAAAATCAAATATTTAAACCCCTGAAAACGACCAATATTAATGCAAGAAATACCAACAGTTTTTATTAAATTTGGATAATAAACATTTTATTTTGTTTTATTTAAATCCAGCTTTATTCAAACTCTGTCACCTTGGTAAGCTTGCATGAATAAACTTTTCCTGTTATTTATTTTCCTGGTTTTTCAAATTTCCTTACACGGGCAAAGTGCGGGCGACTTTGTCAATTATGAGAAGTCAGGGGAAAGCCTTATCATTCAGGGGACAAAAGGGGTTTTAAAAATTCAGGCTATTACGCCGGAAATCTTCAAGGTTCAACTTCTGGATTCTAAAACCAGCGTTGCTTACGATAGTTCTTACACGGTAAGCTTAAAATCAAGTAGCCCGATCAATCTGATTACTGAATCAGGAACTTCTGTTCAGCTATTATTTGAAAAATGTGCGTTGGTCATTAATAAAAAGCCGCTTTCTGTTGCTTTAAAATCTGGTGATGAAATAAAAATAAAGGAAGATCAAGGCATCAGGTATCTCAAAGATTCTGTTTTTCTATCGTTTGTTATAAATCCTTCCGACGTATTTCATGGTGCCGGCGCACGGCCATTTGGTCCGGACCTGAACAAAAAGGCATTTGAATTTTACAATACCTGGGAGTTTGCCTATTATGATCAGGCGACCGGGTTGTCACAAAGTTTTAATGTTCCCTTTGTTATTTCCTCTCACAAGTATGGTTTGCTATTAGACAGTGATCAGCCGGGTTTTATGAGAATGTACATTGGCGCGCTCGACTCAACTAAAATAAATGTAGAAATCGTAAGTTCCGGAAAGTGGGCTTACTATCTGATCAATGGCGATAACAATGATGAAATTCTTGAAAACTATACCTTACTCACCGGAAAACAACCACTTCCTCCGCGATGGGCACTAGGTTATATTCAGTCAAAATTCGGATATAAAAACCAGAGCGAAGCGACAAACGTTGTAACAAAACTTCAAAATCAGGGATTCCCGATTGACGCTATTGCGCTGGATTTATACTGGTATGGTGATGAAACAAAGATGGGAAATCTGGATTGGTATAAACCCAATTGGCCAAATCCGGAAGATATGATGAAAAAATGGAGCGCGAAAGGTGTCAAAACCATTTTGATTTCGGATCCTTATATCACTACCAAATCCAACAATTATAATGTGGCTGAATCTCTGTCACTTTTTGCCAAAAGATACGATTCTGGCCAAACTTACATACAGAATATCTGGAATGGCACAGTCGGACTGCTGGACATTTTCAATCCCTCGACCCAAAAATGGCTTTGGGAGAAATATAAAATTCTGAGCTCTCAGGGTGTTGGTGGCTGGTGGACAGATAAAATAGAACCGGACTATCATCCTAATGATGCTTCTCATGTCATTGGCAACTCCCGCCAGATACACAATTTATATTCACTTTTTTGGGCTCGAAATCTATATGATAGTTTCAAAAATGACTTCCCCGAAAAACGATTATTCAATCTTACACGCTCCGGATGGGCGGGTTCCCAACGATATGGCGTACTTCCATGGAGTGGTGATGTTGCCCGTTATTGGGCAGGATTGAGGTTGCAGATTCCAATAATTGTTCAGGCCGGAATGTCCGGAATTGCTTATATGCACTCGGATATTGGAGGTTTTGTAACGATGTCAGATAAAGTTGATAAGGATGAAGAATTGGATATGCGGTGGTTTCAGTTCGGGACTTTTACGCCAGTTTTAAGAAATCACGGACAAAGGCCGGATCCGGAGCCATTTAATTTAAGTGAGCCATTTTACAGCGTCGTCAAAAAATATCTGAACATACGTTATCAGATGCTTCCATATCTGTATTCTCTTTCCTGGAAAAACAGTATTTCTGGTCGGCCTATATGTTTACCAATGGATTATTTTGAAAATAAAACAGCACTTGGAAGTATTAATAACCAGTACTTTTTGGGTGAAAATCTATTGGTAGCGCCTGTGCTTTTACATGGTATGCCTTCACGAGAAGTAGTTCTGCCAGAAGGAAAATGGTTTAATTTCTGGACAAATGAATTATTTGCAGGAAGTCAGAATATTTTCCCAAAACTTACTGTGGATGATATTCCGGTTTATGCAAAAGCCGGAAGTTTTATTCCACTTTCAACCTCTTCAAAAAAATCGACGGATTACTATACTTCTGATAGTCTGACGGTGAAATTTTTCCAGGACATTACAGTTCCCACTTCCAGTTTCACAATGTTCCATGATGATGGTGCTGATCCAAATTCTTTGACAAACGGAAAATATGAGCTGGTTGATTTTTACGGTCATGTCTGGACTGACAGTATCCAAATTGTGACAAAAAGAACGAAGGATTACGATAAAACTTTGTCAAAAAGAAGCATGGTTTATGAAATTAAAAACCTCACTTCTCCGCCGCTTTCATTAAAAATCAATGGCGAAAATTTTACTGTTGTTCAACATGCAAATGAATTCAGCAGTACCGCAGCTTACTATGACATTACATCAAAACAACTCAAAATCGGATACGAATGGGATTGCAAAATACCTTTAACAATTTCAATTATTCGAGACGGACTTTCGGTCATCACAGCAACCGAGCCGGTTTCCGAAGAGAATATCTTAACAGTTTTCCCGAATCCAACTTTGTCCGGCGATCCTTTATCGGTAAAAATCAAATTCCCGGATTCAGGCAATTATGATTTTAAAATCTATAATAATCTGGGAACGGTTGTCATCTCACAAAAACTTGGAAAACAACCAAAAGGAAAAACAATGGACCTCCGTTTAAACGTGCAAAAATTGAAAGGGGCCTATATTGTCAAGCTAAAAAATGACAAAAATAACATCGAAACCAAAACGATAATCATTGAATGAGTTTCTGATATGTACTATAAATATTCACTTTTTCTGATACTGCTTCTTACGGGAATGGCTGCCTGTGTGGAACCTTATAGTGTCAAATTTGGAAGCGCGAAGGAGTATATTGTTGTTGACGGGGTCGTCACGGATATGGACGGTCCTCAGTATATCAAACTTTCCAAGACCAATCCGGAATCCAAAAACGAAAGTTCCGAATTTTCGCAAACTATCTGGACAACAGGACAATCTACATTACCTCTAACAAAAGCCAGAGCCAAGGTTATTGTTAACGATTCGCAGGTTTTTGAATTGACAGAAACGGACCCGGGTGTTTATGCTTTGCCCGCATTATTCAAGGGGAAAGTCGGCGATTCTTACAAATTGCAATTTGTGACCGAAACTGGTACGAATTATGAATCTTCTTCTGAGAAAATGCTTCCGGTTACTGCCGTTACGTCAGCTTATGATGTTTTTAATCCAAAAGGCTTACCAAAATATTCGGCATACTATGGAGATTTCACGCCAAGCAATGACATTTATATCAACTTTGACGATCCGGCCGGCGAGCAAAATTTTTATCGTTGGCAATGGACTTTATGGGAAGTTCAAAAAAGCTGCGCTACCTGTAACCAGGGAAAATATTATTTATTCCAGGCTGAAAATGGCATCGACGGAGATTGTTTCAAAGACCTGACTTTAAAATACAACAACATTTACGATTACACCTGCGAAGATCTGTGCTGGGATATTTTTTATAGCTCGGATATAACGATCTTTTCTGACATCTATACCAACGGACAAAGTCAGAAGGATAAACTGGTTGCCCAGATTCCTTTACTTCAATCCAATCCGTGTTTAGTCAGTTTACAACAGAATTCGCTTACGCCAAATGCCTACCGGTTTTTGAAATTAATACAGGACCAGGCTGTTAATTCCGGGACGCTTGCCGATACACCTCCTGCACCAATCCAGGGTAACATTTTAAATACTTCGGACAAAAATGAGCTAATTATTGGTTTCTTCACAGCCTCCTCAGTTGCTGAGTATAAGACGATGCTTTGGAGGAAAAACGTTAAAAACCAGGCGGTTCTGAACCAACTTTTCAAAACAATTCACAACCGTGATCAGATTCTGGAAGAAAGATCTCCCGAGCGACCTTATATCCCTTTGGCAATTTGTAAAAACAGCAGGTCAAGAACACCATTTTTGCCAAAAGACTGGAAATGGACGCAGTAAGCTATAATCTGAATTTATGAAGGCATTTTATCTGATCTGTACTTTTCTGATTTCCGGATTTTGTGTTCGTGCGCAGGGCCTTAAAATTACAGGAACTGTCAGGGACTCGGCTACGCGTGCACCGCTGCCGGGTGCTACGATTATTGTCGATTACCGCAAAAATCTGACTACCGAAAAAGTGGATGAAAAAGGAAATTTTCTACTGGAACTGCCAACCGGTGATCACGTTATTACCATCCGCCACGTCGGTTATGAAACGTTCCGGACCTACATCAAAGATGGTGTCCAGAAAGCCAATTTTAATGTTTTAATGGTTACAACTTCCAGTCAATTGGAAGAAGTAATCGTGACAAGTAAAGGTTACGATCAAACCATTCGGCAACCTATTTTAGGATCACTTCAAATCAATATAAAAACGCTTGAAAAACTGCCTTCCGCTTTTGGTGAACTTGATATTTTAAGAAGCCTGCAAATGTTGCCAGGTGTTTCCAGTGTTGGTGAAGCTTCCAACGGCGTAAATATTCGCGGGGGAACAACGGATCAGACTTTGATATTACTGGACGATACTCCGATTTTCAATCCGACGCATATGTTTGGATTATTTTCTGTGATTCCTCCCAACACAGTTAATAGTCTTGATTTGTACAAAGGAAATGTACCTGCACGTTTTGGTGGCCGTGTGGCTTCTGTTCTTGATATTTCAACCAAAAACCCAAATCTGGAAAAGTTTAAAATGTCGGGAGGAATAAGTCTGGTATCAAACCGGCTTATGGCTGACGTCCCGATTATCAAAGGGAAACTTGGGATTTATGTTGCAGGAAGAGGTGCTTTTAATGATTTTATTTTACCAAAACTGGATAAACGTTTGAACAATATCCGGGCAAAATTCGGAGAACTTTCAACCAAATCTTTTTACCGGATCAATGATAAAAATACGCTAACGTTGATGGGTTATTATAGCAACGATTATTTCAAAACTGATCTTCTCACAAATTTGCCAAACGTTGTAGGGACTGATACTTATTATAAACATATTACCACCAATGGAATGCTTCGCTGGCTTCATGTTATTTCTCCAAAACTTAATTTGCAGTCATCCGTCATCTATGCCCGTTATGCCCCCGAAATTGGAACAAAAGAAAAAGCTACCGGAAATATTGTAAAACTTCCATCATCAGTAGCTCAAAAACAAATTAAATCAAACCTAAATTATCAGCTTGAAAATCATAAAATAGAAACCGGTTTGGTAGCCACGCGGTATACAATCATGCCGGGAACGCTGGAACCCGGACTTAGCAAAAGTGTCAATTATATCACCACACCGACAGAAAGAGCCAATGAACTGGCCTGGTATCTTGATGATGAAATAAAGGTTTCGCCAAAACTGGCCGTTTCCTTTGGATTACGTTACTCTTACTTTATGTCGATTGGAAAATCCGTTGTCAGAAATTATATTCCCGGACAGCCAAGAGATGATTTTTCTGTCCAAGATTCTACGATATATAGAAACGGACAAATATCCAAAGGTTACGGTGGATTTGAACCGCGCGTCGGGATCAGTTATGCTTTAAACGATAGAACTTCTTTGAAATTCGGCTATAATCTGATGCGCCAGTACATTCAGGTTGTTTCCAATACGGCGACTCCAATTCCAACTTCCCGCTGGAAAACCAGTGATACACATATCAAACCCCAAATCAGTAATTTATTCACGGCTGGCGTTTACCGAACTTTTGACGACAATATTTTTGAAATAACAATGGAAGGATATTATCGTCAAGCCAACAATATTATCGATTACAAACCCGGTGCAGATTTTCTGCTACAAAAATATCCGGAAACACAGCTTGTTCAGGGAATTAACAAATCCTATGGCCTTGAGGTGATGTTATCCAAAAAGAAAGGAAATATGAAAGGCTGGGCTAATTATACTTATGCCAGATCTTTAAACAGAATTGACAAAGGTGCTCCTTTGATCGAGCTCGTGAACCGGGGCGACTGGTATGCCGCCAATTATGACAAGCCACACACCTTCAACGCATCACTGGATATCACAGTCGACAGTCACAATTCTTTTGGTCTTATATTCGCTTACAGCACGGGAAGGCCTTATAGTGAGCCCATTGGTTTCATTAATTATCAGAATAACGTTTATCCGTTTTATGATAAGCGAAATAATAAACGCATTCCCGATTATCATCGGCTTGATTTTGCCTGGAATATCTACAATCCAAGCATGAAAAACCGCAGATGGCAAGGACACTGGACTTTTTCGGTCTACAATGTTTATGCGAGGAAAAATGCTTATTCCGTTTTCTTCAAAACTGAAAATAAAGTTACAACGAGTTATCAGCTTAATATTTTCGCTACACCAATTGTCACAATCGCTTATAATTTCGTTTTCTGAGTTGCAGTTTTTCTTCTGATAACGACAAGTTTATCGTCGTTTCTCGCAGCAACGATTGCACTTCCATCTTTCAATTTTAGCTCTTTCAATTTTCTAACCTGCCCTTTTATTTGTAAACCGTTAAGCGGTTTTGGTGTAAAATTACAGTTTCCTTTATTGATCAGTACCGTCCCATAATCTGCATCATACCTACCCATTTGAATATTGACATTATAAAAGTTACCCATGATCAAAACATCCGGAAGTTTATCGCCGTTTGCATCAATAATTTGGGCATCATAATAAGGCGACCATTGCCCCCGGAATTCAAGTGGCTTTAAGCTGAAATTACCTTTCCCGTCATTGACCAGAATCGTATTTTCAAAATAATCCGCTTCCAAAACGGCAGCTTCTTTTAATTTTTCTTTTCCAACAATATCACCAATGCTGGCCTTTGCAAACTCAGTTGCATAAATATATTTCTTCTTGATAAACGGCATTTGCTTTTCAATTTCCAGTTTTGTTGGAAACAAAGATTCAGTCCCGTTGAGATAATAAGTCAGAATAGGTTCTCTTCTTCCGTTGTTATCGTAATCGTTGATATACATCCTAACGGGTTGCTCTTTGCTGGCTTTCATCCTACTGTTTAAACCTAAATTTCCAGCCAGAATATCAAGATCACCGTCGCCATCAAAATCATATGGCATTACAAAATTCCACCAACCTTTGCCCTCCGTTAGTAATTTTTTCGTGAAGGTTTTGCCATTATTTTCCATCATGCAAATCCCGTCCCATTCCAGAGCAAGCAACAAATCCTGGTCACCGTCTTTATCCATATCCGCCAGTTTTGCATTTTTCACATAACCGATTGAAGACAATTCTTTTCCATATTGACTGGTCACATCCGTAAACTTTCCAGTTCCATCATTTTTCAGCAGATAGGATTTAGGAATCTCTCCATAATTAATTGGTACCGCCCTTCCGCCAATAAATAAATCCACAATTCCATCACCCGTAAAATCAAATGGAACAACGCAGGATGCTGTGACAAAAATATTTGAAAACGCATCCGCCTTGCCGCTCAGATTGCCCTTTCCGTCATTTAAATAAACCCTTGGCATCTGATATTCCGAGTTGTTGGAATATTCATTTCCTCCGGTGGCCAACACCAAATCCGGGTGATTATCACGATTCACATCAATCCATTGAGCGTCAACTCCCTCATAGGTACTATCCCTTGTCAGTGCCGGTTGGGCAGATTCTTTAAACAATCCGTTTGCTGACTGAATAAAAAGATGGCTCTTAAATCTTTTTGAAGCGCCTACAAAAATATCGTCTAGTCCATCATGATTTATATCAGCAATGGCAAGCGCCGGACCATCCGCAGAAACTTCAAACGGTATTAAAGAATTGCGATCAAATTCTATAAAATTATTCTCCTCATGACGTATATCCAAACCTAATTTTGCGGCAATATCTTCGTAACTGTAATCCATCGAACTACGGTTATTTTTAAATTCCTGGTAATTAAAAACAGATAATGTTTTCGAGTAAGTCAGGTTTAAGGAATCTTTCAAACCTGCTTTTTTGATGACTTGAAATCTATTATCCGGCCAAATCACAATCATTGAATCAACATCTTCCTTTTTTCCTAATCCAATATTAAGCGGAATTTCCATGCTGGATTGAAATCCGCGAACAGGGAATTTTTCATAACTTTCAACCTTATCTTTTTTGAATACCAGACATTTTGATCCGATTGCGTTCAGATTTCCCTGTGCGCCTTTCAAATACAACCGGACAAAATTATTTTTGGCATGTTTCTTATCTGCAAGATTTTCATAGACAAACACCTTTTCATTGATATTGTTGGTGATAATGTCCAGATCTCCGTCATTGTCAAGATCTGCATAAACGGAGCCATTGGAATACGATACCTTATCATTTTCGATAGATCCTTCCAAATCTTTGAAATTGAGATCTTTTTGATTTGAGAAAAACTTGTTAAGAAGCTTTATTTCTGGCAACTTATCAGCCAGTCTCGGATCATTTTCATCAATATTTTTCTTCTTTAATCTTTCCTGAACCACATCATCTGATATAAATTTGATGTAATCCGTATCGTTCATCCGCTTTGGAATTCCGTTGGAAATGAAAAGATCTTTCAGTCCGTCATTATCAAAATCTGTAAAAAGTGGCGACCAGGACCAGTCCGTTGCGTGGATACCGGAATACATGCCAATTTCACTAAACGTCCCGTTTCCATTATTGAACTGCAAATTATTTCTCGCAAACTGGTAATTATATCCCTGGCGAATCTTGTACTTGAAAATACTGTACATATCCTCCCCTTCTGACTTCTTCAAAATCTCATAACTTGAAGGAAGCATATCCAGCGAAACGATTTCCGGAAAAGCATCATTATTTAAATCACCAATATCAATACCCATTGAAAACTGGCTCGTGTGCATGATCGAAGTTTCAATTTCATCTTTGAAACTTCCGTTTTTCTGGTTGATATAGAGATAATCATTTTCATGGAAATCATTACCAACGTACATATCCGGATATCCGTCAAAATTGATATCACCAATTCCCAGGCCAAGCCCATAACCAAGTACAGAACTATTAATACCTGTCGTCTTTGAAACTTCTACAAACTTGCCGTTTTCATTTTTGAAAAGTTTATCGCCGGCAAGGGGATGATAGGTTCCTTCGAAAAGCGCGCGTCTTCCAAAGGTTCCGTTTTGATGAACTGAATGATTCAATTGAAACATATCAAGATCACCGTCCAGATCATAATCAAAAAATGCGGCCTGAGTTCCAAAAACTACTAAATCCAATCCATATTCCTTTGATTTTTCTTCATAAACAGGAATGCCATCTTTCGTTATTTCCTTGCAGACAAATAAAAGATTATGACCTTTAACACCTTCAAAATCACCAACCTGACTGATGTAAATATCAAGCATTCCATCCTGGTTGATGTCCACGATAGATACGCCATTTGACCAGCCTTTTCCGGTTTTGAAGTTAGCCTTTTCGGTAATGTCCTCAAATTTCATCCCCGAACGGTTCAAATAAATACGGTTGGATTCCTGATTGGCCATAAAACACAGATCAACCAAACCATCATTATTCAAATCGCCCGCACCTACACCACCTCCATTATAGAAGTACATGTAGTTAAAAATATTAAAATCTTTGGTCGGCTTTAAAGTATTTGAGAAATCTAACCCGGTTTTTTCAGACGTCAGCAATGTGAAAGCATAATCCCGTTTTTCTTCCTTGTTAGAACAGGAAACCAGGCTCAGCAGTAAACTGAAAACACTTAATACAAGAACTACTTTTTTCATAAATTCAAAAACTATCCTTTGTTGATTCGGAATAAAACAGGCTTTGAATTATTGACAAGATTAATAAGATAGGGTTTTCCACCGATCATTATCGAACTTATTTGTTTCAATTCTCCATCAATGGAATAACCGCTTTGCGTGCTCAAAAGCACATCAAACTTATTATTTCCTTTGTTAATTAACACATTACCGCGACAAGCATCCAGCGCTCCCAGCTGTGGAATAAAATGTGAGAAATTGCCACCCACAATCAGATCCGGTTTCCCGTCCCTATTAATATCAGAACTTTCGATTGCATTCAGGCATGAGAGCTGCACCATATCAGGCAAAGGAGAAAGTAAAAAATGACCCTTTCCGTCATTGACGGCAATGGCTGATTTAAGATAATTCACAGATCGTTCATAGGTTGAGCTCATAATGTCCGCCGGAAAAAGATCCTGAATCGAATTATTGGCGTACTCGGAATGCTTGATGTTTTTCTTTTTCAGGAATGGAAATTGCGTAGTCAGATCCCGTTTCAGTAACACCGGCATATCCCTGGAATCTACCGTTTTGGTCATGACTTTATCAATATTTCCATTTTTATTAAAGTCATTAATCCAGATTTTAACGGGCGATTTATCGGTTGCAGTCAGAGAAAAATTCTCTCCGATATTTCCCATAATAAAATCCATATCACCGTCGCTGTCAATATCCAAAACTTTCAGACTTCCCCAAAAACCATTGTATTGTTCCAGTCCTGAATTAAGTTTTTTGAACTTGCCACTAGTAAATTCAAATACGGCAGGAGCCATCCAGTCTCCCACTACGATCAGTTCTTCTTTTTTATCACCATTAACATCAGCCCAAAAAGCATCCCGAATCATACCGGTTTTTGTAAGCTCAGGTGCAATGGTTTTACCCACTTCTTTGAATATTCCGTGTCCGTCATTTTGGTAAATATAACTTGTCGGAGAGATTCCATATTCTCTTGGCACACTTCTACTCCCAACAAAAAGATCTATATCCCCATCCTTGTCATAATCATTTGCCACAATTACGGCCGTGTTCATTCCATTGGGCGGCAATGCTTTTGTATTTATTGCAAAATTACCCTTCCCGTCATTTAAATATAGCCGGGTCGGCAATTCCTGCGTACGCGGAACAGACTCATTTCCTCCACTTCCGACAACAAGGTCCAGATCACCATCACCATCACAATCAAAAAAAGCAGCGGCGGTGTCCTCAAAACCTGATAAATCCTGAAAGGTTTTTTGTGTCGATTTTATGAATGCACTCCCATTCTGAATATATAACTGCCCGCCTTGTCCTTTTGCTCCGCAAATATAAATGTCGTCCTTTCCATCTTTATTTACATCTCCAATAGCAGCTTTCGGACCTTCCTGTGAAAGGAGCATTGGAATGTTTCTCTCATTGAAAAAATCGTCATATTTATCTTCTTTGTGCGGATCAAAAGCTGCCGGAACTTCGGAAACCAGATGATTAACAACAACCGGTAATGGTGTAAATATTTTTTGTCCGGCATCTTTAACTGAAAAATAGAGCATAGTATCAATGGCAGGATTTAACTTAACAGTAAATTTCCGGTTAGGCCAAATGATTCGGACAGAATCGATTTTTGTGATTCGTCCCAGACCAATCGTCACAGGATATTCCGTGCTGGACTGAAATCCTCTTACCGGATTTATTTGTCTGTCAAAAATCTCATTTCCGGCAAATACTTCCGCCTTTGCTCCTATGGCAAAAGTGTTAGAACCGTCACCCATTAAGTTTATTTTGACAAAATGGTTACGGTCTTTTTTTGCTTCTGATTTATTTTTATAAATGAAACAAGGTTGATTCACATTATTGACCACCAAATCCAAATCTCCGTCATTATCAAGATCAGCATATGCGGCTCCGTTTGAAAAGGATTTTTGATCCAAACCAAATTCAGTTCCCTTTTCCGGAAATTTTAAAGATCCTTCGTTGTGAAAAAAATTATTAGCGACAGGTGTTGAAGGCATTTTGTCGATAATGTTATTCATACTCTCCTTTTCACCTGACATGATCATTTTCTGCACAAGTTCATTGGCAAAAAAATCTATAAAATCCTGGTCAAGAATATCATGAAAAATACCGTTACATACGAAAATATCTGTTTTTGAATCGTTATCCGCGTCAAACATCAAAGCTCCCCAACTCCAGTCACTCGATGCTACGCCTGAGTAATTCGAAATTTCACTAAAAGTGCCGTCCTGATTATTGAACTGGAGGCTGTTTTGCATGTATTGATTGTAAAATCCCTTGTCCTTTTTTAGATTAAAAAGGTAATGATTTTCAAAAGAAGTAGTGGTTTTTAATCTATATTCATCCCGGGGAAGCATATCTGTGACAAATAATTCAGGATAGCCGTCATTATTAATATCGGCCATATCCGCACCCATAGAAGCCAGACTGGTATGTTTTACGCGTTTTTCCAGTTCTTCGGAAAAGGTACCGTTTTTGTTATTGATGTATAAATAATCTTTTTCATAAAAATCATTACAAATGTAAAGATCCGGATATTGGTCGCCGTTGATATCTCCTACTGTTACGCCCAGCCCAAAACCGATCAGACTTCCATATATACCTGCTTCTTCACTTACATCGACAAATTTTCCGTTATCATTTCTAAGCAATTTATCTCCGCCACCTTTCTTCAAAAAGTCTTTTACCGGCCAGTCTTTTGCTCTTACGTCCCGGTTGTTTGAGTAGTTTAATGTATTGACAGGTATAAAACTGTTGTTCAAAATAAACGCATCAAGGTCCCCGTCGAGGTCATAATCAAAGAATGCTGTATGTGTGGTATAACCGTCTTCATTCAAATTATATTTTGCCGCAGATTCTGTGAAAGTAAGGTTTCCATTATTGATGTAAAGTGCATTTTCCTGGCTCACTCCTTTTTGATAGCCAGCATTACAAACATAAATATCCAGCAGACCGTCATTGTTTATATCCACCATCACAGTTCCGGTACTCCACTTCATGGATTCAGCAACACCCGCTTTTGCTGTTATATCTTCAAATTTGAAATTCCCTTTGTTCAGATACAATTTATTGTCGCCCATATTGGCGGTGAAATAAATATCAGGTAAGCCATCATTGTTGATATCTCCAACAGAAACACCACCGCCATTGTAAAAATTACGGTATGTAAAAATGTTAAAGTCCTCCCGGTTGACTACTTTATTTTCAAAATTAATACCAGAATCAGAGGCATCTACAAGCTCAAATAAGGTACTATCATTTTTACTTTTTTGACAAGAACAAAAGATAAAAAATGCTAAAATTACAGTGCATAAATTTGACGGTCTAAACTGGTTACTCATAACTTCGCTGATGTCTTTTGGGCATTAAATAATTCTTCTTCTGTAATATTCATCAGTTGAAAAGTAGGTTTTTTACAAACTACTGTACCTTCCATGGGAAAGAATTCTGTGGCTTCCTGAAAATCACTGTATTTACCTACTTTTCCTTTTACTTTAATAACGACTTTGTCTTTTGAAAATTCCTGAAGAGTTACAATTCCCTCAGACATCACATATCCTACACCGATCATTTTTTTTCTATCCAGAAGTTTTCCCATTTTCACTCCTGCATTCACCTGATTATCAGCAAAAACTTCTTTTTTGACAGGCACGGCTACATACCAGTTTTCTCCCCCAAAACTAATAATTGTTCTGTCATCAAACTGGTCAACCAAGGTCATACTCAAGAGTTTGTCGGATGCATTTATCTCTGCTGAAAAAACTCCTTCGGATGGATAAAATTCTTTGTTATTAACTTTATAAATAGCTTTTGCCTGTTTGTCAGCTAATTGATTGTATATGCTATCTTCACTTGTATCAGGACTGCACGATGAAAATAATAAAGAAAGGATTAAGCTGGCGGCAATTTTTAAATGATTCATAAATTTTTAAAATCAATAAAAACAAAAATGCTCGAATACATCGAGCATTTTTGTAAAAGAAAAAATAATATTTCTAGTACCCTTTATTTTGAGTAAGATTTGCATTCGAAACAAGTGCCGCAGATGGTATCGGATAAAGAACCGTATAGGCTTCTTTCACAGAAGTACCTTCCCCTGATGTAAATTTACTGAAACGAACCTCAGTTGTTCTTTTACCACCTTCCCAATATAACTCTCTACCGATTTCATCGAAAAGATTTTGTTCGGTAAGTGATGCCAGAGTAGTAGCGCCGCGAGTAGTTCTCAAAGTATTGATCTGAGCAAGAGCACCTGCTGCATTTCCACCTCTAAGTTGTGCTTCCGCTTTCATTAAATAAGCTTCTGCGTAGCGCATAAGGATATATTTACCAGCATTTGCAGGGTGATATTTAATGACACGAATTCCTTTATCCGTAGCTGCACCAGCCAAAGGTACATCTCTTGTGAACGCCAACGGCTTTTGGGTACGTGTGTCAATTACAGCAGCACCTTTATCATCATACTGAGGCCCAATAAGAAATCCAAGACCAATACCAGAATATTGCGTTCCATCTTTCTTAGCCGGCGAACCAATTCTGGAATCCTTTGATTCAAAAGTATCATAGAAATCTGCCAGCGTTGCAAAGCCGTTCCATCCCGAAGGATTCTGACCATAGTGCAATGTCATGAACCAGCGATTTTGAGCAGTACCCTCCAAAACTAAAAGGATAGGTTCAGTTTTAGCACTGGATGAGAATGTTGAAAAGTAATCTTTTTCCAATGAATATCCATCAGCAGTGATTGCATCAACGTAAGTCACAACTTTATCCATATCCGCTTTGTCAAAAGTATATGGTCCTTCCGGAGCAGTACTTTTGTACACAGCTTTATTAAGATACAATTTCGCAAGCAAAAAGTTAGCTGCTGCTTTTGAAGCCGTACCATTTGTAACCGAAGGCCCTACTTTTGATAAATTAGGCAACGCTTCAGTCAAATCTTTAACGATATAATCAAATGCCTCAGAACGTGACAAAACTTTTGGTAAATCATCAACACCCTGCGTCACTTCTCTTACTGGTACCACTCCCCAGTAATCCATAACCCAGTACATATTGTAAGCACGTAAAAATTGCGCTTCTGCTTTTTGCGCGGCAGACGGATTTGAAGCAATGATTTCGGTGGCTTTATATGCACGCTGGTTCAAAGCATTCCATGCACTAAGAATATAAGAGTGCGAAGCATCCCAGGTATGCTGATCCAATGTGCGCCATACACCGTTATCTCCCCAGTCAACACCGCGTGTAGGAGGGATCATTTCCGCAGTAACATGCTCCCCAAGCGCATAAATACCCGCCTGATCCGAATAAGTAGACAGATCTTTGTATGCAGATGCTAACGCTTCCGGCACGTTTACGGGAGCAAATCCTCCCTCTTCAACCTTGTTAACTACCGAATCCTTTTCGTCAGGAATCAGATCGGTACATGATGATAATCCAGCCAAACTTACGCTGAACACCAAAAGTTTATATATGTTATTCGTTTTCATTGTTGATCAAAATTAATTAGAATGAGAAACTTGCACCAATCGTGTAGGTTCTTGATCTTGGATAAGCGGTGTAATCAATTCCGAATGATGGAATGTCATTCAATGATTTGTTTGTGCTTACTTCCGGATCCTGTCCGCTGTATTTTGTTATTGTAAACAAATTCTGTCCTGAAACAAATACTCTGGCATTTGACAAGATTTTGCTGCTTTTCAAAGGAATACGGTACCCCAATGAAAAGTTCTGCATTCTTATGAAATTACCTTTTTCCAAAAAGCGTGTGGATACATCCGGCGCGTTTAATGCACCTTCTCCATTACCGATTACATTTTTCGTTACATTACGTCCGTTAGCAAATGATCCTTGTGTAAAGAAAGCATTTGCAGTGTTTGAGTACAAGTAATTTCCAAATACACCATTGAAAAAGATGCTCAAATCAAAATTACCATATTTAAAGTTATTTGTTAAACCCGCGTTAACTTTTGGAAGCGGACTTTTTCCTCCAAGGAATTGTTGGAAGTCACCATTTGGATAAATTGAATTACCATTATCATCAAATCCACCAAACTCGCGAAGGAAATAAGCGAACAATGGCTGACCTTCTGCCAGACGTTGTGCAAACGCACCCGACAAACCTTGTCCGTTAATTTCACCTGTATCATAAGTACCTATCAGGTTTTTAACAAGGTTTTTGTTGTAAGAAGCATTGAACAAAACTTCCCAAGAGAATTTTTTCCCGTCAATCACTACTGCATTTAAAGCCAATTCGATACCTCGGTTTTGAATATCAGTATCAAGATTTTTATAAACAAAGGGGTTCGGAGCAGGCTGGGCAGCAACCACCTTGAAAAGCAAATCTTTGGTACTTTTGTTGTAAGCGTCAATGCTACCGGAAAGTCTTCCTTTCAAAATAGAGAAGTCGATACCAAGGTTTAATGCAGCAGTAGATTCCCATTTCAAGTTTGGATTGTTAAAGGCAACGGCGTTCAAACCACCACCTGTGATACCGTCACCGTTTTGGTTAATTACGTAATCACTGTATCTGTCTCTTCTGTCATATACGTTGTGAGGAATGTTTTGGTTACCCGTAACCCCATACCCAACTCTAAGAGCAAGATCTGTAAATACTTCCTTAGGGACGAATTCTTCCTCAACAATTTTCCATTTAAATGCACCTGATGGGAAATATCCATATTTATTGTTACCACCAAATTTAGATGAACCATCTATACGTAACGTACCGGTAAACAGGTATTTATTGGCAAATCCAAGGTTAACACGACCAAAATAAGATTGCAGCTCATCTTTGGTATAATTTGAATTCTGAACTACTGAACCAACACTTTGTAAAGCAGTGGCATCCTTAATTGCCACTGTTCCGGCAATACCCAGGTTATTAACCATCAAATCCAAATCACTTGTTCTGAAATTTGCAGCAGAAACGTTTTTACTACTGTTTTCAAAACTTTGATATGAATAACCCAAAAGTGCATTCAGTGTTACCTTACCAAATTCTTTATCGTATGTAAAATAGTTTTCCCAAAGCTGATTGTTTGCTTCAACATCTCTGATATAAACACGTCCGATATTAGTTATCCCTGTTACAAGCAGGTCTCTTGAATAAGCTTGTTTTCTTGTTGACATTGATTTATCAAAACCTAATACTGTTTTGAATTTCAAACCTTTAAGAATTTCAAGTTCTGCGTTGATGTTTCCTAGTGCGCGTAAAGTATTGGCTTTATCCTTCGACAATTTAACAAATGCCATAGGGTTAGGTTCAGTAGTAGTAACCTGATTAAATCCACCATCCGCATTGTAAACGGCACGGGTTGGGTTTGCTTTTAAAATACTACCCATAAGATCACCCTCGAAACCGATGTTTTCCGAGATCGGAACACCTGTATCCTGCGTATTTGCAAAGTTCAGGTTGCTACCAATTGAGAGTTTATTATTGATAAATTTCTTTGCTCCACTGAATCCCACACTATAACGTTTTACATTGGAAGTCTGAACGATACCATCCTGGTTAAGATAACCCAAAGAAAAACGATAGTTACCAGCATTATCTCCTCCGCCATAAGAAAGGTTATGCTGATGTGTAAGCGCAGTTCTGAAAAGTTCTTTTTGCCAATCTGTGCTTGATCCCTGATCTTGTCCCCCTGCCGCAACGTATTCTTTGGCATTTAATAAATCATACTTTTTAGTAATGTTACTGATACCAAAGGAATATCCGT
This sequence comes from Dyadobacter subterraneus, assembly GCF_015221875.1. Lineage (NCBI taxonomy): Bacteria > Pseudomonadati > Bacteroidota > Cytophagia > Cytophagales > Spirosomataceae > Dyadobacter > Dyadobacter subterraneus. The sequence goes on from NZ_JACYGY010000001.1 coordinate 5,774,206, forward strand.
AATCCAGAGAACCTTTTCCTTTACCTTTTTTCGTTGTAATTAAGACAACACCATTAGCACCACGCGAACCATAAATTGCGGTAGCAGAGGCATCTTTCAAGATATCAATACTGGCGATATCATCAGGATTAAGGAAGTTTAAAGGGTTTTTTGCAGGCTGACGACCAACACCCTGATTATCTCCACCACTGGAAGTGTTATCACCGCTCAGAGGGACACCGTCAATTACAAAAAGCGGGTTGTTACCTCCCAATACAGAAGATGTACCACGGATACGTACGTTAATACCACCACCTGGCTCACCGCTGGACTGGGTGATTTGCACGCCCGCAACACGTCCCTGCATCAATTGCTCAGGAGAAGTTACAATACCTTTTTGAAAGTCTTTGGAACCCAAAGCGGATACTGCACCTGTTGCATCCTTTTTTCTTACAGTACCATAACCTACAACAACAACCTCTTCCAGTGCTTTTACATCTTCGGATAACGATACATTCACTACTGATTTATTTCCAATAGCCACATCTTTCGGTTCAAAACCAATTGAGCTAAAAGATAAAGTTGAATTAGCAGGCACCGCGAACTGGTAGTTACCATCAACGTCAGTATTTGTCCCTCTTGTAGTCCCTTTAATTGTAATGGCAACCCCCGGCAAACCAGACCCTTTTGAATCTGTTACTTTTCCACTAACGGCAACATCCTGTCCAAAAGCAGCAGCCGTAGAAAAAAGTAATAAAAACAAGAAATTGTAATAAGTGAAGTGACGTTTACTAACATCATCTCGATTTTTAACATCTTCAATTGCACCCAATCCTTTGGAGATTTTGTGCAGTAAACAGGAAAGTTTCATCATACATTAGGTTAATTAATTTTGTTAGTTCTTCAATCCTATTAATCAAAGTCATTCAAAATCTTCTAAAAACTGTGTTTCCGAGGTCGAAAAGGCACATTATGAACAATAATCAGATTAAATTGAAATTTTTGCTTAATAGTTAAGCAAATTAATATAATTAGTTGAGATATTACAAATTATGGTGACATAGATTTATTTAATTATTACAAATATTTATTGATAAAAGATTAAATAAACTTTTGGTTACATTTTTTTATAATTTTAATAAGTTGACTTTATACATTTTAAAGCAGCGACTTAACTCTTCAAAAATTAATAACCTCCTGAATTTCCTTTAGGATTTCAACATACTCCTATAAACGACACCAGTAAACGTTATAAACAACATACTTGCCATTTGAGATTTTAACTAAATGAAATTCCAACTAACCTTTCTATAAAAATTTCATGATTACATCGGTGGTTGTTCGTAACTTTGGAGCAGTATATTTTCAGTACCTTTTTAGTTTATGGCACCGCAGTCCTCAGTTGAAAATTCAGATCTACAATTATTAGCCTCCCAGCTTACAGGTGATTTATATGATGACAATACAATGCGTACTTTGTATGCAACGGATGCATCGGCCTACCGGGAAATGCCTTTGGCTGTGGCCATTCCAAAAACACTGGATGATATTAAAAAACTGATTGCTTATGCAACCAGTAATAAAATTTCATTGGTACCCAGAACTGCAGGCACTTCACTCGCCGGACAGGTTGTGGGAAGCGGAATTATTGTCGATACTTCGAAGCATTTCACCAAAATTCTGGAAATTAATGCTGAGGAACGTTATGTCAGGGTTGAGCCGGGCGTTGTGCGCGATGAACTGAATATGGCTTTAAAACCATATGGGCTTTATTTCGGTCCGGAGACGTCTACGGCAAACCGCGCTATGATCGGGGGAATGGTTGGAAATAATTCCTGTGGATCCAATTCCGTAGTATATGGAAGTACGCGCGAACATTTGCTGGAAGTAAAAGCAATTCTGGCGGACGGAAGTGAGGTAACTTTTGGTACAGAAAGCACTGTCGATTTTAAAAATAAACTTTCAATTACAAACGGGCAGCTTTCTCTTGCCGATAAAATTTATTCCAAAACTTTTGAAATTTTATCGAATCCAGCCAATCAGGTCGAGATCAGAAAAGAATTTCCAAAACGCAGCGTAGAAAGAAGGAATACCGGTTATGCGCTGGATATGCTTTTGGAAACGGAACCTTTTACGCATTTTCCTGAAAATGGGGAAAATGCGGTTCCTTTTAATATGTGTAAACTTATTGCCGGATCAGAAGGTACACTTTGTTTTCTGACTGAAATCAAATTAAACATTATCCCGCTTCCTCCGACGACACAAGGATTATTGTGCGCTCATTTTAAGACGATTGACGAAGCTTTAAGAGCTACCATTCTGGCTTTAAAATATAAACCGCAGGCTGTTGAGCTGATTGATAACTATGTTCTTGAATGTGCCGCCACAAATAAAGAACAAAAGGCAAACGCATTTTTTGTCCAGAATACTGAGGCGGGAGAATATCCTGCAATTCTGGTTGTGGATCTTTCCAGAGAAACAAAAGAAGAAGTAGAAGCACTGGCCGAAGCTTTGAGAGCCGATTTTATTGAAGCCGGCATGGGTTATCACTATCCGCTTTTATTTGGGGATGATACCAAAAAAATCTGGACACTTAGAAAAGCAGGATTAGGTTTGCTGAGTAATCTTCCGGGTGACGAAAAAGCTGTGGCCGTGATTGAAGATACCGCAGTGGATGTTTATGATCAGCCTCAGTACATTATTGAATTCAATGACATTCTCAAAAAACATGGTATGTCAGCAGTGCATTATGCGCATGCCGGATCGGGAGAATTACATCTTCGTCCGATTATCAATTTAAAGACAAAAGAAGGTCACCAGCAATTCAGAACCATCGCAGAAGAAATTGCGACGCTGGTTAAAAAATTCCAGGGTTCACTTTCCGGTGAACATGGAGACGGACGTTTGCGCGGCGAATTTATTCCGCAAATGGTTGGACAGCATAATTATGAATTGTTTAAGGAAATAAAACGGACCTGGGATCCTCATAATATTCTGAATCCGGGAAAAATCGTTGATACGCCGCCAATGGACAGCTTTTTACGTTACGAGGCGGATCACTTTGTACCGGAGTTCAAAACTTATTTCCGTTTTAAAGATCAGACTGTTTTGCAGCACGCAGAACAATGCAACGGATCAGGCGATTGCCGGAAAACGGAGATGAGCGGTGGAACGATGTGTCCAAGTTTCATGGCGACACGAAATGAAAAAGATACAACGCGTGCAAGAGCCAATATTCTGCGGGAAATGCTGACAAATTCTCCCAAAGAAAACCGGTTTGACAATAAAGAAATCAAGGAAGTATATGATCTCTGCCTGGCCTGCAAAGGTTGCAAAGGCGAATGTCCTTCCAATGTGGATGTCGCGAAATTGAAAATGGAATTTCTTCAGCATTATCATGACGAGCATGGCGTTCCAATGCGCTCGTGGCTGGTTGGGAATTTTTCAAAACTTAACGGTTTGGCCAGTTATGTTCCGTGGGCTTATAATTTGATATATAAAAATGCGCCGCTTCGGAAAATTGCCAATAGCATCGTCGGTTTTCACCCGGAGCGTACCATGCCGTTGTTAAAAAACACAACACTTCGTGCCTGGTATGATAAAAGAGCAAAGAGTAAGAAACCGGCAAGTTCATCCGCCCGTCAGGTTTATCTTTTCTGTGACGAGTTTACCAATTTTAATGACGTTGAAATTGGAATAAAAGCAATCATGGTTTTGGAAAAACTGGGTTATGAAGTAATCATTCCTAACCACGGAACATCCGGAAGACCTCAACTTTCGAAGGGATTATTAAAAGACGCAAAGAAAATCGCAGAAGAAAATATCCGTTTGTTAAAAGATATCATTTCTCACGACGCGCCATTAATCGGTATTGAGCCGTCTGCAATTTTAACTTTCCGCGACGAATATCCTGATCTTGTTCGGGAAGATATGGTGGAAGATGCCAAAAAACTTGCGCTTAATGCTTTGCAGTTTGATGAGTTTGTTTCAAGGGAAATTGAGCTGAAACGCATTTCGAAAGATTCGTTCAGTAAGGAAAAACGAGTGATCAAGTTACACGGTCATTGTCAGCAAAAGGCGATTTCCAGTATGATACCAACGAAAAGAATGCTTTCATTACCGGAAAATTACACCGTTCAGCTAATTCCTTCGGGATGCTGCGGAATGGCGGGATCTTTCGGATATGAAAAGGAGCATTATGATATTTCCATGCAAATTGGAGAGCTTGTACTTTTCCCAACGGTTAGGAAACAGGCTGATGATGTAATTATTGCTGCTCCCGGAACAAGCTGCCGTCACCAGATTCATGATGGTACTGGACGCAAAGCGATGCATCCGGCAGAAATATTATTTGAAGCTTTGGTTTAGATAAATATAGATTAAGTCAAAAAACATTTGATTAATCTATATTTATTTTCAAACTGATTTAATTACCTTAGAGTTAAATCATAAACTAAAAATCATGACATTAACAGTTAGCAGTAAACTCGCCGATTTTCAGGACGAACTGCGTCTGGATTTAGCCATAGATTTGGATGATGACTCATTTTATGATTTTTGTCAACGGAATCCTGAACTTCGATTTGAACGAAATCCCGACGGTACAATTATCATTATGCCACTTACAGGAGGAAAGACAGGAATTCGAAATTCAGAATTATCATTTGAACTGGTTTTGTGGAACAGAAAACATAAGCTGGGACAGGTTTTCGATTCTTCAACTGGATTTAAATTTCAAAACGGAGCTACGCGATCGCCAGACATGGCTTGGATTAGCAACAATCGATGGAATACACTAAGTCCGCAGGAACAAGATAAATTTCCACCTATTTCACCAGACTTCGTGGTGGCGTTAATGTCTGCCACAGATAAATTGAAAACTGTTCAGGACAAGATGCATGAGTATATAAATAATGGTGTATTACTTGGGTGGCTCATAAATCCGAAAACCCAAGAGGTATTCATTTATCGTGAAGACGGAACGGTAGATCGTATTCACAATTTTAACAACTTATTGTCCGGAGAAAATATTCTTCCCCATTTCGAATTCGACCTTACGCTGCTACTCTAAAAAATTACTGTTCTACGTAATCCAGATCCTTACCATACGTTTCTTCCATTTTCCAAAGCGAAAGTAAAGCAAGTACAAAACACACGATCCCTACACTTGCACCTGCCTGGAGAACACCCCAGTCAGGTTTCAGGTATTGAAAAACAGGTAATGTTAAAAGTGTAGTTGCGCGGACATTATTTGCTACGGAAGTCGTTACTGTTGCCCGAAGATTAGTACCAAATTGTTCTGCGGTGGTTGTAAGAAACATGGCGATGTAACCTATAGAAAAACCTAGCCAGCCATAACATATATATAAGGTTGTGGCAGAATTGATTCCACCATATAACAACGCGACCATTCCTGCAAACGTCATGAACAACATGATCAATATTGCTTTTCGTCTGGATTGTAGCCACTGACTTAAAAAACCACTAAAAAAATCGCCGGTCACAATTCCTATGTAAGCATAAAGTACGCAAGTTCCCGCCTGAACATCTCCCGGAATGCCCAAAGCTTTTGCAAATTCATTTCCAAAAGTTGCATAAATTCCAATGACAAGATATGTTGGCAACGCAATGCCCATGCATCGCAGGTAACGAATTAATTTTTCTCTTTTTGTAAAAATCGTCCACCATTGCACTGCTTTTGCTTTACTTTCAATTGCTTTTTCAAAAAGAAAAGATTCAAGAACATTGAAACGGAGCACCAAAAGGATAAGTCCCATTCCGCCACCGATGAAATAAGCAGTTCGCCAATCCGTAAGTTTTACTGCAAAAAATGCGGCAATTGCTCCGGCAAGACCAACACTGGCAACAACAGAAGCTCCATAACCACGTAAATGTTTGGGAAGAATTTCAGCGATTAAAGTAATTCCTGCACCAAGTTCACCCGCAAGTCCGAGACCGGCAATGAAACGAAGTATTGAATAAACTTCAACATTATTGGTAAAACCGCAGACAATATTCGCCAGAGAATACATCAGAATCGAGCCGAAAAGTACAGAACGACGACCCATTTTATCTCCCCATATTCCCCAGAAAAAACCGCCGATCAACAAACCAGCCTGCTGCCAGTTATAAATTTTCGCTCCGATAGCAGAAATATCTGCTTCCGACAAACCCAGTTCCCGCAAACTTGGTACTCTCACAATGTTGAACAAAAGCAAATCATAAACATCAACAAAGTAACCCAGTGAAGCCACGATTACAGGTAATGAAAGTACAGTACGAAGTGCAGAAGTATTATTTGAAGCAGAAAGTAAAGCCATATTTATTGATCAAAAATCTTATCGTAAGTAAAAGGGGTTTTCATAATAGTAAAACAAATTCAACTAATCATCTACCGGTTTTCTTCGCATGGATTTTACATTTGACTTTCTTTGTTTTCCGGCCAGTCGTTCAAGTTTTGAAGCCAGTGTCGGGCGGGTTGCTTTTCTTTTCTTCTGAACAAAAAATGCCTGCTGGATAAGTTTATTGAATTTCTCAACAACCTTATCCTTATTTGCCAATTGGGAACGTTCCGTTTGGTGATAAATTACCAATACATTGTCATTCGTCAGTTTGGTACTCAGCTTTTCAATAAGTATCTGTTTTTCCTCATCTGTCAGCAATGCAGAATTTGGAATATCAAACCTAAGCTCCACTTTTGTTTCTACTTTATTTACATTTTGCCCACCGCTCCCACCGCTTCTGGCGGTTTGAAAAACGAGCTCAGTATGTAGTTTTTCAGGGTTTATCATCATTCAATTATAAAAATGTGTTAACACGTGTTAATGTGTATACCAATATTACCAGTTTTTACGCTTTCAAAACGATTATAGTTCTGGTTGATTTTCGGGATTCAAGCAGCTAATAAATCATAAATATCTGCAAATCAAATATTTAAATTTAATTTTGTCTGAATTTATTAATCAAATTTATTTTTCAATCAGCATAAAGGAACAGTTTTATAAGATTTCCCTACTTTAAACCTGATTAAACCTGTTTCAAATTTTCATGTCAAACAATTGATTTTAAACACGAAAACTATTAATCCATACGGCCATGAACACCATGCATAAATTTCGGATACTGGGCTTGTCGCTTTTACTTATCGCAGGTATTTCAACCGGGGAAAAGTTACAAGCCCAGCCCGGGGTTTCTATTTCATATCAAACTTTTTACAATGAACTGGCACCTTACGGACGCTGGATCAATACACCACAATATGGTTCGGTATGGACACCTTATGTCGATGCAGGATTTCAACCTTATGCAACAAACGGATATTGGCAGGTTACAGAGTATGGAAATACCTGGGTTTCCGACTATGACTGGGGCTGGGCTCCCTTTCATTACGGCCGCTGGTCATATGATGATTATAACGGCTGGTTCTGGATCCCTGGATATGAATGGGGACCTGCGTGGGTGAGCTGGCGATCAGGTGGTGGTTACTATGGCTGGGCACCGATGGGACCTGGGGTAAATATCAACGTATCGATTAATATTCCTTCTTTCTGGTGGGTTTTTGTTCCGCAGCAATATATTTCTAGCCGTAGCTGGCACAATTACTGGGTTCCCCGTGGCGGATATAATAATATCTATGGACGCACAACGATCATCAATAACTATTATCGCAGCAACAACCGTTCTTATGTATACGGTCCAAGACGTGATGAAATTGAACGTGTAACAAGACGTCCGGTAGAAATCCGTCAGATCGATCGTGACCGCAGAGGAATTGTGATGGGTGGCGACCGCGCGAACAGCAGAGGTTATGGTGGCAACGCTGGCAGCTATGACAGATCGCGTTCTTATGGTTCTGATAACAGAGGAAATAATGGCTATAATAATAACGGTAGAGGAGCGAGCGATTATAATTCCGGAAACAGAAACGGTAACAATGGCCAATTTGGTAACAGATCTTATTCAGGAAATGACAACCGTGTTCCCGACAACAGAAATATGCCGGACAATAGAAGCAACAACGGAAATAATCCTTACAATCAAAGTCAGCCAAACCGTTCCAACGAACGTTCAACACCAGACCGCGGTTATTCTGCGCCGCAAAGAAGCGCACAGGATTATGGAAGTCAAAGACCGCAAGATCCGTCAGTTGCTTATGGAAACCGTGGTGGTGAAGCGCAACGTCAATCGCCCGCACCAGACCAAAATCGTTCCCGTTCTTACGATCAGCCATCCAATTCAGGACGCTCAGATAATTATGGCGGACAAAATCAAGGTCAGCAAAGATCCTTTGATAATGGAGCGTCAATGAGATCTAATTCTTCTGAAAGAAGTGGTGGCGGTGAATCAAGAGGCGGTGGAAGATCTAATGAAAGTCATGGCGGTGGCGGATCAGAAAGAGGTAGCCGTTCTCCAAGATAATTTTAAATTTGTAGTATAAAAATGCTCTTCGGAAGATTTTATAGTCTTCTGAAGAGCATTTTTAGTAATTAATAAGTATATCGATGTACCATTTTAACTTTTATTTAATATTCAAATTTAAAGGAATTGTATTAATTTTAACATAGTTCCAAACCTAAGCATCTCGTTTTTAATGGAAATCCAGTTTGATATTGAGTTTAAGGAAAGTGCGCCAAAGTATATGCAGATTATCAAATCGCTGCTGTTAGCTATTGGCAAGGGAAAACTGAAAAGAGGAGATAAAATACCGTCTATCAATCAGTTGAGTGAGGAATACTTACTTTCGAGAGATACTGTTGAGAAGGCTTACCGTCATTTAATAAAAGATGGGGTTTTGGTGTCGGTTCGGGGAAAAGGATATTTTATCAACCGCGTTGATATTGAAACAACTTCAAGAATATTACTGGTTTTCAACAAAATAAGCAATTATAAAAAACAGATTTATAATGCTTTTGTTGAAAATGTTGGTCGAAACATGATCGTTGATCTGCACATTCATCACTCCAATATCAATATTTTTTCCAATCTGATAAAAAACAGTTTGGGAGAATATGATTACTATGTGATCATGCCCCATTTTTACGACAATGAAGATGAGGCTGCGAAAATATTAAAATTGATCCCGGCAGAGAAACTGATTTTGCTGGATAAGGACGTAGACATTGATAACCGGAAACATTCGGCCGTTCACCAGAATTTCGAAAAAGATATTCTTTGTGCGCTTAACGAAGCAAATGACCTGCTGAAAGTTTACAAAAAGCTGATCCTTATTTTTCCAACCCTGATTCCTTATCCAAAGGAAATCATCAAAGGCTTCCGTCTGTTTTGCATTCAGCAGCAATTTGAATTTGATATTATGTTTGAAACCGAGGAAAATACCAAAGTTATCAAAGACGCAGCTTATGTTGTAATCGAAGAAACTGATCTGGTTAACCTCATCAAAAAATGCCGTGAACAGCATCTGGTTGTCGGAAAGGATGTTGGGATAATATCTTATAATGAAACGCCGCTAAAAGAAATTCTTTTGGACGGAATTACCACAATCTCAACCGATCATGAGCAAATGGGAAAAACGGCGGCGAGATTGGTGATGGAAAACAAAACGGAGATTATCAAAAATCCCTTTACACTGATCAGAAGAAAATCGTTATAAAAAATGTCATTCCAAGGTATCAGTGGACACCTTAGAATGACAAATGTATTTTGTATTATTAAAGACCAGTCGCTACGGTTACCAAACCGCGTTCTGAAATCAATCCGTTTCTTACTTTCAAATCTCTGAAAAGTCCGATTGGGTCAAGCGAACCTCCGCTATGCAGCATCGCTTCGCGAACTAACGGACGAACATCTGTTCTGAATGCATTTTGTAATAATTGCTGAGCCAAAACAACATCATTTTCTCCTCTTGCGATTTCCAGTTTTTTGCTGTCCAAAATCAACGCCTGGGCATATGACAAAAGAATTGCTTCAACCGATTGAAGTAAATCTTCCAAAGGATCTTTTACATTATGACTTGCATCGATCATCCAGGCGAAACCGTCGCTGCCTTTTCCGGCACGTTTCATTCCTTCAACCAATTCCACAAAAATCAGGAAAAGCATATACGGTCTGATACTGCCAACGGTTAAGTCATCATCTCCGTATTTGGAATCGTTAAAATGGAAACCAGCCAGACGGCCTTCCATCATCAACGTTGCTACAATTTGCTCAATATTCGCGTTTGGCAAATGATGACCCAGATCAACCAGAACATCCGCTTTGGGGCCTAGTTTTTGGCAAAACAATAATGAGCTTCCCCAATCCTGAATTACGGTTGAATAGAAATTCGGTTCATATGCTTTGTATTCCACAAAAACTTTCCAATCGTCCGGTAGCGCCGCATAAATTTCCTGCAACGATTCCAGCGTATTTTGAAACGCCTTTACAAAATTGGATTGTCCTGGAAAACATGACCCGTCAGAAAGCCAGATCGACAAAGCTTTCGACCCTAAATCTTTTCCGTATTTAATTACTTCAATATTATGATCAACAGCCTGCTTACGCACTTTTGGATCCACATGTGAAAGTGAACCATATTTATACGACAACTCCTGATTTTTCTGATCCTGGAATGTATTGGAATTTACGGCATCAAATTTCAGATCAAGCGAGGAGGCTAGTTGAATCATCGCATTTGCATCGGTTGGGATATCCCATGGAATGTGTAAAGAAATTGATCCGCTTGAACGGTTCAACGCGTGCAAAATTCCAACATCTTCAATTTTTTCTTCCAACGAACCAGGTTCACCAGCACCTGAAAAACGACCAAAACGGGTTCCGCCGGTTCCCAAAGCCCAGCTTGGAATTGCTACTTGAAATGCCTGCAAAGTTTTTACAATCGCATTGGCATCAATACCCTGTTCTCCCAGTTGTTCTTTAAGAAAAATGAACTGATTGTTATGTTTGCCCAACAAACCTTCGTTATGCTGATCAATCCGATATTGTTCTATTTTCATCTTTTTAGCATTAAAGATTTTGAAATAAGCCGGATAAAAACGGCTTCGGAAATTGGAATATCACTATAAAAAGAAAGCTGTGTCAAAAGCAGAATCTACTTTTAACACAGCTTTTAATTTCAAATACTAGCGAACAAATGCGGCAGGAACACCACCGTCAATATTCAGAACATTTCCGGTACTTTTTCCCAGCAATCCGCCAACGAATACGAAAACTCCGTTTGCTATATCTTCTGTATGAATTTCAGCATTCAGAACCGTCCGTTTTGCATAGTAAGCCGGCAATTCTTCGATTTTGATACCGTAAGCTTTTGCGCGTCCGGCTGCCCAGCCACTTTCCCAGATTTTACTTCCGGAAATCACGGCATCAGGGTTGACAATATTGACACGGATTTTGTCACCGCCCAATTCTGCTGCCAAAAGTCGGGACATGTGCTGCTGCGCCGCTTTTGCAGTTCCGTAAGCCACGTTATTTGGTCCGGAAACCAGTCCGTTTTTACTTGCAATATTGATGATATCACCGCCCAGCCCTTGCTGACGCATAATAGCCACAGCTTCCTGAGAAACAAGGAACTGACCTTTTACCAAAACATCCTGCAAAATATCCCAGTCCTTAATGGTTGTTTCAGCAAGCGGCTTTGAAATAGAAAGCCCGGCGCAGTTTACAACGATATCAACACCACCGAATTTCAGTTTTGTAACGTGAAAAGCTGCATTAATCTGATCTACTTCCAGAACGTTTGCATTGGCAGTAGCTGAGAAATCTTTTCCGAATTTACTATCAAATTCACTTTTAGTTTCGGCAAGTGCTTTGTCATCAATATCAGAAATCACTACGCAAGCACCTTCTTCCAGGAATTTCTGAGCAATTGCTTTTCCAATGCCACCAGATCCACCCGTAACGATAGCTACTTTGCGAGAAAGTGATTTTTCTTTCGGCATACGCTGCAATTTCGCTTCTTCAAGCAACCAGTATTCAATATCGAAAGCTTCCTGTTCCGGTAGAGAAACGTAAGATGAAACCGCTTCCGCGCCTTTCATTACATTGATTGCATTGGTATAAAATTCAGCCGCAACACGAGCAGTTTGTTTGTCTTTTGCAAAAGAGAACATACCAACGCCAGGGTACAAAATAATAACCGGATTCGGGTCACGAACGGCCGGACTGTTGTCATGTTTACAACGATCGTAATAAGCCTGATAATTGGCACGATACGCTTCGAACTGCGGACGGATATGATCTAAAATAGCTGTTGCATCTGATGCCAGAACTTCCGCAGGAAGGTCAAGAACCAACGGACGGATTTTCGTACGAAGAAAGTGATCCGGGCAACTTGTTCCAAGCGGAGCCAGTTTATCCAGATCATTGCTATTGATAAATTCCAAAACGCGTGAATCATCAGTAAAATGTCCCACCATCGTCTGACGGTCAGAAGCAAGACCTCTCAGGTAAGGATTCAGCTGACCAGCTACTTCCAGACGACGATCCGCTGCAAGACTTTCTTGTTTGGCACCTCCAAAAACAGGACGTTTTATACCGTAGTTTTCTTCAAGATAAGCAGATGCCTGTTCAATTGTATTCAGGGTATTGATATATGATTCGTAGGCTGTATCACCCCAGGTAAATAATCCGTGGCCACCCAAAACGATTCCACGAATTCCCGGATTGTCAGCAAGCGTCTTTTCCAGTTTCAACCCAAGGTCAAAACCAGGACGTTGCCAAGGCACCCACGCCAGTTCACCTTTAAATAATTCTTTTGTAATGGCTTCACCTTCTTTCGAAGCTGCGATTGCAATTAACGCATCAGGGTGTAAGTGATCGATATGTTTGAAAGGGAGCAGTCCGTGTAACGGCGTATCGATAGACGGTGCTTTGGATTTAAGATCATAAATACAATGATTGAAAAGCTCAACCATTTCATCTTCAAATTCAAGGCCACGATATATATTTTTCAATGCATGCAGACGGTTTTGATAAAGACCGGCAAGACCGCTTCTTTTCAAAGTACCAATATCACCGCCAGAGCCTTTGATCCACATCACTTCAACAGGATTTCCCGTCAACGGATCTTTTTCTATGGTTTTGCAGCTGGTATTTCCACCTGCATAGTTAGTAAGACGAAGATCCGCTCCTAATAAATTGGAACGATATAAAAGTAATTCCACCTGGTCATCACCAAGGGAAGCTGCTTTCGCATCATCCCATAAATAGCTCACATACTTGTACTGCTCTGCTGTTGAACTGCTCATATTATTTTGTTTTTAAGATCGCTTTTAAGTTAGAATTTCAGAATGAGTAAGGTTTTTCTATGTCAGCCATTTCACTTCTAATTTACAATACAAGATTAGAAAACTTAGGTTTGCGTACCGTCCTGTGGTATCCTGCACACAGGAATTATATAAGTCTTTCTGGTAACAATTCTAATTAGAAGAGCCGCAACAAATATTTGTAGCGGCTCAATTAAAATTCTGTTTTATTAAAAATTAGTTTTGAATTACCACTTTTCTGGTCTCTTCGCCGACTTTTAAGATAAAAAAACAAATAAAATTTACTTCCAGCTCAACCCCATATTATAAAACAAAAACGCATAAATATCCGCCTGTGTTTCCAGAGCTTTCTTGGTGTTACTGGCTCCATGTCCGGAATTGGTGTCAATCCTAATTAAAAGCGGATTGGTTGAAGATGCTCCCGCTTTTTCCTGTAATTCCGCTGCATACTTAAATGAATGTGCAGGAACTACACGGTCGTCGTGATCGGCGGTTGTGATCATAGTTGCCGGATAATTCACGCCCGTTTTGATATTGTGTAATGGAGAATAAGCATAAATCGCTTTAAATTCATCTGCATTATCGCTGCTTCCATAGTCTGCAATCCAGTTCCAGCCGATTGTAAATTTGTGAAAACGAAGCATATCCATTACCCCAACGGCCGGAAAAGCTACTTTGAATAATTCCGGACGCTGGTTCATAACCGCACCAACCAGCAAACCGCCGTTTGATCCACCCTGAATCGCCAGACGTGCCGGAGAAGTATATTTCTCTTTAATTAAAAACTCAGCAGCAGCTATAAAATCGTCGAAAACATTCTGCTTTTTCAACTTCATTCCCTGCTCATGCCATTTTTCGCCATACTCACTTCCTCCGCGCAAATTAGCCTGAACAAACACACCGCCCTGATCTAAAAATGGTATACGTGTGGGACTAAACGCAGGTGTCAGGCTAATGTTAAATCCACCATAACCATACAGAATCGTCGGATTTGATCCGTCGAGTTTCAAACCTTTTTTGTAAGTGATAAAAGCCGGGATTTTTGTTCCGTCTTTGCTTGGATAAAATACTTGCTTGGTTTCATAATCCTGTGGCTTGAATGAAACTTCCGGCTCACGGAAAACAGCGCTTTTTTTCGAGGCTATCTCATACCTGAATATTGTAGGCGTATAATTGAAAGATGTGTAAGTATAAAAAACAAAGGTATCTCCCCTTTCTCCTCCAAAACCGCCGACAGTACCAAGACCAGGCAACTGTACTTCATTTTCAAGTTTTCCCTTCATATCATAAACATAAACTCTGGAGGTCACATCTTTGGAATAGGACACAAATAATTTCCCACCAGCTGTACCTGCACCCTGTAATGGTTCCGGTTTTTCAGGTAAGAATGGCTTCCAGCTTTTTGTTTTCGATTCAAAAAACAAAATTTTGCTGTTAGGCGCATTTTCATTTGTTTCAACCAAAAATCCGCCATCCACATTTTCAACCACACCAAAACTGAAATCAGTAATTTCTTCCTTTATAGCGGTGAATTTGTTTTCTCCTTTTCCCATAACCCACAATCCATTCCCGTCTTTGCCTTTTCCACGATCACTTACAGATAAAATGGCATATTGTTCATCCTCTGTTGTGCCTACGGTGTGAAAACGCTGTCCGTTGGCTGCATCTTCATAAATCAGTTTATCAGAAGATTGTTCTGTCCCAACCTGATGATAGAAAACCTGATGATTTTCATTTTTGGCAGCCAGTGCACTTCCTTCCGGTTTTGGATAACGGCTGTAATAAAAACCATCACCCTGCCAGGCAGCGCCGGAAATTTTCACCCATTCAACTTTATCCGAAAGTATTTTCAGGGTTTTCATATCCATCACCTGATATTCCTGCCAGTCAGAGCCACCTTTGGAAAAACCAAGAACGGCGTGATTTCCATTTTTTGATAAACTAAAAACGGTCAACCTTGTAGTTCCGTCTGTTGAAAGTTTGTTTGGATCAAGGACAACTTCCGGTGTTCCGTTTAAACCATTTTGTCTGTAAAGTACGGACTGGTTTTGCAAACCATCATTTTTATAAAAATAAAAAAAGTCGCCTTTCTTGGTCGGAGCCGAATATTTTGGATAGTTGTAAGCTTTTTCCAAATCCGTAAATATCTTCCCTTTGAAAGGTATTTTATCAAGATATTCAAAAGTGACAGCGTTTTCAGCTTTTACCCAAGCCGCAGTTTCCAGTGAGCGATCATCTTCAAGCCAGTGATAAGGATCCGAAACTTTTGTACCGTGGTAATCCTCAACATGATCTATCTGATTTGTTTTTGGATAATTTATTTTCTGAGCCGAGCCATTTGCAGCTATTAAAGTGGCGGTAATTACAGTCATTCCAAAAAATTTAATTGTCATAAAGTTACAATGTTAATATTCAACAAAAAGTGCTGTCTCTGCATTTGCCACTGGATAAATTTATTTAATTTTTCGTAACGATTTGTTTTTTTGTTCAGTAAAAAACCTCATTTTTAGTATTTTGTAAATCAAGTAACTTCTAGTTTTCAGATTAATATTAAGCATTACAACAAGAATTTTAATCAGATATTAGACATCGATTACAAAAATTCTGCATGTCACATATTATTAAAGGAAAATGACACGGAATTGTGTATCTGGTTTGGGTTTAATGCTTTTTGTCGCAAGTTTGGTTATGTCAGCATTTCCATCCTTTGCGTCACAGCCACTTTATGCTCCAAAAGCAGTGAAAGGAGTGCTGGATCTGAGGTCTGCAAAGTTCAATGAGGCTCCGATTAATATCAATGGCGAGTGGACATTTTACTGGAAAACATTAAAAAAAACTTCCCGGTCTGACATATATCATGAATATGAGAATTTTCCGGATTTATGGAGTAACATCCTCTGGAAGGGCAAATCCATATCCTCACAGGGATTTGCGACCTATGAAGTAAAAATCCTTTTACCAAAAAACAGAGACCAGCTGGCTTTCAAAATTCCCGATATGTATAGTGCCTACGCCTTATATGTCAACGGAAAATTAATTGCAAGAAATGGAATTCCCGGTACAGCCAAGGAAACAACAACACCATACTGGTCTACCCAGGTTAAACCTTTTTTAGCTACTGATACACTTAATTTAAAACTTTTTATCTCAAATTTTCATCATTCCAAAGGCGGAATCAGCAAACCTATTCAAATTGGTTTGTTCAATGAATTACAGGATAGTAGTAATCTGGACCACGCATTTGATTTTTTGCTGACCGGCTGTATGCTCATGGGCGGGCTTTATTTCCTGGGGTTATATTTGCTTGGCCGTCATGATAAATCAACGCTGTATTTTTCACTTTTCTGTTTCTTTTATAGTTATAGAATTGTTGGTTCAGGTGATTATTCGCTTCACACCATATTTCCATATGTAGGCTGGCAGTTGGCCATTCACCTGGAGTATATCGCCTTATTTATGGCTGTTGCCATGTTTGCATTGTATACGCTTTATCTATACCCAAAGGATACGCCTGCCAAAATCATTTTTTGTATGATCGGCGTATGCTTTTCTTTTGCATTGATTACGATCCTTTCACCACCGATATTATTCAGCCAACTCATGAATCCGTTTGTTGGCCTGCTCATTCCTTACATCTTTTTTGCCATCTACATTTATTGGGTTGCATACCGAAATAAAAGAATCGGAGCCAAATACGCACTGCTTAGTACGATCGCTATCTTTATTATTTTCATCACCCTGATACTGGCTTATTACGATATCGCTTATCCTCAGGAACTCCTGTTATTTGCCGGTTATCTTGGATTTTTCTTCTGCCAGTCTTTGATCTTATCATTTCGGTTCGCATTTACGCTCAAAAAAGCAAAAGAAGATGCAGAAGTGGGGTTAAAGGTAAAAAGCGAGTTTTTAAGCACGATGAGCCATGAAATCCGCACCCCCTTGAATGCTGTGATTGGTATGACGCATCTTATGATGAAAGAAGATCCACGGCCTGATCAAAAATCTAATCTGGATATCCTACTTTTTTCAGCAAAAAACCTGCTTAATATCGTCAACGATATTCTGGATTTCAGTACGATTGAAGAAGGGAAAATGCAGTTTCTGAGTGTCCCCATTGATATTTCTGATCTGGCACAGAAAATTATCGCTGTGCACAAAACATCTGCAAAGGAATTGAATATTGATCTTGTTGCCGAATTAAACGGACCTATGCCAAAAGTGATTCTGGGTGATACCACAAGAATTGCTCAGATTGTGGGAAATCTTGTTCAAAATGCAATTAAATTCACAAAATCTGGTTGGGTAAAACTAAAAATTGATGTTGTAGATAAAACAGAAAAAGAAGTCACACTTAAAATAGCTGTTGAAGATACCGGCATTGGAATTCCTCTTGAAAAGCAAAAGATTATTTTTGAACGCTTTACCCAAATTGATTCTTCAACTTCCCGGGTTTTTGGAGGCACGGGACTTGGACTTTCCGTAAGCAAGCGTATGCTTGCCTTGCAGGGATCGGAACTTATGCTGGAAAGTGAGGAAGGTAAAGGTTCCACTTTTTATTTTATCCAGACTTTCCCGATTCCGGAAGAGCCGGAAATAACCCAACCGGTGCTCGTGAACAAGGCGGAAGAAAAACCGTTGCAAGATTTGTGCGTACTGATTGTTGAAGATAATCGAATGAATGTGCTGGTGATTAAAAGTTTCCTGAAACGCTGGGGCGCTGTATCCGATGTTGCAGTAAATGGCCAGGAGGCATTGGAGAAACTGGATGCAACTCGCCATCAAATCGTATTAATGGACCTTCATATGCCGGTTATGGATGGTTACGAGGCAACAAAACAACTTAGAGAACGAGGTGAAACACTTCCGATTGTGGCAGTAACTGCCAGTCTCGCATTGGATGCAAAGGAGAAAATGTTTGATATCGGCATGAGTGATATTATTTCCAAACCGATTGATCCTGAAAAATTGCTCGGGGTAATTATTCAACAGACTAAAATAAAAAAAACGGATGGAAAAGATTCCCATCCGTCTGGTAGTTATTAAATTCTTATTTTATCACATCGACCGTCAGACCACTTTCTGCACCTGTCTGATGATAAATTCTTTGGGTTGCCTTGATAAAATCGGTAGCCTCTGCCTTGTAAATATTGGCAACATACTTTTGAGGATTTCGGTCGAATAACGGAAAAACTGTGCTTTGTACCTGAACCATTACACGATGTCCCTTTTTGAAAGTATGCAATACATCTTGTAAACGAAAATTGATATCTGTCAACTTACCTGCAATAAGCGGTTCTGGTTTTTCAACGCTGTTGCGGAATCGTGCTCTTACAATTTCGCTTCTTACCATTTGCTGATAACCTGCCATTACAACTTTCGGATCAGGCTGAAATTCGTTATTTTTTTCATCATCCGGATAAACATCAATCAGTTTCACAAAAAAGTCAGCGTCCGTTCCCGTTGTACTTATTTTAAGCTGGGCAAGGATTTCACCTCCCAAAGTCAAATCTTCCGTTAATATTTCGGTTTTAAAAACTAGTACATCCGGTCTTGTCGAAGCAAAACGCTGATCTTCCGACATATATTCAAAAGGCGTGAAGCCAGACATTTGCTTGTAATTTTCAGTATAAGGAACCGGTTTCATCGGATCACTTACATACTCACTGAAAGATTTTGCAGCTGCAGGTTTGTTAAAACTCAGTTTTCCATCTGCCTGGAAAAACAATTTCTTTTTCTGAACATTAGCCACCGGCCATTTGTCATACGTTTCCCATTTCTTTTTTCCTGTATCAAAAAGATAAGCTTCCGGCAATCCTGTTTTTCCATCACCCGCGCCTTTCAAAAAGTGATTGAAGAATTTTCCTTCAACTGTATTTTGATAAAAAGTAGCGATGCTGTCACCAAAATAAATATCGTTATGAAAAGTATGACCAGTTTGCCGGCTCCATCTTCCATGTCCGAATGGCCCTACTACCAACGTATTGTAAATTCCCGGATTGTTTTTTTCTATGGTTTTATAAGTATTCAGCGGCCCATACAAATCCTCAGCATCAAACCAGCCACCGACGGTCATAAACGCATGTTTCAACCCTTTTAAATGCGGAAGAATATCTCTTTTTTGCCAGAAATCATCTTTATTCGGATGATCGACGGTCTCCTGCCAGAAAAAGTTTTTGGAATAATACTTATCAAAATTTTTCAGCGGACCCATATTCAGGTTGAAAGTATAGCCATCGGGTGTTGGTTTGATAAAATCATTTTCAAACCAGGAAGCCGTTGTAGGTTCGGTAGGCTTAATCCCGAAAACAGGATAAGTCAGATAGTAACCTTGGGTAAAAACGCCATTGTGGTGAAAATCGTCATAAAAGAAATCAGAGATCGGCGCTTGCGGAGAAGATGCTTTTAGGGCCGGATGATCGCATAAAGCGCTGGCCGCTGTATAAAAACCTGGATAAGAAATCCCCCACTGCCCTACTCTGCCATTATTATTGGCAACGTTTTTCAAAAGCCAGTCAATGGTATCATAAGTATCTGACGCTTCATCGACATCTGTTTTATTTTTCTTCGCATCAATATGAGGTGTCATGTTGGTCCAAACACCTTCACTTTTGTAACGGCCGCGCACATCCTGATAAACAAAAATATATTTCTCGCGCATCAATAAAGTACTTGGACCCAACCGCGCAGGATAAACATCTTCACCGTAAGGCGCCACGCTGTAACAAGTCCGCTGCATCAAAAACGGATATTTTTTTTCTGTCGCCGCATCTTTTGGTGAATAAACGATCGTATGCAATTTGATCCCATCCCGCATCGGAATATCGTATTCCTTTTTGGAATAATTTTCCTTGACAAAATTGTCGGGTGCGACCTGAGTTTGCGCCTGGACCGAAAAACCGATCCATACAAAAGCAACGATTAAAAGGTTTTTGAACATAAAGGAGTGATATTTATTTTCTGAGATAATAACTAAGGGAAACGCTTTTAGCCTGGCCAATTTCACCCAGCGTGTAAAAACCTTTTCCTTCGCGATCAAATGTTATCCCTTCTGCCTGAGGTTCCGGAGCGGTGATCAAAGTCTTTTTCGGCGCCTGCAAGAGAGTCTGACCAATAGTTTCACCGGATTTTCTTTGCCAGTAAAAAACCGAAGTATAATTTCTGATCAGAATTTCATTTCCGTCATAAGAAATACTTCCGTCCGTGGTAAATACAACCGAGGGAATAGTCCCAATTTTTTCTGCCGTAATTGTTGCAGAAGTAGATTGAGGATAAGCGAGACGATAAATATTTGCTTTATCCAGTTCTTTCGAAATAACAAAAAGATCTTTTGTAACCGGATCAAGTAACAATGTTTCAGCGTCTCTCGGCCCATCCGGATAGCTAAACGTTATTTTTTCAAGTTTATCCTGACCGAATGAGCCGGAAATATCACCGATTTCCGGAATACGATAAATGATATTGGTTGTAGTCATCGGCGGATTATTATTTCCGATCTCACCTATATAAAGATAATTTGTGCCGTCAACCGGCCCCGGACCGCTTGCGATTGCTTCCCAGTCATGGTTTGTGGAACCAGGCACATTAAATTCTTTTACCGTCTTTCCATCGGTACTTAAAAGATACAACGCATTAGGATTTCCGGAGTCAAGCAATGTCCAAATGTAGCCGTTCATTGTGAAACTGCCTGCCAATCCGGATGCTTCGTTAATTACACCCGGCGTAATTGGAAACTTTTGTGGAACGGATTCAAATTCAGAAGAACGACCCGTTACCGGATCAACCTCAGAATCACCACAACTCGTCGAAAGAGCGGCAATTGTGATAAAAAATAAAAAATTTGCGCGTTTAAATCTGACTTTATATAATTTCATAAAAAACACTTCATGTTAGATTTGCTAAAAATACGTACTTTTGCGCCATTTATTATCAGGCAGTTTCTTTATATCAGTATTAAAATAATTATATGTTACGTACACATACCTGTGGTGAGTTAAGCTTAGAGCATGTAAATCAAGATGTTATATTGTGTGGATGGGTTCAGAGAATCCGTGATAAGGGAGGAATGGTATGGCTGGATTTACGTGACCGTTATGGGCTTACACAACTTCTTTTTGAAGAAGGCAAAACGCCACCTGAGGTATTGGAAACCGCTCGCTCGCTGGGTCGTGAATTTGTGATCTCTACCAAAGGCGAAGTGATCGAACGTCTTTCCAAAAATGATAAAATCGCAACGGGTTCTATAGAAATCCGTGTTTCGGAACTTACAATTCTGAATCCTGCGAAATTGCCACCGTTTTTAATTGAAGATGAAACAGATGGTGGTGATGATATCCGTATGAAATATCGTTACCTGGATTTGCGTCGTAATGCAGTTCGTAAAAATCTTGAATTGCGCCATCAGGTTGCACGTCATACCCGTTCATATCTTGACAATCTTAATTTTATTGAAGTTGAAACCCCGGTTCTGATTAAATCTACACCGGAAGGTGCACGTGATTTTGTGGTGCCAAGCCGTATGAATCCAGGTGAATTCTATGCATTGCCACAATCTCCGCAAACATTTAAACAACTTTTGATGGTTGCCGGTTTTGACCGTTATTATCAAATCGTAAAATGTTTCCGCGACGAAGATTTACGTGCAGATCGTCAGCCGGAATTTACACAAATCGACTGTGAAATGTCATTTGTAACTCAGGAAGATATCCTGAATACTTTTGAAGGATTGATCCGTAATCTTTTCAGTAAGGTTAAAGGAATTGAACTTCCTGAAGTTCCGCGTATGACTTACGCCGATGCCATGCGTTTATACGGATCGGACAAGCCTGATATCCGATTTGATATGAAGTTTGTGGAACTGAAAGGCGCAGATCAGGATCTTACTTCCGGAAAAGGTTTTGGTGTATTTGATGACGCAGAACTGGTTGTAGGCATTTGTGCTCCCGGTTGTGCAGTTTACACACGTAAACAAATGGATGAACTTACCGATTGGGTAAAACGTCCACAGATAGGTGCAAAAGGATTAATTTATGTTCGTTACAACGAAGACGGAACAGTTAAATCTTCTGTTGATAAATTTTATTCAGAAGAAGATCTTAGAAAATGGGTTACTACATTTGATGCCAAACCTGGTGATCTAATTTTATTGTTATCCGGACAAGGTGACAAAGCGCGCAAGCAACTTAACGAAGTAAGACTGGAAATGGGATCACGTCTTGGGTTCCGCAACCCGGATGATTACCGCGTACTTTGGGTTCTTGATTTTCCTCTTCTGGAATATGGAGAAGCAGAAAACCGCTGGTTTGCGATGCACCATCCATTTACAAGTCCTAAGCCTGAAGATATTCCTTTCCTTGCAACAGATCTTGGTGCTGTTCGTGCCAATGCTTATGATATGGTTATCAATGGTGTTGAAGTTGGTGGAGGTTCTGTCCGTATTTTTGAACGTGATTTGCAGCAGCAAATGTTTGAAGTATTGGGTTTCACCCCGGAAGAAGCTCAGAATCAATTTGGCTTCCTTATGAACGCCTTTGAATTTGGTGCACCGCCTCATGCAGGGATTGCCTTTGGTTTCGACCGTTTATGTTCTCTTTTTGGAGGCGTTGATTCGATCAGGGATTTTATTGCTTTCCCAAAAAATAATTCAGGACGTGACGTAATGATTGATTCGCCGTCTACTATTGAAGACAAGCAATTAAAGGAATTGTCAATTGCTATTAGTACCATTCAATAAAATCCTGATAGTGAAATATAAAATTCAGATAAACAGCCTTCAATTATAATATCTTTATGTACTTTTGAAAGGATTCAATGATCCCTTCAAAAGTACATAAAGATGTTTTTTTGAGTTTAAACAAACCATTTACGCACATTACATGCATTGCTCAATACTTCGAAAATTAGTCTTTTCAGGAATTCTTCTTCTCATTTTACTTACAAAGACTAACCTCTTTGCCCAAACTGTTGATCCCAATTCGATTTCCAACGAACAAGCCGTAGAATTTTATAAAAAAGCCAAAGCAAGTGGCTTATCCGATATGGATATTGAGCAGGCTGCTTTACAAAAAGGTTACACACTTGATCAGATTAGTGCGATGCGTAACCGTTTGCAGCAGGCACAAACTTCGGCCCCTACTCAGGCAAACAGAAGTGCAACAGATGAGAGCAGAAGAAAAATTGCTGATTCTACTTTGGTAAAAGTTAAGCCCATATCTAAACTTCCAAAAGAAGACTCAGTAAGACAAATTTTCGGAGCTTCATTTTTCGAAAATTCAGCGATGAGTTTTGAGCCAAATCTTAGAATTGCCACACCTAGAAATTATATACTAGGCCCTGACGATGAGCTTGTCGTAGACATTTACGGCAATTCCGTGGATAATTTCAGACTTAAAGTTAGTCCGGAAGGAACTGTTAAAATGCTTAACCTAGCACCAGTCCAAGTTAGCGGACTTACGATTGAGCAGGCATCAGAAAGAATTATAAACAGACTTCGCACCGCTTACTCAACGCTTAACCGTCCGGGCGGAGGAACTTATTCAACCATTACATTGGGTAATGTAAGAAGTATTCAGGTAATGATCACCGGAGAAGTAACCCGTCCGGGATCATATACCTTACCTTCTCTGGCAACTGCTTTTAATGCACTTTATCAATCGGGAGGGCCAAACAGTAATGGTTCATACCGTAATATTGAAATTATCAGAAATGGCAAAGTCATTCGCACAGTTGACCTTTACGGCTTTTTGGTTGATGCTAACTTAAAAGACAATATCGCTATGCAGGATCAGGATATCATTTTGATTCGGCCATATGAAAAAAGAGTTGAATTATCAGGAGAAGTAAAACATCCGGCATTATTCGAAGTAAAACAAGGAGAAACTTTCAAAGATGTTATACGCTACGCTGGTGGATTCACACCGAACGCGTATGCAGCATCCATTCAATTCCGTAGAAATACGGGTAAAGAATTAAAAGTTGGATCCGTTCAGGCGGAAGAGATCAATACACTGATTCCTGAAAACGGAGATAATTACAGAGTAGGAAAAATCCTGAACCGTATTGAAAACCGCGTGGTCATCGACGGCGGCGTATACCGCGACGGAGAATATCCAGTTGATGAGCAAACCAACACAGTTAAAAAACTTATTAAAAAGGCAGATGGTTTGCGTGAGGATGTCTTTTTAAACCGCGCCATTATTGAAAGAAAAAGCAAAACACTACGACCTGAAATCATTGCTTTTGATTTAGGTAAATTAATGAGTGGAGAAATTGAAGATATCGCTCTAAAAAGAGAAGATCATATCTTTATCAAAACGATTGATGAACTTAAAGAGGCATATTTAATAACTGTTTCTGGCGCAGTAATCAATCCTGGAACAATAGATTTCCATGAAGGTATTACAGTTGCAGACGCAATTTTTAAGTCCGGAGGTTATGTGGAGGGAGGTATACCATATAGAATTGAAGTATCACGAAGAATACAAAAAGATACAGCCTCAATACCAAGTTCACAAAATGTACGTATTTATTCACTTGATGTTGATGAAAACCTGAAATTAAATCCAGAGGACGAAAAATTTAAACTGGCTCCGTTTGATGTCGTTTATATACGTAAATCTCCAAGATATGAACAGCAAAAAGCGGTTACAATTGCAGGGGAAATTATGTATCCGGGTACTTATACGATTCTTACCAACTTTGAGAGAATTACAGATCTGATTCCAAAAGCAGGTGGAATGAAAGCAGAAGCGTATATCCGTGGGGCACGTTTTTACAGAAATAGAGAACTCGTTGCCGTTGATTTAAATGCAATTCTGGAAAAGCCTTCGCTTCCTTCTAATCTTTTGCTTCAAAACGGTGACTCCTTACGAATCCCTACTAAGTCAGAGACTGTGCGGATTCTTGGAGGGGTGCAAAATCCATCTGTTGTTAATTTCGATCCTAATTTTTCTTTCAAGGATTATATCTCCCAGGCAGGTGGATATGCGGAAAACGCCTGGAAAAGCCGCGTTTATATTTCGTATCCAAATGGACGTACTTTCAGAACAAAGAAGTTTTTATGGTTTAATTCAAGACCAAAAGTAGAAGCAGGATCAACTATAAGTGTCCCGTTAAAAGCCACGAAAGAAGATAGACAAATCTCTCCAGGAGAACGAATCGCGATTATTTCAATGATCACAACAGTTGCTATCTCACTTTTCAGTATTCTTAGAAATTAGTTATAATGCAGGCTATGTCTGAACCATTAAGAGAAGGAAACAATATTGATATTACAAGTATAAACCCTTGGATCATTTTAGTGTTTCTCAAAAGAAACTTTTTCAAACTCGCAATTTTTGCCATAACCTTTGGATGCGTAGGGTATGCATTGAGTTTCCTCCTTACAAAAATGTATTTATCAAAAACACTGCTTTTACCTGAGCAGCCCATAAGTAATAATGGAGCTCTTAGTTCTCTGGTTGGAGGTTTATCGGGTATAAATAATGCGGAGAGGATAGGTGCTTTACGAACAGATATTTATCCTAATATTCTAAGAAGTGTACCCTTTGCCCTAGCGCTTCTTAAGCAACCTGTACAAGATATTGATAACAAAAATTATCCTTCTCTTAATGATTTTATCAAAAGAAGCTCCGAAGGTACTTCCTTATTCGAGAAACTGCTCGGCAAGAAAAAAATTACCAATAACGATAAACACATTGTTCCAGAGAAAGAGATTCTTTCACTTTCGAATGATGAGGAATCAAGTGTTCAAAGAGTAATGTCATTGGTTAATACTACAATTGATATAAAAAGTGGTATCATAACGATTCAATGTGAGATGGCTGATCCAATTGTTGCTGCACAAGTAACGCAGGCAGCTAGTACATATTTACTCAAATATGTGGAGGATTATAGAACGGGAAAGACGGTTCGAGAAGTTGCCTTTCTTGAGGAACGAGTATTGGAAGCCAAAAGACGAGAGCAATCTGCAGAACTTCTCTTGCAACAATATAGGGATAGAAACAGAAACCCATTTCTGAATGTTGCTCGAATTGAAGAACAACGACTTCAATCGGATTATACTCTTGCTCAATCTCTATACATGGATCTGGTAAGAAAATTAGAACAGTCAAAAATTAAAGTTAAGGAAGAGCAACCCATATTTAAGGTCCTCGAACCCACAACAATATCGTCAAAAACAAGCAAACCAAGAAGACTTATTATAGCTGGTATCTTTACAATTTTGGGTGGCGTTATAGGCATAGTATTTATTTTCTTTATCAATAGAAAATAAGTTAACTAGCAAATGCCACAACAAGTTTTGCCTTAAGTGAAGAGTATTTTACAGCAGATAAATGAAAACTCATTATTTTTTCCCTAATAATACCTAACAGTCTTCACAAGCAATTTTAATAAATTAACTAATTGAATAGGTGAGCTTTTAGCAAGGATATGGCTGGAATATCAAATAATAATAACTTCCAAAAGGTTTTAATTCTATCTATTGGTCAAATTCTTGAAAAGGCAATCGTATTTTTTTTTAAGCCTTATTTATCTAGAACTTTAAACATACAAGATTTCGGCAGTTATTCGCAAGTATTGTTTATTGGGGATTTTTTATTAATATTTTTCACATTAGGTATTACACAGACCTTTTACGTCTTTTTGGCTAAAGATAATACTTCAAGGAAAGAAATTGTTTCTGCATTTTTACTTATTGGTTTAATGAGCGGTCTATTGAGCGTTGCATGCAACCTAATTCTAACTTTCACCTTATCAGATATTTTTAAAAATCCAGAGTTGAAAAATATTTTATGGATTTATTGTTGCTACCCTTTGTTTACGATCCTAAATTTAATCTTACAACTCTTACTTTTATTCGATAATAAATCCAGAAGACTTGTTACGATCAACGTCTTTGTTAATTTATTTAAGGTTATTTGTGTAGTTATCGTAACACAGCTTAGTCAAAATACCTTACCTAAAATTATCTTTATTGTTGGCTTTGCGGCTCCATTGTTTACAATGTTACTTTATGGACATCAACTGTCCTATAGTGTTTTTAAGATAAAAACATCCTTTTCACTGATTAAAAAAATCTTAAAGGATACATTGCCTGTTGGATTGACAATCATTATGGGAGGAGCATACTTCTACGCCAACGGTTTTGTTGTGAATGCCGTCTTAGGAATTGAAAAATATGCTATTTTCATAAATGGAATAATTGACATTCCATTTATATCTACTCTATACACAACAATAGCTACGATTACACTAACAAACTATACAACATTAATCAAGGACAAAAACTTTTTAGAGGTGATAAAGCTGAAAAGATATACAATTGCTCAAACAGCATCATTGGTATATCCCATTGCCCTGATATTGTTATTCTTTTCCGAGGAGCTCATTACGACATATTTGTCGAACAAGTATATTGCCAGTGTACCCGTGTTTATGGTATACACTTTAATATTATTTCTTAGAGTTACAGACTATAATGACGTCCTTATCACCATGGGCAAACAATCTCTTTTAGTCAAATATTATACCTTTTTCTTCCTGACTATATTTTTCAACAGTTGGCTTTTAACCAAGTATTTTGGGATTATAGGTAGCGCATTTGCTGTAACAGCTTCTTGCTACCTTATCTATTTTTTCTTACTCCGATCTATGGCGGCGATGCTAAACGCTTCATTATCTGAAATAATTAATTGGAGGTCACTTCTTTTCACAATACTGATTTCTTTGATCGTAATAATCCCCTGCACACTAATTGGGCATTTTTTTGCACTGAAAATATGGAGCAAATTGACTATGATTCCCTTCGTGCTTCTAATAATCTATATGAGCCTTGTAAAATCTAAATTCATATCTTTGGCAATGTATAAGCCACTCTTGGATAAAGTCCCGTTTGGCAAGAAGATTGAAACTATCTTGTCATGAATAAAAAAAAACTCTTACAAATTGGATATAGCGGCCTTAGTGGCGCAACCTATGTAGGTTTATGCACTGTTGAAGGTGATATTAATAGAAAATGGGATCATCACTTTCTTTTTATAGGAATTGAGGAGATTGCAATTGCTAATAAAGATAAATGTAATGAACTTAACATACCATATAGCTTTATACACAAATCTAAGGGGCTAGATCTTAAAGCATGGTGGACTGCTATCAAAATTTACTTTAAAATAAGACCTAGTGCGATTATTATACATGGAACGAGTGAACTAATAATTCCACTTTTTTTCTTGAAACAAATAAATCATGGATCAATCTTTATAATCGAACATACACCGACCAAACTTAAAACCAAAGCCGAATGGTTTTTTTCTAATTTATCATTATTATTATCTGACCAAGTATGTCTTGCCAACAAGGTATATCAATCTCAATATCAGAAGAATATATTATTCTTTAAACAGAAAAAAATTTCGCTTATTCATAATGGTATTAACATTTTCCAGTTTAAACCATCTATGAATAAATGCCATGATTCAGAGACAATAATTCTTGGTATGGCTAGTCGATTGGATCACGAAAAAGATCATATTACAATTTTACGTGCATTATGCATTTTAAAGGAAAATGGTTATAATCATTTGCAATACGTCATCATTGGTGATGGCCCTGATAAGAAATATATAGAAGATATGATAGATTCGCTTGATCTGACAAAGGAAGTAAAATTATTAGGAAGTGTTGGTTTGAGCGAAGTGGCAAAACAATTACAGGAATTAGACATTTATGTTCATTCTTCGAAAGGTGAAACTATGTCACTTTCTATCATGCAGGCTATGGCAACTGGATTGCCAATTGTAGCTACTAATGTGGAAGGAATAAATAACAATGTAGAAGATGGTGTGGATGGACTATTATTTGCCCTTGGTGATGAGCAAAGCTGTTTTGAAAAAATAAAAATGTTAATTGATAATCCTTCAAAAAGAGATTTTTTGGGGAACAATGCACTTCACAAGGCCAAAACAGAATATTCACATATATCGCTGTTCAAAAATATTGATCGCCTAATTCTAAATTCCAAAGCACAACAATCTTACTGATCTAAATAATTAATTATACACATGCTGCCTAACGAATCACAATGGATTAGCTCTACAATTAAAGGCTGTTTTCCTGATAAAAAGATGTCTATTTTAAATGTTGGAAGCTCAACCTTAGAATTTAGAACAGTATTACAGCCATATGTAAATGATGTTATTTTTAAGCCCCTCACAAGCAGCGGCTTTTCAGTTACTCACTTGGATATGAAGCAAGATGAGGGCGTAGACATTGTAGGAGACTTGACTAATACTGAATTTAGAGATTCGCTAAGATCTAAAAAATATGACATCATTCTTTGTGCTAACCTGTTGGAGCATTTAGAAAATCCTAAAAACCTCTGCAATTTACTTTATGAATTGGTTGATACCAATGGATATATTCTAATCACGGTTCCATACATTTACCCTTACCACGAAGATCCGTTGGATACTCTATTTCGTCCAAAGCCTTCTGAAATAAAAGAGCTATTCCCTGATTCAATGAAGATTATTGCTGAGGGTATTGTTAAAGAAAATTTCGGTTTATTAAACGAGCCTGAACGGCTGTTTAAAAATGTTCTGAAGTCGATCCTATTCTTCCTTAAACCCAAAAGATGGACAAAGCATATTAAAGATGCGAAAATCGTCTTAAGTGTTTATCAAGCCTCCTGTATTCTTTTACAAAGGGTTGAGGATTAAACTTAACAAGACAATGTCTAGCATTTAGTCGTTAAAAATCCGTTTAATACTATAAACCATAAAAAATTATCCGCACACATTATTGACAAATTAATGGATATATTAAAAAAGAGAATTTCATTCCTCAATGTTGATTTAACAAGTGGCGGGTGCGAAAGAGAAATTTCAAATTTAGCGCATCACTTTAAAGAAAAATTCCACATTCTTGTGGTGCTCTTTTACAACGAAATCTCTTACAAATTACCATCGGAGACAAAATTTAAATTTTTAGATAAAGGAAGGAGAGATAGTGATTTTATAAAATTATTACAAATTCCGATCCTTGCATACAAATATGCCAAACATTGTAAATCTGAAAATATAGACGTTTCCATATCATATGTATACAGGGCAAATTATGTTAATTTATTATCAAAAATCTTATTTGGTAACCGTGCCAAAATAATTGTTAATGAACAAAATCATACACTTACGCAATACCCCGATACTTCTCTAAATAGCAGTATAAATAGATTTCTAATTAAGATTCTTTACAAGTACGCAGACGTTATTCGACCTAATTCAAAATTGATAGCAAACGATCTTATTAAATATTTTGATATCCCTGAGCAATTAATTACACCAATATACAATCCACTGGCAGTCGACTTTATAAATTCTCAGTTAAAAAAAGATATCTCGTTTTCATATTACGGATTTAATTTCATAACCGTTGCTCGCTTACATCATCAAAAAAATCCGGAATTATTAATTAAAGCTTTCCATATTGCATTTAAGGATATAAATAATGTCAATCTACTAATTTTAGGAGAAGGCCCATTAAAAGAAGAGATACTTACGCTTATTAAAAATCTTGGCTTGGAAACTCGTGTTTACTTATTGGGCTTCATAAATAATCCATTTGCGTTCTTGGAAAGGTGCGATTCATTTGTACTGTCTTCGAATTATGAGGGTTTTCCTAATTCTCTTTTGGAGGCGCTTGCATGTGGTCTCCCCTCTGTATCTACCGACTGTCCTAGTGGCCCCCGTGAAATGCTAGCTCCATCAACAGACTTCACCAAAATGTTAACCAATACGATTGAAGAGGCAGAATTCGGCATTTTAGTTCCAACAAATAATGTTAAATTATTAAGCGTGGCAATGCTTAACATTTATAATAATACCAAACTGAGGAACAACTATAAAAGTAAATCAAAACTCCGGGCATTGGACTTTGACATATCTGTATTTGACAAAGAATTTCAGGATTTATTATAATTTCTATTGTAATCTGTGATCATTATAATTTGTCTTTATGACTATACTATCCGAAATTGACCTGGTAATATTTCCAATTTATTTCTTATTAATCACTCTTTGCGTCCTATTTTATAATTACTATTTCGTAGAATCTCAATACAAGCCATCATTTATTCTCAGTTACTTCATAAAAGTACTTTGTACACTTGCTTATGCATTTTTATTTAATAACTATTATCAAAGTGGCGATACCATCAATTTTTACAATGATGCTATTGAGTTAAAGAATTTTGTTTTACAAGACATACAAAATATTGATCTGTATTGGAAACCAGTACTTAACTTTTGGAAGATTTGCGAAAAATGCGTGATTTCCTTTTCAGAATCGAGTTTTTTTATAATCAAAATTTCAAGTGTCCTGTTGATTCCTACGTTTGGATCTTACACATCGGCGGCGCTAATCTTGGGCTTATTATCACATCTCGGTACTTATAAAATCATACAAACCTTTACACTATTATTCCCTAAAACTAATTTTAGAGTTCTGTTTTTTATTCCCAGCGTACTTTTTTGGAGCTCTGGAATTATGAAAGACGGATTATGCATTTTTGCTTTGGGCTATTTATTTAACATACTCGAAAAATCTTTCAGGCTAAAGCGAATCAATCTATTATCAATATCGGGACTACTAATTCTGTGCTATATGCTTCTAATCTTGAAAGGATATATTCTCATAAGCTTTCTAATCTGTTATACAGTAAGGGTATATCTTTTGTTTAAAAATCAATTCGACAATAAAGTATTATCCTCAATAGCTGGATTTTTGATTGGAGCCATACTAGTAATAGTTGTAATTGGTATTTCATCTGTAAGTGACAAATTTGTTTTTGAAAATCTACTAGAACTCAGTGTATTTACTCAACAGGCAATTTTAGACCTGCAGGGTGGCTCTACTTACGAAATCGTGTATGACTTAACCCCAATGGGAATTGCATCAGCCCTTTTACAATCCTTCGTTGTTGCATTTTTCCGCCCATTTTTATGGGAATCATCAAATCCACTCCTTATCCTATTTTCTTTAGAAAGCCTAGCAATGGGCTCTACATTATTTTATACTTTTTATAAAAGAACGACTATTAAATTAAAACGATCACCCCTTCACCCCGTAGTGATATCCTCTTTGTTATTTTCAATCATATTTGGAACTACAGTGGGATTTACCTCCTCCAACTTTGGAGCCTTAATGAGATATAAAATTCCATACTTATTATTTTACATCGCAGCACTATTAGTATTATATGATGAATCGAAAGAAAAGTAATGTACTCTTTATTGTAACCAAATCCGAACCTGGAGGTGCTCAAAAATTTGTGTACGAGCAAATACTTATATTGGAGGATGAATTCAATCTATTTTTAGCCACTGATACGCAGGGATGGCTATTTGAACAATCCAATTCAAGGCTGATCAATTGGTTTTTAGATAATCGTATCAAAGGAATATCATTTACATACCTGATTGAATTGATAAAATTTATAAGGAAAAATGATATAAATCTTGTTGTATGCAACTCAGCAAATGGAGGGCTTTATGGTCGTATTGCTGCTTACATTCTAAAAAGAAAATCAATTTATGTTTCTCATGGCTGGTCGTCAATCTACCGAGGGAAAAAAATTGCGTTTGTTTTTAATAATATCGAAAAATTATTGAGCTCCATCTCTTCCTCAATTTTATGCATATCGGAAAATGATTTCATCATTGCAAGAACAAAAATTCGCATAAATTTATCAACGGTAAAAACTATTCCAAATAAGATCTTCCCCGTTATATCAAATAAAACTTTATCTGCTAAGGATGCAACAAATAAAATAATTCGAATTCTAACTGTGGCAAGGCTGGATTATCCTAAAAGACTTGACCTTTTAATAGAAGCTTTTGGGAATTTAAATAATGTTGAAGTTTATATTGTTGGCGGCGGACCACAAGAAGGTGTATTAAGAGAATTAGTGGAAAAAAATTTATTTAATAATATTTTTCTACTCGGCACAGTTTCAAGTTTTAGTGACTTTGGTAGCTATGACCTCTTTGTTTTACTTTCAAATAGCGAGGGGCTCCCTATGTCAGCTATCGAAGCTATGTCGTGTGAATTGCCATTGATACTCAGTGACGTTGGGGGATGCAAGGAATTAATTAGAAATAACGGAATCTTGGTTAAAAATGATATTTCCTCAATACGAGAGGGATTTGATGAGTGTATCAGAAATGTAGAAAAATTTAGAGCGGAGTCAATTTCTTTGTTTAATGAAAAATTTAACTTAGAAGTAAATAAACAAGAGTATATAAATTATTACCACAGTGTATTATCCAAGTAAAGACTTAATATGATATTCAAATCAGGAGCTTCCATATTAGGTCACTTTAAAAAGTGAAAACCTGACAGCATAAATTTATATATCTTAATTAATTATTAATATGACCGAATCACTTTATCTGGATGGCGATTATTTAAAAAATAATCCAAATTGGCATGTTGAAGATTCCCATTGGAAAGCTGAAAAAATTAAACAGATTCTGATAAAAAATAAGATATCTCCATCAACAATTTGTGAAATCGGTTGCGGAGCAGGAGAAATCCTTAATCAATTGTACAGTACTCTTTCCAACACTTCAAGTTTTATTGGATATGATATTTCTGAAAATGCAATTGATCTGGCAAAATGCAGAACAAAGGAGAGGTTAACCTTTAAAAAGCAAGATTTACTGCTGGACAATTCAGCTCAATTTGATTTACTTTTAGTAATTGATGTATTCGAACATATTGAAGACTACATAGGCTTTCTTAGAAAATGTCGTCAAAAAGCTGAGTATAAAGTATTTCATATTCCCTTGGATATGACTGTCCAAAAAGTATTAAGAAAGGAAGTGCTAATGTATGCTCGTCAAAAAGTAGGACATCTTCATTATTTTACCAGAGAAACAGCTTTGGATACTTTGGTGGATGCAGGATATGAAATCCTTGATGAGTTTTACACCCCATGGGGATTTGAAATGGAACAAAAAACATTGCTCAAAAAAATTTTTCAACTTCCTTTTAGGTTATTCTATAGCTTAAATGCAGATTTGGCTGTAAGGGTAATGGGCGGTAGTTCACTTATGGTTTTGGCGAGATAATACATTTAGGATCATCACTTACATGCACATAGGTAATTAGATATAATTGTTTCCATTGGTTTGTCATAAAGAAATAACTCCAACACTATGATTGATCGGTGAAAATCCGATCCGGAAGTGACTATTTCTTAAATCTTCGTCTGTTGTTAGTAGTCATTAATAAATGATTTAGTGTTTAGGAAATTTACATGCTTGTACTGCAATTAAATATCATACTAAAAATTCTGTTTTTGATACAGATAGAGTGCCTTGGCATTCCATCCAGGCCCGTACAATCTCTGCTAAAAGAGATTAATCCGATACAATTTGGAGCCAAAGGCGATGGATTAACTGATGATACAAAAGCACTTCAATCAGCAATTGACGCGGCAAAGCTTGAAAACAAAAATCTCAATCTCCAAAATTATAGATATAGAACATCTCAACCCTTGGTTACTACCTTATCGTCCAACGAAAGCTTAATTATAACAGGAAAAGGTGCTATCGTTGATTTAGTTACAAACGGATTAGTTGTCAATTCACTAGATAAACTTGATAACAATGGAGGAACATTAAATATATCTGGAGTAACATTCCAGGCACCACGATTTGGAGACCACTACAATACTTTACACTTTATAAATGCCATTTTGATTAATAGAATAGATAAAATCATAATTGCAAATTGCAAATTTGTCAATATATATGGTAATGGAATTGCTTTGATGGGTTACTGCAAGGAAGGCGTTATTAACGATAACACGTTTCAGGGCGTCCATGGTTTTCTCGAAGTTAAAATCAATAACTTATATGATTGTTATGGTGACGGAATATTAATTCAAGACCACTGTGAAAATTTAAAAATTACAAAGAATAACATTAGACTATTGAAAGGACAAAAAGGAAGATGCGGCATTGCAGTTGATTATTACTCAGCCAATATTACAATAACGAATAATGTTATTACAGGGTATGATAGGTGTATTCATATTGAATCCAGCAATCATATAAATATTTCCAACAATAAAGCAATAGCAAGTTTTTGCGGCATTCTTGTTTCTTCCAGTACTAATATAAATATTAATTATAACATTATTAACGGACAAAATCCATTAAATCCGTCATACATATCCCATCCAGGTTTGTTATTTTCTTATAATTCAAATCAATGTAATTTCTCGAAAAATGTAATTAAAGGATGGACGAAACAAAAATTCCCCACCTATTCCATAAAGCTTTGGGGAGACGACATAATTTTTAAGGAAAACATAAATTGGGGAGGTCCTGTATATGCATATAGAGCACAATCAGGATTATTTATAAGCAACAATAAATTCTATAACAGTACTATCGATTTCTCACTGAATAAAAGAATTTTTATCATTGAAAACAAATTTTTTTCTTCACCATTATTACTCAATTCTACTGAAAACTGCCAAGTCATTTCAAACAGCTTTTCGCCAGTATTAGATTCCCTTTTCTCAGAGAAAATTCAAGTTTACTCCAGCAAAAACGTATCTTTTTCCAACAATAAAATATATTCAGCGAATGACTTTTTTATTGATAACTTTAATTCACATTCCTTCTCCATTATCGGAAATATTCTATATAAAAGAAAAAAGCCAGATGGCTCGAGGATTCTAAAAATTCCAAATTCCGACTTAAACAAAAAAAAGTACAATTTATTAGATGATATTGAAAGTGGAAAAAAAATCGAAATTTAAAATTGCACTGATATAAAATGGATTAATAAACTAATTTTAATTTTATATCTGAATTTAATATTTCATTAAATTATTACGATTTAAAACAGGTTAATTTTGATGTGAAGATAGTTTCTATGGAATTATTGCCATTGATAATTCCGATAATTTATACATATAACCTCACTCCGGCAAACAATCGATTAAATATTATGACGGATCTTATATCGAATTCAAAAAGGGATATTCCAATAAAAAGTCTGGACATAGCATTTATTTCATTAAATTTATAAGTGAGCAGATGAAAAACTTATTAACCATAAAACTGCTCCCAAACTCTATTTTGTAAAAATTTTGTTTTCACACAACAATAATCCCTTCTTAAAGCATGTATTAAAACATTATTTCTAGGTCACATAATAAAATTTTCTTTTTTAAATTTAATTGTATAAACTTGTAATAAAAACACACTTATATATCTTCAACACACACATTTATCTTCAGAATTATGGGGAAAACAACTACAATCTATCACACTTGTATTCATCGTTTACGCAGTAAAACAGCTACCACAAATGAGGTACTTATCATTACAAGTTATGATTACTTCCTTCAAAAATTTGATCTGGCTCTTCTTCTTAAAAATTACCAGGAAATAATATTGATTCCACAGTCAACCGATGATGACTTTTTACTTAATCATGAAGTAAGTCCTCTTCTCGACAAATTTGAGAAGATACATTTAGTAACCAATCCTCAATATGATAGCCGTTATCATGTGATTTATGAGTTAGTTGTAAGAAAAAATAAATCCATTCGAATCAATACGGTTTATGATTTCTGTGAAAACTCGCTTAAAAAAGTTTATATTCCAAATAATATCACTGAAACAAATCCCAACATTAGTGCACTATTAACCTTTGGAAGAAGAGTTCGTTATCCAAAAAAAATAATTGATGTCTCAATTTCTGCTACGTTATTTTTTCTGAGCCTTCCTTTATGGATACTTAGCTATCTTAGAATAAAAATGGAATCTCCTGGACCCGTTTTTTATTTTCAAGAAAGAGTGGGTATGAGCAATAAAAATTTTGACTGTATTAAATTCAGGTCTATGCGTTTGGATGCTGAAATAAACGGAGCAAGCTTTTCTAAGAAAAAAGATTCACGTATCTTCTCCTACGGCTCGTTTATGCGAATGAGCAGAATTGACGAGCTCCCTCAAATCATCAATATTTTCCGTAGAGACATTTCATTGATAGGACCAAGACCGGAAAGGCCTGTATTCACTGAAACTTTCGATGAAACAATCCCTTATTATAACATAAGACATAACGTAAAACCCGGTATTACAGGATATGCACAGGTGATGTATCCATACGGTGCTGGTGTTCGTGATGCCCGTCACAAGTTGATGTATGATCTTTATTACATTAAGAACTGGAGTATACAACTTGAACTTAAAATAATAATGTTAACGATTTGGGTAATATTAGGCAGGAAAGGGCTTTGATATTTATTTTGACTCACCTAACTATAAATCTTGCCAGTCTTTTCCAATGAGGAAAATATCAGTACTTAACTTTCTTTTATGTTTTGTTTTAGGTATTGGTATAAACTACGCACAAGATTCAACGTTAATATATTCCATTAGTATTCTTGCTTCCGGGGCTAATCACAAAACTCCATTTTGGTTACAATCAAACCAAGATGGAGCTATTCCTCAATCTGGGTCCTTTCTATCAGGGCAGTACGGGATTTATAGAATTTATAACCCTGGTAATCCTCGTCTGTTCCAATGGTCAGCCGGAGCTCAGCTTATTACTAACGTGAGTAAATCCAGCTCAATATTTTTTACAGATTTGTATTTGGCGGGGAAAGCAGGTCCAGTCGAAATAAGTGTTGGGCAGCGTAAAGGATCCATGGGTATAACTGATACTACCTTAACATCGGGTTCTTTGGCGATGTCCGAAAATGCTCGTCCCTATCCCAAAATACAAATAGCCACACCGAATTTTGTAAATATTATTCCATTAAATGATATTCTCTCGTTCAAATTTTCTTACTCTGATGGCTTATTTGGTTCTGCCGCCATTAATTATGGTAACGTCAGCCAGATTCCTAATACTTATATGCATCAAAAATCTCTTTATTTGAGATTAGGAGGCTTACGACATAAACTAAGCCTGTATGCCGGCTTCAATCATCAGGCTGTGTGGGGTGGGGAAGAGAAAATATTTACCGGTGGCTTAAAAACCTTGGAGGCTTATAAATATGTAGTTATAGGAAAATCTTGGGCAGGCAGCAGAGTGGGAAATCATTTTGGTACCATAGACGTAGCTGCTGAATGGAGAGGTAAAGCTTGGAATCTTTTCTTTTATCGTCAAAATATCTACGAGGACGGTTCGCTGGCAAAACTTACAAATGTAGCTGACGGCCTAACGGGTTTAAGATTTAATAGAAAACATATTAATCAAAAAGATCTTTCATTTAAACTTAATACGATTTTAGTAGAGTTCATTTATACAAAAGAGCAAGGTGGTAGCACCTTCGACTTTAACCAAGGCATTTTTGGAAGAGATAACTACTTTAATCATTACGTCTATGCACAAGGCTGGTCATACAAAGCCAGGGCTCTTGGCACACCGCTGATAGGTCCTCAAAATATGTATCGGGATAATATTACTCGTGACAGCTCAAACTTTACTGCAAATAATAGAATAATCGCATTTCATCTTGGCCTAAAAGCATCCTGGAATAAGGTTGACTTATTATTTAAAGGCACTTTTTCTCAAAACTTTGGAACATATGATTTCCCATTCCCATCCGCCCTTACTCAAACGTCATTATTAATTCGCGCCGAAAGACCAATCTCTATTTGGAATAAAAGTCTTTTAAGTATAAGTTTAGCAACCGATGCGGGTAAATTATATACAAATAATTTTGCTCTTACTGTGGGGTGGAGAAAAGTAGGCTTTCTCCGTTAACTTATAACCTTCCTTCAAAATAAATTAAAAGATATTTTAGGTCATTAAATACCTGTATCCTAATTCAATGCGTAACTGCCTTTTTATCAGTTTTCTATTTTTAACTGCGTTAGTATCATACGCTCAGGATTCTACTTTTCAATATAAGGCTTCTCTTGCTCTGGCTGGCTCTACTGGCCAATCGTCATTCTGGATGCATGCTAATCAGAATGGAGTCGTTCCTTTAAACGGGAGTTTTATTAGCGGTCAGTTTGCTGCATATAAAATTTACAACCCAAACAATCCAAGAATTTTCCAGTGGTCTGCCGGAGCAGAATTAATTACAAACTATGGAAAGTCAGGATTAGGAAAAACTGGAGACTATTTTTTTACAGATCTGTATGTCGTTGGCAAAATCGGACCAATAGAGTTTCTTGCTGGTCAGAAAAAATCGATGACAGGTTTGGTTGATACACTTCTCACTTCCGGATCACTAGCCGTATCAGGTAATGCCAGACCAATACCTGGTTTTAATATTTCGA
Organism: Dyadobacter subterraneus; assembly: GCF_015221875.1. NCBI lineage: Bacteria > Pseudomonadati > Bacteroidota > Cytophagia > Cytophagales > Spirosomataceae > Dyadobacter > Dyadobacter subterraneus. The sequence goes on from NZ_JACYGY010000001.1 coordinate 5,813,717, forward strand.
TTGCGAATTTTCTGCCTTTGGGTTTTACAAACGATTTGGTTTCAGTTAAAGCTTCGTATGCTGATGGTAGATTGGGAGGCAGTAAAATTGCTTATGGAAGTACCAGTTATGTGCCCAACACCTACTTCCATCAAAAATCACTTTATTTTCGGATTGGAAGTACCGATAATAGACTCAAAATTTATACTGGCATCAACCACCAGGCTATTTGGGGAGGGGAAAATGAACTTGCCCCCGTTAATCATCTTAGCACTCTTAATGCCTACTGGTATGTGATATCTGGAAAAACACTGGATTATAGAAAAGTTGGTACCCATTTTGGGACCATAGATCTTGCCGGGGAATGGAAAGGCAGCAACTGGAATTATTTTTTTTACCGACAAAATATATACGACACAGGTTCATTATTTAAAGCAAACAATTTTGTTGACGGATTAAATGGATTTAGAGTAAAACGCATCAAGCCACTTAGTAGAAAAGAAACTTACTTTGCCGTGAATTCTTTTTTGTTAGAAGTAATAGGAACACAAAATCAAACCAACAATTCTCCGCTATCGAATTTGGCAATTTTTGAGAAGGGCGATTACTTCAATTCTTATATTTATAGCAGAGGTTGGTCGTACAACGATGCCTCGATAGGAACGGCATTAATTACGTCGCAAAATTTAACCGATAGTGATCTCCCACGTAATAAAACAAAATTTACAAATAACAACAGAAGCTGGGTTTTCCATTCTGGAATCACAGCAAGCTGGTTAAATACTAACTTTCTTTTTAAGGGCACTTATTCAAGAAATTTCGGGACATACATCAATCCATTCGACGCTGTAAAACAGCAGGTTTCAATTCAATTAAGTGCTGAGAAAAAAATGAAATTTCTAATCAACGGAACCTTCTTTGCCAGTTTTTATTCCGATATTGGCAAACTTTATCCTAATTCAGCAAGCTTATTACTTGGCTATCGCAAAAGCGGTATGTTTTTGTAGCAGATAAAATTTAGGGTTCATGTTAGAAAACAAAAGTTTTTATTATTCCTCTTGATAATTTTAATTATGACACACTCTATAAAAACCTTTGAAGTTAGCTTATGAAATCAATTTGTATCCTTGCCCTCTTATCCTGTATTCTAATCAGTTTTTCAAGAAGCTATTCACAGCCTACTACTGATATAAGTAAATACTCAGATTCCACTTCTTCTTTTGTAGAACTTACCGGATTTGGTAGTTCTACCTCACGCACACCTTTTTGGACTCAGGCCAACCAGTTTGGTATTGTTCCTCGTGCAAGCCCTGCTGGAAGTTTGCATGCTGGCGTTGATTATTTCCATAGCCTTTCAAATGACGGAAGTAATAAATGGAGAATCGGATTTGGTGTCGAAGCGGTAGGTAATGTTACTAAACAAGAAAATAAGTTTCTTTTACCACAGGCATATGGCTCAATCCGGTTTAAGAATTGGGAGTTTTCTATTGGAAGGAAAAAACAATGGGTAGGATTAGCAGACTCAACTCTTGGAACCGGATCTTATGCATGGTCGGGAAATGCTATGCCGATTCCTAAAATTCAATTTGGAACTTTGGGATTTGTTGCTGTTCCATTTACCAAAGGATGGGTTTCTTTTAACGGATTTTACTCCGACGGATTCTTTGAAAACAATCGACCTATAACAAGCGACTTGAAACTTCATCAAAAAGCTATTTACGTAAGATTGGGGAAATCTACCTCTAGATTAAAATTATACGCAGGTGCAAATCACGAAGTACAGTGGGGAGGGAAATCACCTTACTTAACAGTTGATGGCAAAATGCCAAGTGGTTTTGGTAACTACATTAATATGGTTACTGGAAGATTGGGAGTCAAAGGCACAAATGCCACCTATTTCGATAGTACTAACAGAATAGGAAATCAGTTAGGAAGTATTGATTTAGCGATCGAAATAGAGACATACTCATCAAGTATTCTCATCTACAGACAAACACCATACGAGGACGGCTCAATCTTTTATTTGACTGGTCTTAAGGATGGGCTTAATGGACTTCGAATTCGCAGAAAGAATATGTATGGTTCCAACTTTCAGATTACTGAAGGTGTACTGGAATTTCTTTACACAAAAGATCAGGGAGGAAATAATTTTGTGATTACTGATGGAAAAAAAAGAGGGCATGATAATTACTTCAATCACGCTCAGGTTAGAGATGGCTGGTCTTACTATGATCGTACTATCGGCACACCCTTTATAACACCCACATCTGATACAAAAAATAGATGGCCCAGCTATGCCGATAGTTTCACTAGTAATAACCGCGTAAGCGTAATACATCTGGGACTAAAAGGAACTTTATTGCAGAAGATCATCTGGACTACAAAATTATCTTATTCAAGTAATTCAGGAACTTATGATGAACCTTTCCTGGGCTCCCCTACTCAATTTTCCGGCTTATTAACCATGCAAGGCAAAATCAATATTTTTGGAGGAACGATCCTGAAAGGTTCAGTTGCCGCGGATTTGGGAAAGTTATATGCTGATACTTACGGATTTACCTTGGGATTAAGAAAAGAAGGGCTTTTAAGTAAATAAAACGTTTTTTAATACTAGAAAAGGCCATCAAATATAACATTTGATGGCCTTTTAATTTTTTACAAATTGCCACGAATCGAAGCCGCCAATTCTGCCAGCTCCTCTTGTGATATCTTTATTTTTTTGCTAAAATCAGCATCTGACATACTGTTTAAAGGAAGTAAATGAACGTGTGCATGTGGAACTTCGAGCCCGATCACGCTCACTCCTATCCGTAAACATGGTATTGTTTTTTCCAGGGCAGGTACAATAGTCTTGGCAAAAAGGAAAAGTCTGCTGTAAGTATCATCGTCCAGATTAAAAATATAGTCAACTTCTTTCTTTGGAATTACTAACGTATGTCCTTTGGCGATAGGGAACGCATCAAGAAAAGCTAAAAATTCATCATTTTCAGCAATTTTATGGGAAGGGATTTCTCCGCTGACAATTCTTGAAAATATGGAAGCCATTAATTATTTTATTTTGTGGATCTGACAAAAATATAAACTAGACTTACTTAAACTTTAATACGATTTTAAGTAATTCCATTCTTAAAAGTACTTAATATTGTGATCCAAAACATTTAAAATAATAGCACATGAATTTGACAAAATGGCAAGGATTTGGCAAAACAGCCGTAATCGCCTTATTTTCACTGGCTCTTCTTGGAAACGAAGCACAGGCGCAAAAAGGAAAATGGGTAAAATTGTTTGATGGTAAAACAACAACCGGATGGCATAGCTGGCAGGAATCTTCGGTTTTGCCTCAATGGAAAGTTGAAGATGGTGCGATCGTTCTTGCTGAAAAAGGCGGAAAAGACCTGGTTACAGATAAAGAATATGCTGATTTTGAACTGGAACTTGACTGGAAAATCAGTGAAGGCGGTAACAGCGGAATTATCTATCACGTGATTGAAGATAAAAAATACTGCTGTCCTTATTCAACTGGCCCGGAAATTCAGATTCTTGATGACGTGAAACATCCTGACGCGAAAGCTGGAAAAGATGGAAACCACAAATCTGCATCTCTATATGATATGCTTCCTCCGAGCGATTTCACTGCAACAAAACCTGCCGGTGAATGGAACAAAGCTAAAATCATTATCAAAAACGGTCATGGTGAAAGCTGGTTGAACGGCAAGAAACTTGTTGAATTCTCAACAATGGGTCCTGAATGGGAAAAATTGGTTGCTAACAGTAAATTCAAAACATGGGATGGTTTCGGTGTATCACAAAAAGGCAAAATTGCCTTGCAGGATCATGGAAATAAAGTTTCCTTTAAAAATATCCGTATCAAAGAGCTTTAATCGGTTAAGTTCATAGATCCGGTCCAATATTCGCGACTGTAAATTCGCCTCACCGGCCAATTTTTCAGTCGCAACAGAAGGGGTAAATAAGCGTGTGGTTCTTTTGACGATTTACTTCGGTGATACAAATCATCGTCCGTCAGGATCAAACCTTTGTATACCCCTTCTTCTTTTATCGTAAGATCAGAAAACGGCAATTCTTTATGAAGATCAGGACGGAGTTTTGCCAGCCTGTCCTTCAAAAGCCAATTAGACCGGAAACGATCTGTCGCTAACGGTTTTGGCTGATAATTTCCATCCGAAACCTGTTGGGCATATTGAAGATATGATTTTAATAACCTAGGACCTTCATTTGCAGTCTGTTCCGTTTGTAATTGTTCCGGCCAGACACTTGTTACAAAATAAATCTTTTCACGAGCACGGGTAACAGCCACATTAAGCCTGTTTTCACCTCCCTGCATATTCAGACTTCCGAAATTCATGGTTATTCTCCCCTTTTCGTCCGGCGCATATCCCATAGAGAAAATAATAATATCCCTTTCGTCTCCCTGAACGTTTTCAATATTTTTGACAAACAAATCATTTGCTGAAACCTTCTCTTTTTCCAAAGTTTCCTGAATAAGCTGCTGCTGGTAAAAGTTAAATGTCACTACGCCGACCGTTTTTTCTGTCAGCCCGAGCTCCCTTACCAATTCTACCACTTTTTCTGCTTCTATCAAATTCGTATTATTCTTCCAGATACCTTCTGTTTTGACATAGGTAATACCCGGATCCTGGGTATTGATCAGATTGAAATCGGGCAGTAACCGTAAAGAATTTTTATAAAAATGCTGATTTGAAAAACCGATCAAATCCAGTGAAAGGCTGCGATAGTGTCCGGAAAGCTGATACTGATCCAGACTTTGCGCGGCCAGATCCAGCAAAGAAACAACTTCCAGAGCAACAGAAATTTCCTCTTCATCATCAGGCTTTTCTTCATACCGAACCTTATACAAATCGCTTGGTGAAAGTTGTTTGGCATCACCTGTTACAACAACCTGTTTCCCCCGGAAAGCAGCCGGCAATCCATATTCTGCATAACACTGTGAAGCTTCGTCAAAAATAACCAGATCAAATAAATCAGCCTGCATTGGAAATATAGCTGAAACAGCTTCCGGTGATGCCATCCAGCATGGAATCAAAGAAAAAACATCTTCTGCGTAATTTTCCAGAAGTTTCCTAATCGGCCAGATTTTTCTTTTTTTAGTGACCTGATGACTTAATTCGCGGTAAGTGACCCGGTTTCCAAGTCTGTTTTTTTCAATATCCTGATAAGTAGCTTCACGAAGTTTTATGCCAGTTATTTCCCGGCTTAAATTCTGTTTTTGTTCAATACTGCCTTGCAACTGTTCTTCCCACTGCTGCATTTTCAGTGAAGTAACAGCGCGTAACTCAGGGAATTTATTTTCAATATGTTCAATCCATTCAAGCGAGACACTGTTTTCAAACAATGTTACAAATTGATCAGAAGTATCGTATTGAGATTTTTGTCCCTTTGAAATGACACGTTTCGTGATGGTTTGTTCCGTGACATTCATTTCAAACAGAATCTTGTCCATCTCCACGATTGAATCAAAATCGCTGCTTAATGAAGAAAGTAATTCCTTACTGTAATTTTCAGGTTGTAAAACCAGCTTTTCAATTTGCTGCCGCAAAAGAAAAGGATTCATAATTTCTTCAAGACGTGCCCAGGCTTTAATCCATCCTGACAATTTTTCAACCTTGATCTGAAAGTCATTTACATTTTCAGATTCCGCAGCCAAATGAATAATTATTTCCTGCCAGGGTTTTAATACCGAACGCGATACTGCATCCGCCGCCTTTTCAGCATCTTGAAAGAAGTGAATATACTGCTGTTCAAATGATGCATTAAATTCAAGATACTTTTCGTCGAAATTAAGTAACGGACTTTGCAGCCAATTTTCGAGTTCAATTCTGTTACGAAGTCTGAGTTCCAGCTTTTCCAGGTCTTCCGCAGATGTTGTCAGTCCATTTTTATTGGCAATATCAGTGACAGAAGCTTTTTCATTTCCAAATAAATTCCACCATATACCTGACACAGAAGATTGTTTTGCATCAATTGCTTTTTTTAGCTGTGCACGAAAGCTGGTAAGCTCCTCTCTCCCTAAATTTGATTCAATTCCATCTTCGGCAAATCCTTCCAACGCATCCGTCGTCTGTCGGATAAATGCCAGTCGCTCTGAAATGCTTTTGTCTGAATTGATATATTTTTTGAAGAGATTATAAACGACTTCCTTTTCAACCAGTTCAGAAATATCAGTCAACCTTTCAAGGATTTCATTTTTGTTTTGAATATAATCTATTGAAAATGGTCTGCCAGTGATTTTCTCAAATTTACTGCTTTGAAGAATATATGCTTCCGGCCAATCAGAAAGCATTTTTTCCATATTCCGCAGATCGCCGATACCATATTTGGCAAAACTTTTCCGGTTGAACCAGGCATGCTGTTTGTCAAATCTGAGATAATAACCGGAAAATATTTTCAGTCTTCTCTTATAATCATCCCATTGATCCAACCGGAAAGATTTGAAAACGTCTTTTGCATCAATTATTTCCGCCTTACTATTACTGGTTAGATATAATTCCTTGACCGAAACGCCACTTTCTTTTTCGTCAAATAATGCGCTTCGAAAAACATCAAGATCCGCTACCGTACGGTCTATTTGACGACTTTCCTGTCCGAATTGTCTTTCTAAAAAAACAGCATCCAGACTATAATTTTGTTGCCGGTAAGATTCTACCTGCTCAATTTGCGTTGCGAACTGACGATACAAATCCCCTCTGTCATTTTTAAAATCATGGATAAGTGCCACAAATGGATCCATACCAACGGATTTTAACCTTTGATGAACAACATCCAGTGCCGCCCGTTTCTGACATACCAATAAAACACGTTTTCCCTGAGCCGCAAAATCTGCCATTAAATTGCAGATTAACTGGGATTTTCCACTTCCGGGAGGTCCTTGAACCACAACAGATTTACCGGATTTTACCGCACGAATAATCCCCTCCTGAGATTCATCAACAGCAAAAGGTGTTAGTATTTGCTCCTCTCGTAATGCCGGCGAATTTTCCACTGTAATATTTTCAGGAATTTCACTAAGTTGAAAATCTTCATCAATTTCCTCATTCAGCAGAAGCATTTTAAATGTTTCCTGCTCAGATAATTCCAATAAAGTATTGTAGTCAGGAACCAAATAAGATCCAGCCTGTGGAAATATTCCTAAAACAGCTTCAGGATAAAGTTTAAGCTCTCCATTTTTTTCCAAAAGCTGCAAGTCTGCACTTTTGGTCGCGGAAAACGGACTTAATTTATCTTCAAAAAGCTGTTGATTAAAGTTAATTCTAAGAGGCGTTTCTTTCAGCCATTCGTACAGTTGGGTTCTGAATTCAAGTATATCCTTCGAAAAATCTTCAAAAGATTTTTCAAGAATTTCGTCAGACACAACAGCCTCATTGAAATGTGCATAGGCAAGGGCGAAGCTGCGATTAAGCGTAATGCCTATATCATCACGTTCGAACAAACACCACTGTTCACGATCTATCCGAAGCGTGACCGGGAAAAATAATAATGGAGCATGAATAGGCGTACCGTCGGAAAGTTTTCCACGAACAAAAGGATAGCCAACATAAAGATCGCGTGAACCCCGCTCCTCTTCTATGAAATGCTCCGTCCGCGCTATTTTACGTAAACGCTTGCTGACTTCATTAACTTTTTCAAAACGGGGATCCTGAATATCACAAACAGGAATCCTGTTTTTACGTTGAATCAGATTTTGAATAAATTCAAACGAAGATTTCCCAAGAAGGAAATCCGTTTCGTTTAAATCAAGAAATTGCTCAGCCGGAAGACTTGTTAATAAAAGTGACTTGTTGCGCGTGCTGAGATTCGTCAGTCGTTTTAAATAAGCTTTAAGGACACGGTTCATAGATTTAAAACGATCCTTACGAATTAACTATTGGATGCGATTTCTTTTACTTCTTCTTTTTCGGGTAAAATAACGGAGGCAAGGATACTCACCGCCAAAATTCCAAGGATTACATAAAGGGAATAAACGGTCTTGAAACCCATTTCTTCAAGCGGAACATGTGCCAGCATTTTTCCACCGATAAATACCAGGAGAACGCCCAGACCATATTTAAGGAAACGGAATAGTCCCATGATATTACTCAAAAAGAAGAACATAGAACGAAGGCCCATGATCGCAAAAATGTTGGAAAAGAAAACCACATAAGGATCTTTTGTTACAGAGAAAACGGCCGGAACCGAATCGACTGCGAAGATCAAATCTGTGAATTCAACAATCAGAACCACGACGAAAAGTGGAGTCACCAGCCATTTACCTTTTTTCTTTACGAAGAAATGCTCGTAGACATAGCGTGGAAATACTGAGAAATATTTTGAAGCGAATTTAACAACAGGATGTTTGGCTGGATCAATTGTTTCATCCTCATCACCCTGGAAGAAAATTTTACCACCCTGATATACAAGTAGTACACCGAAAAGATAAATGATCCACTCGAAACGCTGGATTAATGCAGAACCTACAAAAATGAAAACGAATCGCATCAAAATTGCACCTAAAACACCCCAGAATAATACTTTTTTGTAATATTTTGGTCGTACTCCAAATGAGGCAAATATTAGTATAATAACAAATATATTATCAACCGAAAGTGCATATTCAAGCAGATAGCCGGTAATAAATTCCAGAGACATATTCTTCCGGTATATTTCCAGACTGGCTTCAAAATTATCAGGGATAAGTTTTAAGTGAGGTGCATATTTAGCCTGAATTGTGGCCAGATCGGCATAATTATCGACACCATGAACCAAATCGCCATGCGTTTTAATGACCATGTAAAATACAAGCGCCAGTACGATCCAGGCGACGGTCCAGGCGGCAGCTTCTTTAAATTTTACAACATGATCTTTTTTATTAAAAACTCCCAGATCCAAAAGGAGCATGATGCCAATCACTAAAAGGAAACCTCCAAAAAACAGTACTTCGCTCGAAAACATGAAAATTTATTTTTTAAACCTGGACAACGACAGAGATGAGTTATAAAATCAGAGAGAATTACCTCCATTGTCAATACTACACAAAGGTAATCAAAAATTAAAGTGCCCGAGGCTATTTGGACAAACGGTTATAAGTATAATATTTCGTCTCCAAAATCGATGAAGTATGGTTTGCCGCTCTGTAAAATCATACTCTTAAAATTATTTCTCAATCGTAATTCTAAAAAATGACCATTTCATCTTGATTTTAGGATTATAGTCCTGACAATATTAACTCATCCCGAAAAAAAGTGAAATTTTTATTTTTGCTAACTATTATGATTTACAATTTGTTAATAATTTCTTCAATTTTTTTTCAAAAATATTTTCATCAAACACTTGCGCCGCATAGGTCATATGAATACCTTTGCACCACGTTAATCAAATAACGCACCAGAAAACACGCAGAAGTAGCTCAGCTGGTAGAGCGCAACCTTGCCAAGGTTGAGGTCGCGAGTTCGAACCTCGTCTTCTGCTCAGAGATATAGAGCACCGGAAACGGTGCTTTTTCTCATAAAAACCGACAAGCTAGCTTGAAGGTGGGTTAATGCCAGGGTGGTGGAACTGGTAGACACGCAGGACTTAAAATCCTGTGAGCTGTAAGGCTCGTACGGGTTCGATTCCCGTCCCCGGTACATCACTGTCAAGGAGTTACGATCTTTTCGTAACTCCTTTTTTCTTGCTGAAGAATTTCATGCCATACATTGGATCAGTCCAAAAATTTGGGGGGAATGTAAAAAATTGTTTGTTTTGCGATAAATCAATTTGAATAGGATTGCAAGAGTCTTATTTAGCCTTAGTCCGCTTCCTTTACCCGAGGGAATTCTTGATTATTTCGAACTTTCTAAAATAATTGAGGGGCCTTACAGGTCTGAACATTTATTTGGAAGAAAAGAATCTTCCTCCTTCCCAGTATCAAGATCAAAAAATAGAATCCAAGGGCTTTCTCCCAGAGATATACATTCAAGATTTTCCAATTCGTAATCAGCGTGTTACACTTTGTATTAAGCGTAGGCGCTGGGAAGTCAAAGATACTGGCGAGATTATAAGAAGAGATTGGAATGTGGTACAGCAAGGAACGCGAATGACAAAGGAATTCGCGGATTTTTTAAAAGATCTGAATTGATAATTATCCTGTAAGCTGTTCACAACTAGGTAAATATTTCCATGTGGATGGTAAGCAATTTCAAGAGCAGTACAAAAATCATATCAGCGATTACAAAGATTGGAACCAGCGTGAGCATGCTGCTGAGTGGCTTTTGTACCCAGAAAACATAGGTCCATATGTAAGTATCGATGAGACCTCTCTTTCTAATGGAGAGTTTATACCATTGTTACTAACAAGGCCGCAAGAGGTCGAAAAGGCTCATTATTAGCCATGGTGAAAGGTACAGAAGCCGCATCAGTCATTGAAATTTTGCAAAAAATACCTAGGCGTGTTCGTTGCAAAGTACACGAAGTGACTTTGGACATGGCCGCCAACATAGGATTGATCGTGAGCCAGTGTTTTCCCAAAGAGTCTAAGGTAATTGATCGCTTCCATGTTCAGAAACTAGCGTTTGATGCTGTTCAGGAGATTAGAATAAAACACCGCTGGAAAGCCCTGGATCAGGAGAATCAGGGCATTGAAGCTGCTAAACAAGCGGTTTGCCATATAAACAAGAAACGCTTGTCAACGGCGCTACATTGAAACAGTTGCTGGTTTGAAGTCGATATTTATTATTTAAGAGTTCTGATAAGTGGACGGCTTCTCATGTCCAGCGTTCTAAACTGCTTTTCGAATTCTGTTAATTGAACAGGCCTACCAGCTGGCAACAGGATTAGGGACTATTTTCAGGAATTGTAAATCAAAGGAGCAAGCTTTCAAAAGGCTCGCACTTTGGTACAATACTGTTAAGGATTGCGGTCTTGATTCATTTAAAACTATTGCCAGGTCTATTCAAACGCATTATCTAAATATTTTAAACTTCTTTAATAACAAAAGTACAAACGCATTTGCCGAATCCTTCAATGCAAAGATCAAGGCATTTAGGGCATCTTCAAGAGGTGTGAGAGATATTCCGTTTTTCTTATTCAGGCTGACTAAACTTTATGCGTAAATTCCCCCCAAAGGTTTCAGCTTGATCCTGAATATAGCCTTATTATGAAAGTGGTAGATTAATCATGACAAAATAAATTGTTCTAGAAGATTAAAATCTACAGATCTGGCATAAAATCCTTCGGAGAACAATTCATCTCTTTCGCTAATATACCCAAGTGATTTACATTGTATTTACTAGCAAACTTTGGGCTTTCTATTTGACCGATAAAACCTCTGCTAAGATTTAGAAACATGGCAAGATCGTCCTGCGAAAAGCCCTTCGATTTCCGAACTTTTCTAACCTCGTTAATTACCGCAATTTCAAAATCGGTTTTTTCTGCCATGATCCTTTGCAAGAACAAAAAAGATCATTAGTTTTGTGCTTAGTCATTACTAAGCAAATTTTTTAAACAATTATTAAATTGAAAAATGCTTTGCTAATGCATCGTATTAATTTGTATTCTCCGTTCCGGCATCGCACTTTCAAAAAGATGCAATACCGCTACTTTAATTCGGAAACTGCTATGAGATTAAGGGACCTATCAATTGACACTGAAAAAGGCTCTATGTACTTATCTCTTTTTAAAAGAGGCGACGAAAGTGCAATGAACTTTGTTTATCAAAATTCTTTTCACAGTCTAAAGCATTTTGGTATAAACCTGATTAGAGACGAATTCCTAGTAACGTGTCTGCTTCACGAATGCTATCTTAAAGCATGGTCAAACCGCCATAGAATGGAAAGCCTGCCCCACATTTATAGATTCATTCGTATGAATCTCCGCTGGCAGATTCTACGGAATATTGAAAAGTCTCGTCATACCATATACGGACAAACGCTGTTTGTAGACCACCTTGATAAAAGAATTGGTGATTTCGAAGACCTGATAGATGATAAAGAAACTTGGGAGGAAGAAATTAAGAAGCTAGACATGACCACGGAAAGTATGCAGTATCTTTCTGCTGAGTCACGGCAAATCGTTTCACTCTATTTTCTAAAGGGCTTTACGCACAAACAGATTGCAGACCGGTTAGGAAAAAGCATTTTCCATGTTTCAGAACAACTTAGCAAAAGTGTCAAACAGATTAAAAGCATAGTCCATGTATCAAAAAAGGAGATCAAAAATAATTCAGTAAAAGGCATCAACCTCCAAACAGGAATTTTAGATCCTCAACAGTCAAAGATCTACGACCTTAGAAAAAACCATAAGTTGTCCTTCAGGGAAATTGCAAATAAATTAGGACTTCCCCAGACCCAGGTCCAACAGCATTATATTAAGGCGCATCAATTACTGCAAAGTCAATCCGTTCAAAAGTCAAATAACCGGTTTTAGCATGATAACCACTTATAGATATGGAAAAGCTATTTTTCACCCGGAAAATCCAGCTGAAAATCGACAGCGAGGATCCAGATTATAAGTCACATGTTTTTAAAACTTTGTACGACTGGCGCTACATCTGTTTTAAAGCATCGAACCTGATTTTCACCCATCACTTTGTGCAGCACCAAATCAAGGAAATTATTTACCTAACGGATGAAGCAAAAGTCAAACTTGTCAATGTTAAATTAGATGAGAATGGTATTCTTGCAACTTCCCGAATGAACACCACTTATCAAATACTAGCCAGAAACTTCAAGGGCAGCATCCCTATGCATATTATGAGCTCGCTGAACAGCACCTTGGTAAGCACCTTCAATACAAATTTGGTTTCTTATATAACAGGAGAAAAAACACTACCTAATTTTAAAAAAGATTTACCAATACCATTTAAAGGAACTGATCTAAAATTGCTGATAGCTGCTGAAGGTGGTCATATCTTTCATTTCAAACTCTTTGATATCCAGTTTAAAACATACCTGGGAAAGGATTTCTCCGATAAGAAGAACTTACTGCATCGCCTTGTAAAAAAGGAAATCAAGCTTTGCACCAGCTCACTCGTACTTGAAAAAGGTAAGATCTTTATGTTAGCTGTTTTCGAGTCAGAAAATCCGGTCCACCTGCTTAATGAAAATATCGTCGCGGAAGCTTCACTTTCATTGGATTACCCAATTACGCTGACCATTGGCAAAGCCCGGTACACTATTGGGAACAAAGACGAATTCCTTTACAAAAGACTTTCCATTCAGGCAGCCATTCAAAGGAAGCAAAATGCCATGTCCTTTATGAATAGCCAAACCAAAAAGAGACTTAAAGAAAACACGATCGAAAATCTGCAAAATGCAGAGAAACGGTACGTAAACCAAAAGCAGCACGTATATAGCAAGCGCTTAATTGACCTTTGTGTGAAAAACCAAGCAGCGACACTGCTTCTGGTGGATCAACAGGAAAAAGAAGCGCAGGCCTCACAGGACTCCTTTCTTTTTCGTAACTGGGGTTACGGAGGGTTAAAACAAAAGATTGAGCGTAAAGCCGCCGGCGCGGGTATTACGGTGATCGTGGAATAGTAAAATTTAGAGGCTGCTTGTAAAGCCGAAGGATGAAACTCAGATAGTTTCATCAAATGTCCCTTAGGGCATATACAACTGGGTTCGGCTTATTTTTTTAGCAAAAAGAGACTTTGTGGCCGCTTTACAGCCGCAGGATTAAAGCCGTGCTGGCCTTAATCAAATGCCAGAGTGTGGCATATACAACTGAGATCAGCTTTGCTACCGACACCTACGCGTTATTTATTTCACTGCCTTACCAACTAATTTGTATGGCAGTGAAAAATTGTTTGTTACTAAAATTTCAACTATGGCATCAAATACTCAATCCTCTCTTCCGCTGCCTTGCCAAACTTAGTTCTGCCGACTTGCTTTTTTCCAGGCTCTGAACTTCGCCGAGCCGCTTTTCCAGATTGCCAGCATTCCAGCCCAGATTCCAGGAAGGACTTTAAGGTATTATTAAATCTAAGAGCCTATTTATGAAGACAGTACACGATAATGAAATATCGAATTAGTTTCCCAGTTGTCATCCCTATTCTACGGAATTTGTGGAGTCTAACGATTTCAGCACGGTACAACTTCCATTTTTTACAAAAGATCGCTATTATTCTTTTTGGTTCTTAAATTTTTTATCATAAGGCGTCACCGGTGTTATATTACTATATTGAAGAACTTCCCAAAAGGAAGTCTTTTTTTTTGCTCCTCTTTATCCTATATTTGATATTTTTCAAATTCCAACGGAGCGAACTATCTGGTAAATGGATAGCTTTTGAACGCTGCATCATCGTTTTGTGAACTGAATGCCATGAAAGTATCTCCAAATGAACCCTTTAAGATTATATATTCCATTCTGGATCACGAATATCTTGGCTATATCTTCGAGTCTTTTGTAGTCCAGCTGAACAGCCAGGGCGAGTTTTCTTTTCAAATACAAAACATTTCTTCCAAAAACATTGAGGAATTTAGATCAGGACTTGATGCGACAGATTTCGAGCTTGTAAGTCTGGTTGATGATATTCAGCAGGATACCATTTTAAAGAAATTCAATACAAAAAAACTTTCCCCGGTTGATTTTTTCCTGAAAATTTATGATCCTCAAAAAGGAGATAAGGTAGTTCAGGATGCTATCACCGCTTATCTGGAAAACAGCAAGGCACATATTCTGGAAAAGCTTTCCGGTAAGGAAATCTTTATTATGGGAAGTGATGGAAATCCCCTTTGGAAGCGTGTAGAATGGGAAAAAGAGAAAGCAACGATCCGTTTTTATTTTATGCGGAACGAAGACAATACGCATTATTTTCCGACAATCAGACACAAACAGCAAAAGCTTGATTTTCAATATAAAAATGCCATCATACTTTGTGAAGAACCGGCCTGGCTGGTTGTAGATGGTCATTTATATCATTTTGAGGGAAATGTTGACGGCAAAAAGATTAGACCTTTTCTGGCCAAGAAATTCATTGCTATTCCAAGAAAAATGGAAGAGCAGTATTACGAGCGTTTTGTTGCACCGTTGATCGCTTCCTACGATGTAATTTCCAAAGGTTTTGACATCAGAAATATATCAACAGCACCAAAACCAATTCTTACTATTGCTGATGTTAGTGTAAAAAGTAAAATCGCCCCTGCCCTTCTTCTTTCAGAAGCCGGAATGGATGATTCTATTGCAGCGGATACTGAGGACGGTGAAGTTTCTTTTGGCATTGCTTTTCAGTACGGTCATTATACTTTTCCGTTTGACAGCTTTGCCTATCCATCCAGTGTTTTTCTTGACAAAAAGGATGAAGATTATATTTTTTACAAAGTAAAACGAGATATTCCTGTTGAACGGCATAACCTTAATCAACTAAAAGAATGGGGGCTGGCTATAAAAGACGGTCATATATTATTACAAAAATCAGAAGCCTTTGGCTGGCTCCAAAGTAAGGCCAAAACATTATCTGAACATGGTTTTATTCTTCGTCAGAACAATGCCGATGCGAAAAGATATTTTCTGGGATATTCATCTTTGGATGTTTCAATTGAGGAAGGCCGCGATTGGTTTGATATTAATGCCAAAGTTCAGTTTGGCGAATTTGAGATCTCATTTATTCAGTTAAGGAATTATATTCTGCATCAAAAAAAGGAATTTACACTGCCTAACGGCGAAATTGCTGTAATTCCGGAATGGTGGTTTACAAAATATTCAGAGCTTTTTGCGTTTTCTGAACATGACCATGATACCGACGGAATCCGTTTGCGCATGCATCATCTGGCGCTTGTGCAGGAATTGAAAGAAGAAAGTCTGGCTACGGCTATCATTAGTCATAAGCTTGAAAGACTTCGTGATTTTAATCAGATTGATCCGAGTGAAGCTCCGAAACATTTCAAAGGCACGCTTCGTCCATATCAAAAAGCAGGTTACGACTGGCTGCAATTTTTAAATCAATATCGGTTTGGAGGCTGTCTTGCAGATGATATGGGTTTGGGGAAAACCGTACAAACACTTGCTTTCCTACAATCGCAAAAAGAAGCTGGAATTAAAGAGCCTTCTCTTTTAATTATGCCAACTTCGCTTTTGTACAACTGGGCGCTTGAAGCGAAAAGATTTACGCCAAAACTAAAAGTGATGTTTTACACGGGTACTTACCGTGAAAAAGATACCAAACAATTTGAAGGTTTTGATTTGATCCTAACTTCTTATGGCATTGTCAGGCTGGATATTGATTTTATCCAGTCATTCCGTTTTAACTATGTAATCCTTGACGAATCTCAGGCGATCAAAAATCCTGGTTCCATCATCACAAAAGCAGTTCGAAAACTTAATTCGGCAAATCGGCTTATACTGACCGGTACTCCAATTGAAAATAGCACGATGGATCTTTGGTCTCAAATGTCGTTTGTTAATCCGGGACTTTTAGGAAGCCAGACTTTTTTCCGGGATGAATTTCAAATTCCCATTGAAAAGAAAAACGATGAAGATAAATCCAAACGGCTTTATAATCTGATAAAACCCTTTATCCTTCGTCGGCACAAATCACAGGTTGCAACGGACCTTCCGGCGAAAGTGGAAAGTATCCAGTATTGCGAAATGTCGGAAGAGCAGGAAAAAGCTTATGAAGAAGCCAAAGCTTATTACAGAAATCTGATTTTACAAAGTATAGATTCGGACGGAATAAATAAATCACAGCTTGTTGTTTTGCAAGGCCTTACCAAACTGAGACAATTGGCCAATCATCCAAAAATGGTTGATCCGGAATATACCGACGGTTCAGGCAAGTTTGAAGATGTGCTTCATAAAATGGAAACTGCTATCAGTGAAAATCATAAAATATTGATATTCAGTCAATACATCAAACATCTTGATTTATTCCGTGCTTATCTGGATAAAGAAAATACGACTTACGCATATCTCGATGGCTCCACCAGAGATCGCCAGGCAGAAGTTGAAAACTTTCAGAATAACGAAAGCGTTAAAATATTCCTTATTTCTTTAAAGGCTGGTGGATTAGGACTGAATCTTACGGCAGCGGATTATGTATTTATTCTGGATCCCTGGTGGAATCCGGCTATTGAAGCACAGGCTGTTGACAGAGCACACAGAATTGGTCAGGACAGAACTGTTTTCACTTATAAATTTATTACTAAAAATTCGGTTGAAGAAAAGATTCTGGCCTTACAGAAAACGAAAAAACAGCTGGCTGATGATTTGATTTCAAATGAGGATGGTTTTATCAAATCCCTTTCACGGGAAGATGTTTTGTCACTTTTAGAATAAAGTGACAAAAATATTTACGATACCTGACAGATAAAAAACCGCTTGAAACATATGTTTCAAGCGGTTTTTTATTTTCTATATTTTTATCTTAATTCAAAAGAGCCGAAGTCTCACGAGTAATCAAGGCCTCGCGATCAGGACCTGTTGAAATAAATGTGATTGGCAATCCCAGTTCAGCTTCAAGGAATTTCACATAAGTCAGTAATTGCTCAGGAATCGCATCGAAATCACGAATTCCGTCAAGCGACTGCTGCCATCCTGCAAAATCTTTGTAAACCGGTTCAACCGTATCATCACACAAATCGTATGGAAGCTGATCGGTCAAAGTTCCGTCTGCCAAACGATATTGTGTACAAATACGGATTGTATCAAAAATTGTAAGAACGTCAACTTTCATCATGATCAGCTGTGTAACGCCGTTGATCATAATTGCATATTTCAAAGCTGGCAGATCCAACCATCCACAACGACGCGGACGACCAGTAGTAGCTCCAAATTCACGGCCTTCCTGTCTCATTTTCTCACCCGTTTCCTCGAGCAATTCAGTTGGAAAAGGACCGCTTCCTACACGTGTGCAATAAGCTTTGAAAATACCAAAAACTTCACCAACAGCACTTGGCGCAATACCAAGACCAGTACAAGCACCAGCAGCCATTGTTGTAGAACTTGTAACAAAAGGATATGATCCAAAATCAATATCAAGCAAAGAACCTTGTGCTCCTTCTGCCAAAACTGTTTTTCCTTCTGCAATCGCCTCGTTGATAACGTACTCACTATCAACCATTGTGAACTGCTTCATGAATTCAATCGCAGCAAAGAAATTTTCCTCTGCCTGAGGAAGAACCGATGCGTAATCGAAAGAGTAAAAGTCAAGAATAACTTTGTGAGCATCAACAAGTTTTTTGTATTTATCAGCAAAATTAGGAGACAAAACATCACCAACACGAAGTCCTAAACGTGCAATTTTATCCTGATAAGTCGGTCCGATTCCACGAAGTGTTGAACCGATTTTTGAATCGCCTTTTGAACGTTCATAAGCAGCATCAAGCAACGCATGCGTTGGCAAAATAAGTGACGCTTTTTTTGAAACGAACAAATTACCGGCCAAATCCAAATTGTATTTTGCCAGGTTTTCAACTTCTCTTTTAAAAACAATAGCATCCAAAACTACACCGTTACCGATTATATTCTGGATATCGCTACGGAAAATACCGGATGGAATCTGGTGCAAAACATGCTTAATACCATCAAATTCCAAAGTGTGTCCTGCGTTAGGACCGCCCTGGAATCTTGCTACTACCTGATAACGTGGTGCAAGTACATCCACGATTTTACCCTTACCTTCATCTCCCCACTGGAGACCAAGCAATACGTCAACTTTCATCCAATAAATGGTTATTAAAAACTATTATTTGCTAAAATGACAAGGCGTAACAAACCATAAAATGTCTGTTACGCCTCATCGATACTATTCTCTTATTTCGTGTCCGACTGCGACTTCCTCCGTATGCTCTTTTCTGTTCTGGCAATTTTCTTTCGTACAGTTGCCGTAAAAAATAAGCGAATGATGAAGTACACTGAAATTTAGCATTTCACCCACCATATTCTGGATGGACTGAATTCTCGGATCACAAAACTCCATTACTTTGTGACAGTCCGTACAAATCAAATGATCATGCTGCTTGTTTCCGTACGATTTTTCGAATTGTGCCAGGTTTTTTCCAAACTGGTGTTTGGTTACCAAATCACAATCTACAAGTACGTCTAATGTGTTATACACCGTTGCCCTACTCACACGATAACGTTTGTTTTTCATGCTGATGTAAAGCTCATCCACATCAAAGTGATCTTCACGGGTATAGATTTCTTCCAATATCGCAAACCTTTCAGGGGTCTTGCGAAGTCCTTTATTTTCAAGGTAAGCCGTAAGAATTTTCTTGGCGGCTTCAAAATTTGGTTTGCTGGCTTGTGGCATATCTTTTGAAAATCTTGCGCAAATTACGTGCTTTTTTTCTTAAATCACAGTAGTAATTATGCTGCGGTTGTCATTTGAAGCTTTCAGGTATTGCCTGCTACTCTGGCAATCTTACTATATAAACCAATTGATTAACAAGTCATACGAATAATGGTTCAATATTTAAACGCTTCCTGTCAGGTTGGTATCAAATCTTTGCACATTATAAACACCTTCAACCTGTTCCAGTTTACTGATCAAAATATCCAAATGGCGGGTATCCTGCACATAAAGCCTGATATCTCCATTGAAAACCCCATCTTTTGTATCAATTGTTAACCCACGCATGTTGATGTGCAGCTCGTTGGAAATTATTCTGGTCACATCATTTATCAATCCAACACGGTCCGTTCCGGAAATGTAAAGTCCGGCCAGAAAAGCTTCGTCTTTATTTGATTCCCATTTCGCTTTGATAATCCTGTTTCCATGTTTGGACATCAGTTCGGCCGCATTTGGACAGGTCGTTCTATGAATTTTTATGCCTTCATTGATCGTCACAAAACCAAAAACGTCGTCGCCTGCAATCGGATTGCAACAGGGAGCGAGTTTGTAATCAATTTTATCCATGTCATCCCCGATCAACAATGTATCACTGTCAACCCGGTCGCCATGAAGATTTTTCAGAAGCTTGGTATACGCTTTTCCGTCCGCACCTTCAACAGGAGGAATTACCGCCGTTGTCACTGCTTTCCGTTCTTTTGCCTCTTTATCCCGCTTAAATCTTTTTAATTCATCAAGCTGAATATATCCTTTTCCGATTTTATAAAAGAAATCAGCAGCTGTTTTACTTTCGAAAAATGCACGTAACTGATTAACAACTTCTGCTGTCAGCTCAATACCAAGCACTTTTAATTTTTTCTCAACCAGCTGACGTCCATCCGTTTCATAACGTTTGTTATCCTCTTTTAAGAAATCTTTTATTCTGGCACGCGCTTTTGAAGTTCTTACAATCCGCAGCCAGTCTTCTGTCGGTTTTTGTTTGTTTGAAGTAATGATTTCAATCTGGTCACCATTGCTCAGCACATAACTGATCGGAACCAGAATCCCTCCTACTTTGGCGGCCATGCAATGCACGCCCACTTCCGAGTGTATATCAAAAGCAAAATCCAGCGCCGTAGCACCGCTTTGCAATACTTTCAATTCTCCTTTTGGAGTAAAAACAAAAACTTCCTCATTGAAAAGATTGGTTCTGAATTCATCCAGAAACTCAATCGCAGCGGTTTTATCTCCTGAACCAGTTTCCAAAGTTTCCCTTACCTGACTGATCCATTGTTCAATATTTCCACGAACCTTGGTATCATTTCCTTTATATTTCCAGTGCGCAGCATATCCCTTTTCAGCGATTTCATCCATGCGTGAAGTCCGGATCTGCACTTCCACCCACTGACCGCTTTTACTCATAACTGTGGAGTGTAGCGATTGATAACCATTTGCACGAGGCGTGCTCAGGAAATCTTTCAGTCGGTCCGGGTTGGGTTTGTAGTGATCCGTAACGATAGAATATGCCTGCCAGCAAAGTGCTTTTTCACGATCACCTTCCTGTGGGGATTCCAAAACGATACGGATTGCGAATAAATCATAAATCTCTTCAAAAGGTTTATTCTGCTTGCGCATTTTATTCCAGATCGAGTAAATCGATTTTGGCCTTCCTTTGATGATATAATTTAAACCTGCTTTTTCAAGATCTTCTGCAATCGGCTCTGTGAATTTAGAAATAAAACGATCACGAGAACTTTTCGTCTCTCTAAGTTTTCTGGAAATCGCGCGGTATTCCTGTGGCTCGGTATATTTCAGATACAATTCTTCCAGCTCAGATTTGATACTGTAAAGTCCAAGTCTGTGTGCAAGCGGAGCATATATAAAAATAGTTTCCGAAGCGATTTTCAACTGTTTGTCACGCGGCATACTGTCCAGCGTCCGCATGTTATGCAAACGATCTGCCAGTTTTACCAGAATTACACGAACGTCATCGGAAAGTGTAAGCAGCATTTTACGGAAATTCTCAGCTTGCTGTGAAGTTCCGTATTCAAACCTTCCCGAGATTTTGGTGAGTCCGTCAATAATCTTGGCGACTTTCTTTCCAAATAACCGGTCGATATCCTCAATACGCATATCCGTATCCTCAACCACATCATGTAATAATGCGGAAACGATGCCGGTCGTACCCAATCCAATCTCCTCTACAACAATTTGTGCTACTGCAAGCGGATGATAAATGTACGGTTCACCTGACCGGCGGCGCATGTCCTTATGCGCTTCGACAGATGTATAAAAGGCTTTCTTGATTAATTTTGCATCATTGTCCTTCAAAAACGGCTTGGCTGTTCGTAACAACCTGCGATATTTTTTAAGGATATCCTTACGCTCCTGCTCCAGATCTATGCTCAGGGTTTCAACGAGTTGCTCCAATGCTTAATAGTAATTAGTACGCTTCACCAAAATAACAAATTTTAGCGACATTATTCAACAAAATAAATTTTTCAAAAATATTTTTCCAAAAGTTTGCATATCTAAAACAAACTTTGCTACCTTTGCACTCCCAACCAACGACAAGGGTTGAAGATTGGGACGAAGAAATAAGAGCGGGCGTGGCGGAACTGGTAGACGTGCTAGACTTAGGATCTAGTGCCGCAAGGCGTGGGGGTTCGATTCCCTCCGCCCGTACAACTAACAAGGGATTGACGGGGCGTCATATTTCCTATCTGAATAAGAAGATGAATTGCTCCGAATTAACCCGTCAAATGCCCTCAGGACACTGTTTTGAGGGCATTTTTGTTTTGCGTTTTACCTAAAAAAGCACATTTACTAATAGCAATAAGCATGGAAGTTTTATTAGAGAAGAATTCGCCAACACTGGCCTCTCTTAAAGTTACGCTAACCAAAGATGATTATCAGCCAAAAGTTGATAAATCTATCAAGGATTATTCCAAACGTGTGAATTTAAAAGGCTTTCGTCCTGGCAAAGTACCATGCCATGTAATCCAGCGCATGTATGGAAAAAGCATATTGGTTGACGAAGTGAACAGTCTTTTGAGCAATGCAGTAAGCACTTATATCCGCGAAAATAAATTACAGGTTGTTGGGGATCCAATCCCTAATCGCGAAAAAGCAGAAGAAGCAAACTGGGACAAACCAGGCGATTTCGAATTTAGCTATGACCTTGGTGTTGCAACTGATTTCGAAGTTAATCTTTCTGAAATTCCGGCTGTAAAACGTTATACGATCCAAACTGACGAAAACGAATTGACAAAAACTGTTGACAGTCTTCGTGAAAGATTTGCTGATAGCATCCACCCGGAAGTAAGTGAATTGGGTGATATGGTTTTTGGTGAATTGAAACAGGAATCTACTGAATTTACAACACGTACTGCTATCCCTACAAAACAGGTTGCGGAAGAAAATCAGGCTAAATTCATTGGCTTGAAAAAAGACGACGTAGTAACTTTTGATATTCAGAATACTTTTGCTGACCAGTCTGCGATTGCGCACGTTACTGGCAAGAAAAAAGAAGATATCGGTGAACTTTCGGGTGACTATACTTTGATCGTTGAAGACATCACACGTTCTGCACCAGCAGAGGTTAACCAGGAATTTTTTGATAAAGTACTTGGACCAGGCGTAGCTGACAGCGAAGAAGTTTTCAATGAGAAAGTTACGGAAGTAATTAAAGGAAACTACGAGCGCGAAACAGAAGCATTGCTTCGTCGTGATCTTGAAACTGCTTTAATTGATTCTATCCAAATCGATCTTCCTGGAGATTTCCTTAAAGATTGGCTGGAACGCACCAACGAAGGCAAATTCACACGTGAGCAAATCGAGGAACAATTCGAAGATTTCCAGAAATCATTGAAATTGAGCCTGATTAAAAATAAAATTGCTGATGCTCAGGGCGTGAAGGTGGAATATCCTGAAATCCTTGAATTCACAAAACAAATGGTTCGCGGACAGTTTGGCATGTACGGTGACGACGACAGCATGGGCGATACGATCGACCGCGTTGCACAAGGTTACCTTGCAGACAAAGAACGTGACAACTATTCTCAGATTTTCAATCAGGTTTTTGATAACAAAATCATCGATATCGTTCGCAGCCAGGTTGCTACGGATGAGCAGACAATCGATGTTGCTGAATTCGAAAAACTTGCAAAAGGTGAGGTTGCTTAGTTTTTAAGTAATTCATTTTGATAAAATAAACGAGGTCAACTTTTTCGAAAGTTGACCTCGTTTATTTTGTGGCTATAATTCGCGTTGGTAAAGCTGCCGTGGAAGGTTCTAGCTTAAAAGAACAATCGCTACTTCCGGCTCCAGAAGATCCGGAATAAATGTGAAAGGTAATTTAGTCTCACTAATTTAGGGCAATTATTAAAACGATATTTTGATTTGTGAAATGACAAAATGATACAGTTTTTGAATCATTTTAGGCAGTCAAATCACGGCCGGCTCCGGTCTTAGGAAACGGACGTTATTTAAGAATCGAGATTGTTGATGGAAAAAGCATACTAGCTCGCCAATCACTGCTCATCCCCAAGACTGTTAATCATCCGGAAGATTTTAAAAACTGCCCAAAAAATTAACGAGACACCTGTGAATATGAGCATAAACATTCCGAAATCATTCCAATTGAATGACTCTGCTGACAGGAAACCCCATAAAAAAATTATAAACACAATCACTAAAATGCCCGAAGCAACGATCATCCCGGTCTTTGTAAGGAGCTTTGAAAGTTTGAACATATATAGATTTCTGTCTTAAATATATTCGTAAGATAAAGCAAACGAGTGATCAATCAAAAACTGGTGAATTTAATGATAACGAGGTGGAAAAAGTGCGCGCTCTTGTAAAAAACCAAGAACTTTCTCAAAACTGCTGCCGGCTTCTTGTTCTATGTTCCGTCACTTAACATAGCCTCGATTATGAAACTTTTTCAGATGGACTCAATTTAATTTCTCCCGACTGGACTTTTTCTCGCCATTATCGTTTTTCCTTTAATGCCTTCTTGATCGTTTCCGGAATCGGCTTATCAAATTTTATATGCTTTTCCATATCAAATTGTGGTTAGGTTTGTAAAGACACAAATTTAGCCTTTATAATAGACTTGTAATCAATTATATAGTAAATATATCAAAACCCAATCGGTTCCCGATGCTGCTGTACCTGTCTCCCAATTTCCAAAGTCACCAAAGACCCAAATCTTTTCTTCCACAGATCCAGCTCGTTTTGCAGTTTGGCGTTAGCAGACAATAACCTTTCATTTTCCTGACGAAGCCATTCTGTTTCTGAAAGCGTTTTTGATTCAAAACCCAAAAGTTCAGGCAGAGAAACATCCAATAGTTTAGCAATATTTTCCAGGCGCGAAAAGGAAAGTTCTGTCCTTCCTCTTTCCATATCGCCATAGGCTGTCGTGGAAAGTCCGAGCATGTCAGCCATATTTTCCTGCGACAA
Source organism: Dyadobacter subterraneus (assembly GCF_015221875.1). Taxonomy (NCBI): domain Bacteria; kingdom Pseudomonadati; phylum Bacteroidota; class Cytophagia; order Cytophagales; family Spirosomataceae; genus Dyadobacter; species Dyadobacter subterraneus. Next base: position 5,838,414 of record NZ_JACYGY010000001.1, read on the forward strand.
ATCTTTTTGCAGACGCAGCTGCCGTATTTTTTCTGATGGGTTGTTCGTATTGCTCATAGTCTGATCGACAGAATAAATTTTAATACTGATTTTCTGAAAGACTAAATTTTACTCGTATTATTGGCTTTTGACAGATAACAATTGCAAGTTAAAAAGCATTCAATGAATCGCTTCTCGCAATTTTCGATAAATTATAACCGAAACAGACAAGGATTATTCATGGAAATAATCAATTTTGTGAAGGACAAAGAAAGAAATCAGCTTTTTCATATTCGAAACTAAGCAGTGCGGCTTTTTGTTCTTTAAAAGATGTACTCTATCCATTACATATTATTTTTAAATTAAAGTTTATTCATGAATCACGGAAATGAATTTAGAAAATATGCCGTTCACCATCTTGGGATGAGTGGCCTTACAGTTGACGGTTATATGAACCACACTGTTGAAAACATGACCCGTTCGGTAATTGAAGAGCGTCCGATGAACTTTCGTGAAGTGGATGTATTTTCAAGATTAATGGCGGATCGTATCATCTTTATGGGAACTGGTGTTGATGATAATATTGCTAATATAATTGTTGCTCAGTTGTTGTTTTTGGAATCAGCTGATCCTAAAAAAGATATCCTTATGTATATCAACAGTCCTGGTGGATCTGTTTATGCAGGTCTGGGTATTTATGACACCATGCAATATGTTCGTCCGGACGTTGCAACGGTTTGTACAAGTCTTGCCGCTTCTATGGGTGCAGTATTGCTTGCAGGCGGAGCAGCAGGAAAACGTTCTGCACTTCCTCATGCGCGTGTGATGATTCACCAGCCATCCGGCGGAGCACAGGGAACATCGGTTGACATTGAAATTACAACCCGTGAAATCGTAAAACTTCGTCATGAACTTTACGAAATCCTTGCAAACCATACAGGACAAACTGCTGAGCAAATCGGTCTTGACTCGGATCGTGACAAATGGTTACGCGCTTATGAAGCAAAAGAATATGGACTTATCGACGAAGTTTTGACGCGCGATAAATAAGTTTTCAAAATATCTTACTAGGAAAAACCACCCGTTAAGTAATTTTCGGGTGGTTTTTCTTTTCTAGTGCAAACTGGATTTTGTAACAAGTTTAAAAAGCCCGAACTTTACGGAATCATTATATTTCAATGCGTTAAAGTAAAGTCATTCACTGCGAATTTTTTCTGCTTTGTTATTGTGGCACGATTTATTTCAAGTATTATTAACCCGTATTGTTGAAAGCATTTAACAGCAATTCAGTCTTTTGAACAATGCGTCTGATCCTTTTGTTATAAACCCATATTCTATCATAGTGATTCTCACATTACCGAAATGCTGGTATGTGCTTAACCAAGTAATTCAATAACTGTATACATTCACCGATGGCACAAGTAAGTTGTTCGTTTTGCGGACGCAAAAAAAATGAAGTAGAACTTTTACTCTCAGGTATTGATGCCCACATTTGCAATCATTGTATTGCACAGGGGTATCAGGTTATTACCGAAGAGCTAAATTCCAAAGACGATAAAAAAGATAAGAAAACGAAGTTGCCAAAACTTAAATCGATTCCTCCAACAGAGATCAAACGTTTTCTTGAACAATATGTGATAGGACAGGATGATGCCAAGCGTTCGCTTGCTGTGGCAGTTTACAACCATTACAAACGTCTTAACCAGGTAGCTACCGACGACGATGTTGTGATTGAAAAATCAAACATTATCATGGTTGGCGAAACCGGAACTGGTAAAACTTATCTTGCAAAATCCATTGCAAGAATTCTTCAGGTACCTTTTTGTATTGCAGATGCAACCGTTGTAACGGAAGCAGGTTATGTTGGAGAAGATGTTGAAACGATTCTGACACGTCTTTTGCAGGCAGCTGATTACAATGTTGAAGCAGCAGAAAGAGGAATTGTTTACATTGATGAAATGGATAAAATTGCCCGCAAATCGGACAATCCATCTATTACCCGTGATGTAAGCGGTGAAGGTGTTCAGCAGGCGCTTCTGAAATTATTGGAAGGTTCTTCGGTTAACGTTCCGCCGCAAGGAGGTCGTAAACACCCGGACCAGAAAATGATTACGATCAATACTGAAAATATTCTTTTTATTTGCGGAGGCGCATTTGATGGTATTGAACGCCATATTGCCAAACGTATCAATACGCGTCCAATCGGATTTTCGGGTGATAACCGTATCATCGAAATTTTTGATAAAGGTAATTTAATGCGTTATGTAACAGCTCAGGATTTGAAATCTTTCGGTTTAATTCCTGAATTGATCGGTCGTCTTCCGGTGCTAACGCATTTGGATCCGCTTGATCGTGAAACTTTGCGCCGTATTTTGACTGAACCAAAAAATGCTTTGGTAAAACAATACAGCAAACTTTTCGCAATGGAAGGTATTACACTTCACTTTACAGAAGAAGTTCTTGATTTTATTGTAGATCAGGCTATGCTTTGTAAACTGGGTGCACGTGGACTTCGTGCCATTTGTGAATCCATTATGACCGATGCCATGTTTGATCTACCATCACAAAAAGATGTGAAGGAATTTACCATGACACTGGATTATGCTCAGGAAAAATTCAGCAAATCATCGATGTCTTTGCTTCGTTCGGTAGCATAGACTTACGATTTATAGTTAAAATAAAAGCACCTTGTTGTTTCTGTTTTCAGAGCGACAAGGTGCTTTTTATTTTAAATTCTATGGTAATAGTTCTATTTTGCATAAAAAATGGAACGTATGGAAAACTGGCTGACAAATAAAGCAATCGTAATTATCGGAGGTACAACGGGTTTGGGATTTTCTGCGGCCAAGGCTTTTGTAAAGCATGGCGCAAATGTGGTAGTGGTAGGGAGGAATCCGGAAAATTGCCTGGTAGCGGAATTACAGTTAGGAAGTCAGGCCCGCGCCAAGCAAGGTGACGCCACGCAGCCGAATACTTCTTTGGAAGCAATACAATTGTGTATTCGTGAATTTGGAAGTTTCGATGGACTTTATCACGTTGCCGGTGGCAGCGGAAAAAAATATGGTGACGGTCCGTTGCATCAACTAACATTAAGTGCCTGGAACAATACGCTTGATTTAAATCTGACTTCGCTTATGCTATCGAATCAGGCTGCCGTTCAGACATTTCTAGGTATGGGAAAAAGCGGTGCCATTTTAAATATGAGTTCTGCACTTGATTTCACTCCTTTTCCCGGACATTTTTCTGCGCACGCTTATGCAACAGCAAAATCTGCCGTAATTGGATTTTCACGATCGATCGCTGCGACTTATGCGCCAAATAATATCCGGATCAACGTCATTGCCCCTTCTATTATTGAAAATCCGGAGAACAAAGACTTACAAATTGAAGAGTTTATCAGTGCCAAACAAACATTGAACGGAGGACGTTTTGGTTTACCGGCAGATCTTGATGGAGCGGCTGTTTACTTTATGTCTGAATATTCAAAATTCACAACAGGTCAGACGCTGACCGTTGATGGCGGCTGGAATCTGACGGAAGGCTAATACCCGAAATTGTGCTGATGACAATTTTGTAAAAGAAAATGGAGGAATCGACGGTTACTTTTCTGTTTATATTATCGTAATTTGGTTCATATAAATGCATTATTAACAACTGGTTTCTATTTAATATAAATTTACTACCAAAAATATGGCTACCGGACCGATTGTAACACTAACCATTAACCCGGCTCTGGACAAAAGTGCGAACGTGGATCGCATAGTCCCGGAAAATAAGCTGCGTTGTGATACGCCTAATTTTGAAGCTGGCGGAGGTGGAATTAATGTAGCAAAAGCCATTCACCGGCTGGGCGGAAATCCTATCGCCATTTTCACAATTGGCGGTCCAACCGGACAACGTTTACATAAACTGGTAAAAAGTGAAGGCGTAGAAACGCTCGTTATTGAAACAAAACAATGGACTCGTGAAAATTTCCACGTTCTGGAAACCAGTACCGGTTTTCAGTATCGCTTTGGTGTTCCGGGTTCAGAATTGATGCCAACCGAAGTCCGGTCTATTCTGGAAACTATTGAAGAATTTGATCCAAAACCTTCCTATATCATAGCCAGCGGAAGTTTGCCGCCTGGCGCTCCTGACGATTTTTACGGACAAATTGCAAAAATTGCCCATCAGCAAGGTGCAAGATTCATTGCAGATGCCTCGGGAGATGCGCTTAAATCTGCCACAGAAGCAGGGGTATATTTGTTGAAACCAAATATTACCGAGCTAAGTCAGCTTGTTGGTGTTGACAAACTGGAAATGGATGATGTGGATGATGCGGCCCGTGCGTTGATTATCCGTAATCAATGTGAAGTTGTAGTTGTTTCCATGGGTGCGATGGGTGCGATGCTTGTTACAGAAGATCAGGTTGAACATATTCCTGCGCCACCGGTTAAGAAAAAAAGTGCAGTTGGTGCCGGAGATAGTATGGTAGCCGGAATTGTATGGACGCTTTCTCAGGGAAAATCTTTACGTGAAGCAGTTCGTATGGGTGTTGCCTGCGGATCAGCTGCTACAATGAATGCGGGTAGTGAATTATTTAAAATGCAGGATGTAAATAAATTAATGGACTGGCTGAACCGCTACGGAAAACGCTATTCCGGAAATTCATAACCGAGTTTTGTCAGGGATTTCTAATATCCACCAATCCTGAAAGGATGACATTATTATAGAAGTGGCTGAATTATCAATAAACCAAACCCTGAAAGGGTGACATAACAATTCTCCCAAATTCATTATACCTAACAAGGAATCCAAGACCTTGCAATCATAAACTTGCAAGGTCTTTTTTATATAAAATAGATAGAAAATTAACCTCACCGTCTTTTCTTGAAAAACCTCTTTTCATGAACGACAACCATTCCCGCCGCCAATTCGCCAAAGTTGCAGCTGTTACCGCAGCAGCACTTACTTTCAAACCATTTTATATTCTTCACGCCAAACCAAAGGCGGATGGAGAAATAATAGGCCATGGAACACACCGTTACCGGGTTCATCAGGGCTGGGGAAATCTGGATGCTTCCAAATTTCCTATCAATAACTGTCATGAAATGGTTGAGGATAGCAAGGGGCGTTTAATCATGGTGGGTGATGAGGTTAAAAATAATATTTTGATTTACGATCGTTCCGGTAAATTATTGGATAGCTGGGGCCACGATTTTCCCGGCGGGCACGGACTTACGCTTTGGAATGCAAATGGAGAAGAATTCCTCTTCGTGTGTGATCCGAACATAGGAAAAGTTTTCAAAACAGATTTGAAAGGAAAAATTCTTTTGACGATTGAACATCCATCAAAAGTTGGGGCATATAAAGAAGCAGATGCTTTTAAACCAACCGAAACAGCAATTGGTCCCGACGGCACGATTTATATCGCTGATGGATATGGTTCACAATGGATTTTAAGATACACCCCAAAAGGTGAATTCATAGATAAATTCGGTGGACCGGGTGATGGCGACAGCCAATTTTCAACTGCGCATGGTATCGCAATTGACAGTCGTGACAAGGCAAATCCTACCCTGCTGATTACTTCACGCGCACATAACGCTTTCAAACGTTTCACATTGGATGGAAAATATCTGTCGACTATTTTCCTGCCGGGTGCATTTGTTTGTCGGCCGGTTTTTGATGGAGATACTTTATATTCCGGAGTTTGCTGGTCACGTTTGCGCTATTTAAATCAAACACCAGATTCTGGTTTTGTAACAATTCTGGATAAAAACAATAAAGTAATTTCCAATCCGGGCGGTACTAAACCTGAATATTTGAATGGAAAATTGCAGCTCATGGTGCAGGACAAACCGATTTTCATGCACTGCCATGATGTTTGTATTGATCAGGACAAAAACATTTATGTTTGTCAGTGGAATGCGAAGAAAACATATCCGGTGAAACTGGAACGGGTTTAAAAAATCCCTAACTCTGTTGTCTAATTAATCTAATCGCCAACCCATTGACAGACATCGTAACAATGGCTAAGATTCCGTATGCCAATCCAACATGCATAATTGGTACCAGCCACCAAACGCCAATCAGGAAAATTACAAAACCATAACTCGCCGAAAGAAGTCCGTAAAGAATTCTGGCCGTTGCCTGCGAACCCTGTTGTATATGCGTAAAGACGGCTAAGGTAGAAGTCATGATAGGAAATGGCGTCAAAATCCCGCTCCACGTAGGACCCAGCTTCTCTGCAAGCTGGGTTAGTAAAACCACAAACAAAGTCGCGACAAACATTCTTAACGGAATGTCATAAACCGGATGTTTTTTATATTCGGGTTTGTCTTTTGGTTTTGGAAAAATATACAAGACGCCTGTCAATACAATCAAATTTAAAGCTACGGCAAAAGGAAGTGATGGCGTGCGTCCCAATGAAGCGAGCGCAACAATAAAGAAAGCTACATAACTGAGTAGCAAAGCCGGCAGCCAATGCATTCTTGGTGCCGCTATTGAATAAATCAAAGCAAAAAAAGTTGTACCGATTGAACCCATCAAAGCGGATGGCACCGTTGAAGCTGCAAAATCTGCACCGTTTTCAATGGCTATAAAAATTGAAATCGGGCCTGCAATCCAGGGGAATCCTCCCAGCCAGCCACCAAATCCTTCACCCCATTTTCTAACAGAAAGCGTAACGCCAGCGATCAGCGGCGGCATCAGGAGTATTTTAATCAGTAAAAGATTATGCACTTTTTTCAGGATTTACGGTAGTCTGCGCTGCTTTTCACCAAACAATCAGTCTTCAAATTTACAAGGTTAAAACAAAAGCTAAGAAGAAAATTCAAAATAATATTGCAACCTAGTTGCATAAATTATACTTTTGCAACGTTGTAGCAAAAAGGAAATTCTGCGCAATAGCCATTTCACTCCAAATTTTGAATATAACCCGGAGAATATAGGATTAAGAATATTTTCATCTTGAGAATCAGCTATTCCTCAAAAAATCTCCGCCTATGATAACTGATGAAAAAATACCTTTTCTTACACCTGATCATAATCACTTCATCTATTAGCTATGGACAAAATCCTTCTTGTACCTGTTTTATCAAAGGAGTTGTTCTCGATCAACATAGCAGCCAGCCAATTGTAGGAGCAACTGTTTTATTGACAGGTACAACGAATGGAGTTTTTACGGATAATAAAGGACGATATGAAATCAGGAATTTATGTCCTGGTTCCTATCAGCTTGAAGCCCGGATTGTAGGGTACAGTGTTTACAAACAAACAATTGATCTAACCGCAGGACATGAACAAAATTTCACACTTCTTGAACAGGAAGTTCATTTAAAAGATGTAGAAATTACAGCCCAAAGAACGGATGCTCCATCATCTCAGCCGCTGACTACGATTTCAGGAAATGATCTTGAACAAACCAGGGGACAAACATTGGGTGAAAGTTTGAAAGGTATAACCGGTGTTACCTCCATGCAAACCGGCTCTTCGATTTCGAAACCCGTTATCCACGGTTTGCACAGCAACCGGGTATTAATTATGAATAGTGGCGTGCGGCAGGAAGGTCAGCAATGGGGTTCTGAACATGCTCCGGAAATTGACCCATTTGTTGCAACACGCCTGTCAGTGATAAAAGGTGCAGCTGGAGTCCGGTATGGTTCTGATGCTATTGGTGGTGTGATTTTGGTTGAACCCGAAGAATTACCATTCAACAAACCGCTGAGTGGTGAAGTAAATCTTGTTGGTTTTACAAATGGCAGACAAGGCGTTGCTTCCTCAACCGTGCAAGGCGGAATAAAAGGATTGTCCGGTTTTGGCTGGCGCGCACAGGGAACCATCAAACGTGGAGGTAATCTTCGCACACCAAACTACTTTCTTGACAACACAGGAATCAGTGAAAAGAATTTTTCGCTTGGCGCCGGCTATCGTCACAAAGGTTTTGGAATTGATCTTTTTTACAGCCGTTTTGATACCAAAATCGGAATCTTTTCAGGCTCGCATATTGGCAGTGTAACCGATTTACTCAACGTTATAAATAATGGCGAACCTTTCGTAAAATCAGGATTTAGCTATAAGATCGGAAGACCTGACCAAAACGTAACGCATGATCTGCTTAAAGCAGAAACGCATTATAATTTTCAGGATGGTAACCGTTTGCAGTGGACAATCGCGCAACAGGTCAATAACCGGAATGAGTATGATTTACATGTTCCAAGAAATGATTCAATAGCAGCTTTGAATCATCCTGAGCTTACTTTCAAACTCAATACGCTGACAAATGATGTGATCTGGGATCACAAACCGATTGCAGGAAAAATCGCCGGACAAGTTGGTGTAAGCACATTATACCAATACAATCTGATGACGGGAAGACCGCTCATTCCAAATTTCAATCAATTTAATATCAGTGTTTTCTGGATTGAAAGATATGTAAAAAACGACTGGGAATTTGAAGCAGGCGTCCGTTATGATTACCGCAAACTAAGCACCCACAGGATTGTGAGCCGGCAGAAAATTTCGAATTATTTTGATTTTCATAATGGTTCGGGAACGGTTGGTGCAACCCGGAATTTAACAGAACATTTGTCCGCGCGTATCAATGCCGGCAGTACCTGGCGCGCGCCTAATGTCAGTGAATTGTTCAGCGACGGCGTGCATCACGGAGCCGCGGCTTTCGAAAAAGGTGATTCCACTTTGCATCCTGAAAAAGCTTTTAATTCCATTGCCAGCATAAAATATGCAAGCGAAAAATTGACGATAGAAATTGGTGGTTATTTCAATTATATCAAGGATTTTATTTACCTAAAACCTCAACCTGAACCGATTTTAACAGTCAGAGGTGCATTTCCATATTTTAAATACACGCAAACAGATGCTTCTTTTAAGGGGATTGATGTTTCTGCTGCCTGGCAGTTTGTCAAAAATATTACAGCAACGAGCAAGTTAAGTTACCTGAAAGCTTACGATACCCGCAATGACAATTATCTGGTGATGATTCCTGCAAACAGGTGGGATAACCAGGTAAAATATGAAATTCCCGCATTGGCAAATCTTCATAATGTCTTTTTTTCTGTTGGAAATCTTTGGGTAGCGCGCCAAAAACGTGTACCGCCGAACAGTGATTTCATGCCTCCGCCAGCAGCTTATTCACTTTGGAATATTCAGGCTGGTGGCACCATTCACATATCCAATAAACAACAGCTGGAAATCGGACTTTCTGTTCAAAACTTATTCAATACGGTGTATCGGGACTATATGAACCGGTTCCGGTATTATGCTGATGACATTGGCCGTAATGCTTCGCTTCGTCTCAAATGGAAATTCGGAGCGTAAAAAAATATTACTCTTTTTTATTTAACAAAACAATAGATGAACATGAACCGTAAATTAACCTGGATGCTACTTTTTGGCATTGCCGCATTATTCACTCAATGCAAAGATTCTGGTGATGAAGTTGAAGCTGATGATGAAAATGAATTAATCACTTCTGTTACACTGACTTTTACCGAAGTTGGGACCGGTACCGTAACCACTTTTGCTTACAAAGATCCGGACGGAGATGGCGGAAATGCACCAACCAAATTTGATACTATTTCTTTGAAAGCAAACACAAGTTATACTTTGACACCCGCATTCCTGGATGAAAGTAAAACGCCGATTGATGATATCACAGCAGAAATCAAGGAAAAAGCTTACGAGCATTTGTTGGTTTACACACCAAATCCTACAACGCTTTTGACTTATACTTATGGTGATAAAGATACGAACGGTTATCCGATTGGTTTAACAGGAACAGCGAAAGCAGGTGCCGCAGGTACAGGAACTTTAAAAGTGCAGCTTCGTCATCAGCCAAATGCCAAAAATGGCACAATCACGCCGGGCAGCGATGATGTAAACCTTGATTTTAATCTGAAAGTTAAATAGGTGGAAGTAATAAAGAAGGGAGACTGGTGTTTTACCGGTCTCCCTTTTTATATTTATTCAGCGACACATTCAGGACAAGTTCCCTGAATCAGTAAATTAAAACTTGCAGGGTGATATCCCTGGGGCAAAGCAACATTCGGGATATGTAAATTTTCCAGACAATTCGTTTTACCACAAGAACTGCATTTGAAATGGATGTGGTCGTGCTGATGTTTTTCTTCTGAACACTGATGCGAACAAAGCGCATAACGCAATCCTTCATCATCCAGAACTTTGTGGATAATCCCTTTTTCCAAAAAGGTTTTCAAAGTTCGATAGATCGTTACACGGTCGTAGCTCTCCCCTAACGCTCCTTCCAGATCACCATGTGAAAGCGCATTTTTTTTATTTATAAAAGCTGAAAGAACATCTTCACGACACGTTGTAGTACGTAAATGATGACCTTTTAGTGTTTCTCTTAACTGCTCCATTATGTACCAATTTAATTTCTTTGCTGGTATCGGCTACCTTAAAAACCTTTCCTGCCAAAGTTAAGTTCGAAGTTCACGAAAATCGGTGTAAAGACAAATTCTTTTCCTTTTTCAAACCTAAAATATAAACAAAATATTTTGCAACAATGTTGCATTTAAATACATGAAGTTTTACTTTTGTATCCTTACCGTACAAAATCAGTAATGACTCACACGCATAACAAGGCAGATTATATAGGAATACTTGGCTCCGTTTTATGTATTATACACTGCATAGCCATGCCTGCACTCGCAATGGGAACGGCATTTACGCATAACCATCACATGCATTTTGGATTTATTTCGCTTGATTATCTTTTTATAATCATCAATGGAATTGCTGTTTATTTTGCAACAAAAGATCACAAATCGATTTTGCTGAAAATATTACTTTGGGGCGCATTAATGATCTTTGCAGTCTCTCTGATTTTCGAAAACCGCCACTATATACTTCACTGGCTGGGGTATATCGGGTCGATATTATTGATCACAGGGCATTTCATCAATCTGTATATCTGCCAAATTGCACCAAGAATCAAACTGAAAGTTTCCTGAATTTATTTGTCGTACCGAACTTCAAAACGGCCAAGATCCGGACGGTTTGCACGATGTCTTTCCAATTCATAATCAAATACCGCTTTTCCTAAATCGCGCATAAAAGGCAGGCCGATTTCATCATAGTCGTATTTATTATCATTGAAAATCTGATCTTCGTTGCAATAAATTACGGCTGTCAGCATAAATTCAATTCCTTTTTCAAAATCTGCGATGTAGGCATTATCCAGCAAATATCCATAAGCATCTCCGCATTTATTGAACAAACGGATATGTCGTGGAAGCCGGGTTTTTGTCCCTCCAAATAATAAAAACTTGACATAACCATCGTAATAGTCGTCCGTGTAATTTGCCGGAAATTCCGTTTCCACAGGAAATTGCGACATATACTGATAGACAAAACGGTAATCTTCTTTTGTCAGGTTGAAACGTTCTTTGACCGGCACACTTTCCGGAAAGAAAAGTGCTTTTAAAAGTTTGTGCTGATCTTCAAGGGCGAAATAGTTCTTTTCAGTAAAGTCAAATGGTTCATTAACCAATACACCGTTTTTCAAATATCCCTTTCCTCTTTTAATTGGCTCAGGAGAAATAAATTTCTGATCAGAATATTTTCCCGGCTGCTCGTAAACCACTTTTCCGTCCTTTTCAAAACGGGTTGGATTAGTATAACGATTATTTTCAGTACCGATAGCAGATTCCAGTCTGTGCGCTATTCTTACATCTTTATATCCTTTGGACTGCATGGAATCATTGAAATCCTTTTGCCCGATAAATTCATATAACCGGTTGAAAGCATCATTATCGCTTGCGAGAAGTATTTTTTTTGCATAATGCGCTACTGACGGCAATTTGTCCTCAGCTGTTGTATCTGCTTTTACAGCCGTTTCTTCCGGACGATCAGCGCCGGTAAACATCGGTGTATATTTATCAATTCCGAGTTTATTTACTTTTTCCAAAGCCAATAATACTGCGGGAAGTTTTACAGTACTGGCGGGATAGAAATATTGGGCTTTATTAACATGGTAGCCATAGGTTGTAAATTTTGGCTCATTTTTATTATTCCGGTCAATTTTAGTGTATAAAATCTGCACTTCATATTTATCAGGATTGTCCAAAACATTAGCCAGTCCGGCTGAATGTTTTTTTAATAACTTCTCTAAAAACTGTCCGTTATGAATCTGCGCCATTGATGGCAGGGCGATCATGCTAATGAAAAAGCAGGTTAATGTTTTGGAAAAAGATAACCGAAAAATATCTGAACAAATCATAGTGTAACAACAGGCACGTGGTTAACGAAGATACTATATTTTACTTTTTAAAGGGCGTATGGAATTATATTTAACTACTTCCTGCCTTTACTAATCGAATATAAACAATGGCGACTAATGGAAGAAAATAAATTACGCAGCCGCGGCTGGTTTGGAAAAGAAGGAAAAGACGGATTTATATACAGAGCATGGATGAAAAACCAGGGTTATCCGGCTGACGAATTTGAAGGACGCCCTGTAATTGGTATCTGTAATACGTTTTCCGAATTGACGCCGTGCAACGGACATTTCCGTGAACTGGCAGAATCTGTGAAAAGAGGTGTTTGGGAAGCGGGTGGATTTCCGCTTGAATTTCCGGTGATGTCATTGGGTGAAACTTTGATAAAACCTACCGCGATGTTGTACCGGAATCTGGCCAGTATGGATGTTGAAGAATCAATCCGTGCGAATCCGATTGATGGTGTGGTATTGCTTTGTGGTTGTGACAAAACGACACCATCCTTGGTGATGGGCGCTGCCAGCGTGGATATTCCAACCATCGTAGTTTCCGGCGGGCCGATGTTAACGGGCCGTTATCGTGGAAAAACTATTGGAACCAGCGATGTATGGCGTTTTAGTGAAATGTACCGCAAAGGGGAAATTTCACAAGAAGAACTTACGACAGCGGAAGCTTGTATGTGCCGCAGCCAGGGACATTGCGCGGTAATGGGAACTGCTTCGACCATGGCTTGTATGGTTGAGTCACTGGGTTTGACTTTACCAGAAAATGCTGCAATCCCGGCGGCTGATTCAAGAAGAAAAGTAATTGCGCATTTGTCCGGTCGCCGGATTGTGCAAATGGTGAAAGATGATCTTCGTCTTTCTCAAATATTGACCAAGGAAGCTTTCGAAAACGCTATTATGCTGAATGCGGCGATTGGAGGTTCTACCAATTTCGTTATCCACTTATTGGCGATTGCAGGTCGTATTGGTGTGGATCTTTCTTTGGATGACTTTAATGCGCTTTGTGAGAAAATCCCTCTTCTGCTAAATCTCCAACCTTCCGGCGGCTATTTTATGGAAGATTTCTATTATGCTGGCGGTTTGCCTGTTGTCATAAAAGAAATGCTTTCTCTTTTGCACCAAAACGCGATTACAGCCAATGGTAAAACGGTAGCAGAAAACTGTGCTTCGGCAGAATGCTTTGATAATGAAGTAATTGGAACTTTGGAGGAGCCTGTTAAAGATCTTACCGGTTTGGCAGTTGTTCGGGGAAATTTGAGTGTAAACGGAGCCGTTATAAAACCGTCAGCTTCATTGAAACCTGAACTGATGCAGCACCGTGGAAAAGCGATTGTCTTCGAAGATATTGACGATTACAAAGCGAGATTGGATGATCCAAATCTGGATGTAGATGAAAACAGCGTTCTTGTGCTGAAAAATGTAGGCCCGAAAGGTTATCCTGGAATGCCGGAAGTTGGAAATATGTCTTTGCCAAAAAAATTGCTTGCAAAAGGTGTTATCGATATGGTTCGTATCAGCGACGGACGCATGAGCGGTACTGGTTTTGGAACTGTGGTTTTGCACGTTTCTCCGGAAGCGGCGGTTGGCGGTGTGCTCGCATTGGTTCAGGATGGTGATTATATTGAACTGGATGTTGAGAACAGAAGGTTAAATCTGGAAGTGTCTGATGAAGAACTGGAAAGGCGCCGTGCTTTATGGAAACCGTTGAATATGGGTTATAATCGTGGTTATGTTAATCTTCATATCAACCATGTTATGCAAGCGCACGTTGGTGCTGATCTGGACTTTTTGAGAGGTGGATCCGGTGATAAGGTTACGAGGGATTCGCATTGATTTTTTGTTGATCTTAAAACCTTTGACCAGGAATAAGTTTATTAGCATTTTGAGATTTTCAATACCCGTCCGACGGTAGAAAAAACCGTCGGACGGGTGGCACGTAGCCAAATTTTGGAAGGTGCAACCCGTCGGACGGCTTTTTCGGCCGTCCGACGGGTAATAAAAGTCAGAATGATTAACCAGTAAAAAAATAATAAAGTAAAAAGCATTTCACAATTCACCACACACTAACACTTCATGGAATTCAAACCAAACACACTCTACCATGTGTACAATAGAGGGAATAACAAGCAAAAAATATTTTTCAACTATGGCAACTATCTTTATTTCATCAAGAAAATAGAAAAACATCTTTTGCCTCATTGCGACTTATTAGCCTATTGTCTCATGCCTAATCATTTTCACTTTTTAATTGAGCCGAAAGAAAAGACAGAAGAAAAAGAGCTTAATAAAGCCTTTCAAATCATGCTTAGCTCGTATTCCCAAGCAATTAATAAACAAGAAAACAGAACTGGTTCGTTATTTCAACAGCATACGAAAGCGAAGATCTTAGAAACAGAAAATCCTGTATATGCTGAAATATGTTTTCATTACATCCATCAAAATCCCGTAAAGGCTGGTTTGGTGAAGGAAATTGAAAGGTGGGAATTTAGTTCAGCCCGAGAATATGCTCTGTTGAGAAAGGAGCAATTATGTAATCAGAAAAAGGCTCATTTGTTATTGAATATTCCGGAGGATGGTAATGAGTTTTTGGAGCTTTCGAGGCAAGTGCTTTCGGAGGAAATGGTTGAGAGGATATTTTGATGAGTTGATGTTTTATTCCTGTGAGATAGTTTTTAATACCCGTACGATGGTAAAAAAAACCGTCGGACGGGCGGCACTTAGTCAGATTTTGGAATGAGCGACCCGTCGGACGGCTTTTTTCGGCCGTCCGACGGGTAATAAAAAGTTGGAGAAATTAACATTGTGCACGCTGTGAAAGAGTAAAATTACTATCCGAATATAAAATAGTTTTTACCACCGGTCCGACGGTAGAAAAAACCGTCGGACCGGTGGCCCATAGCCAGATTTCGGAATGAGCGACGGGTAATAAAAAGTCTGAATGATTAATCAACAAATCACCAGACGTGATAATAAAACCAAACCCACTAAAATTATGAGTACCGAGATATTTAATAACCAGGTCGCTATTGTAACTGGCGCGGGACAAGGAATTGGATTTGAGATTGCGAAACAACTGGCATTAAAAGGAGCTGGGGTAATTTTAAATGACTTTGATGCAGATTTAGCTACACAGGCCGCCAACACAATCCGTGGACTTGGCGGAGAATGTATCGCTTTTGCAGGCGACGCTTCTCAATCCGAGATTATTGATGGCATGGTTGCCGAAGCAGTCAGTTGTTTCGGAAAATTAACTATTGCCGTGGCTAATGCGGGAATTACGCTTTTCGGCGACTTTTTTGATTATCCAAAAGAAAATCTTCAAAAGGTTTTGGAAGTCAACTTGATGGGATCATTTTTGTTAACCCAGGCAGCGGCCAGACAAATGAGATTGCAAAAATCAGGGGGACGGGTTTTACTTATGTCATCCGTAGTAGGTCATCAATCACACAAATTTCTGGGTGCTTATGCCATGACAAAAGCCGGACTGGAAATGCTGGCAAAAAATCTGGTATTGGAACTATCTCCTTATGGCATCACCATAAATGCAGTAGCTCCAGGCGCTACTTTAACGGAAAGAACGTTAACAACAGATCCGACTTATCCAAAAATGTGGTCAGGAATCACACCTATGGGACGGCCTGCGATTTGTGAAGATATTGCTAATGCGGCTTTATTTCTGCTTTCTCCCTCATCAGGACATATTACAGGACAAAGTCTTATTGTAGATGGTGGTTGGACTTCTGTTAGTCCGTTACCTGATTTAAGTAACTTGGATACATAAAGAGGATTAATCCTCCAACCCTTCTGAAAATAACTGAGCTTCCAGGTCGTCGATATTTCCTTCCTGGGAAATAAAAAGCTCTCTTGGTTTGGTAGAAGCGGCTGGTTTCACCGTCATGAAAGTGCGGTATTGTTCGTCCGTAATAATCCGTAGTTGCATCGCTCTTTTCAAAACCATTGGAAAAGGCACTTTGAAAAAGTTTGCAATATCTGACGCAAGGAAACTCGGGATTTTTAGAATGTCTTCACGGAAAAAACTTTCCACGTCTTTGTATGGCAACAAAGCATCAAAGATCAGTTGCTCCGAACGATTTGCCAAAGAAGCAGGACTGGCATACATGCTATGCAAACCAAGCGAAACTGTTAGCAAATGAATATGATAATTCCTTTCGTTAATTTCCGAAGCTGCATTTACAAACACCCAACCTTTTTGATGATACATGCAGGCAAAACCTTTGAAAGTTGTATCAATATTATGAAGCTGAGCTATTTTAATTCCTTCCGGATACGGTAATTTATGACCAATCTGATGTACAATATCCTGTGCATAAGATACATCTGCAACTTCACCGGCTGGTTCAATAACCCAGTCGCCGTTAACCAATCCGTCAAAAAGCTGGTTCGCAAATTTCTGGCTTTCCACCTGTCCTAAATGTAGAATAATTCTATTTCCACGAACTGAGAAATCAAGCGGGAGCTGATTTTTGATTTGCTTTCTAGCCATTTTTATGAAGAAGTGTTAATATTTATTTCAAAGATACATTCTTCCTGTATTCGCTACAAGATTAAAGTTGACTTTATCTCCACTGCAAAGTATTCAACAGATGAACCATATCTTTCTGAATAAAATTAACAACCGGCGCCAGTGAATCGTTTTTTGTAGCCGTTGAAAAGTAAATCGCACCACGTAAAAAGTGCTTGGTACTATCCGTCGTGTAGAATTGATAAGGACTTGGAACATCACCTTCAATCTTAAAAATCATCGCCGTGAGGTCATTTGTTGTAACCAGTTTTTGTGCCTGAATCGATGAAGCACGAACCTGATGTTTTCCTGTCAGCTTGAAAGAATCATTAATATAATCCTGCAAACGTTTCGGGTCGTTATTGATGTCTTTATAAGTCAGCTGGATATTAGCCTTAAACTGTGGATAATAAATGAAAATCCAATCCTTTTGTGCCGTAGCAAAAGTATCAGGCACAACCCTTGCCGATTTGGAATATTCAAAAGTATAAGGATGCTTTTCCGTCAGTTTTTGGTAAGTCTGGGCAGGCAAATCAATCCGATTAAAACCCTTGGGCCTTGGAACATAAGCCTGCTGCTCATTTCCACACGAAAAAAGAAATGATGAAAATAAAACAAAAAGTATAATAAGAGGGAAACGGTTTTGCATTGATTTTTTGATTTCTTCCGGGAGAAATTTAGCACGCAAAGCTAACGAAAAGAGCTAAACAATATTTTGGATAATTGATTTAAGGTGTTATTCAAAAACAAAAAATAAGGAACCGTTCAACACGACAGTTCCTTATTTTTTATATTAATATACTAAAAATCAATAATTTACTATTCAACCGTCACCGATTTGGCAAGGTTTCTTGGCTGATCAACATTTCTTCCGCGCATTACGGCGATATAGTAAGAAAGTAATTGCAAAGGAATAACTGAAACCAGGGGAGTAAGAATTTCATGAACTTCCGGTACTTCAATCACAAAATCAACCATACCCGGAATTAGCGTATCGCCTTCCGTAACAATCGCAATCACACGGCCTTTGCGCGCTTTTACTTCCTGGATATTGGAAACTATTTTTTCATAAGACCCATCTTTTGTAGCCAGGAAAACAACCGGCATATCTTCGTCAATTAAGGCAATCGGACCATGTTTCATTTCCGCAGCCGGATATCCTTCTGCGTGGATGTAAGAGATTTCCTTTAATTTCAGCGCTCCTTCCAAAGCGACAGGAAAATTCAACCCGCGTCCCAGATAAATGAAATTCCGAACATATGTGAAAATGAAAGCGATTTCTTTAATCTTCGCCGCATTTTCAAAAACCTTTTCAACCTTAGCCGGAATTCCTTCCAGTTCATTCAAAAGCTGCTGATAAGTTTCTTCCGAAATGGTACCTTTTCGTTTTGCCGTCGCGATGGCAATTAATGTCAAAACCGTTACCTGGGCAGTAAATGCTTTTGTACTCGCCACGCCAATTTCCGGTCCCGCATGTGTGTAAGCTCCTGCATGTGAAGCGCGTGCAATGGAGGAACCTACTACATTACAAACGCCAAAAATTGTGGCACCTTTGGATTTCGCCAGTTCGATAGCAGCCAGCGTATCAGCCGTTTCACCGGATTGAGATATGGCTATAACAATATCATTTTTCTTGATAACCGGATTTCTGTAACGGAATTCTGAAGCATATTCCACCTCGACGTTAACCCTTGCCAGTTCTTCAAAAAGATATTCAGCGACCAATCCTGCATGCCAGGAAGTTCCGCAGCCGACTACGACAATTCTATCAGCGACAGCAAGTTCATCAATATAATCAGCCAGACCGCCGAGTTGCAAATGTGCATCCGAAGCTCTCAATCTCCCCCGCATACTATCCGCAATGGAACGCGGCTGTTCAAAAATTTCTTTGATCATGAAATGGTCATAACCACCTTTTTCGATGGTTTCCAGTTCCATTTCCAGTTTCTGGATGTACGGTACTTTTAGGGTGTTATCAAGATTTTGAATACTCAGCTTGCCATCACGAATCACAGCGACCTCATAATCATCCAGATAAACCACATCTTTTGTATATTCAATAATCGGAGTGGCGTCAGAGGCAAAGAAAAATTCATCTTCACCGATTCCAATTACCAGAGGACTTCCTTTTCTTGCAGCAATTAACTGATCCGGAAAATTTACGGACATTACGACTATCGCATAGGCACCAACAACTTCTAAAAGCGCAAGTCTTACCGCTTCTTCCAAAGATTTTCCAGTTTCTTTCTGAATATCTTCAATAAAATGAATCAGCACTTCTGTATCCGTTGCACTATGGAAAACGTGTCCTTTTGTTACCAGATTTTGTTTGATCGAAGCGTAGTTTTCAATAATACCATTATGAATAATGGCCAGTTTGTGATCATTAGAAAAATGCGGATGCGCATTTACATCGTTTGGCTCTCCATGTGTCGCCCAACGCGTGTGTCCTATCCCGATGGTTGATTTTAATTGTTTACCATTCAGTTGAGTTTCCAAGTCAGAAACTTTCCCCTTTTTCTTATAAATATTCAATTCAGAGTCTTCCATCAAGGCGACGCCAGAGCTATCATAACCGCGATATTCCAGACGTTTAAGGCCTTTGATAATTAATGGATAGGCCTCTCTGCTCCCTACATAAGCAACAATTCCGCACATATTTTCTTAATTTTTATTGGGATGTATGTATAGTATTGACTGCAAATAAATAGCAACAGAAACTAGATAACAAACTAAATCCTAAAAATTATCCAATTTTGGTAGAGTGTTCGAACACACACTATGATATTCATAATGAAGGATTTATATCTTAAAAAATATTAAAAATTCGATATATAAACATTCCATGATGATCTGGAAATTTCCCCTTACAACTCATTTTTCTTCCATTGAAATAAAAAAGTAAAGCACAAAAAAAATGGCGACCAGTTTCTGGCCGCCATCTATAAATTCGTTTGTCTATTTTAGCTCATCAAATCTGTGTACAGATTGTAATAAGATTCAGAGAATTTTTCGTCTTCCTCGTCCAGTTCAACACGCTTTGGAGCTTCGTTAAAAATCTGGTTAAGGCTGTCGCTGCAATGCTCTTCGGCTTTAACAACCGCATCAGCATACGCACATCCGATTTTAACAAAACCTTCAAAATCCGCTGAGTGAAGATGCGAAAGTGCTTCGTCACTAACATCGATTGCTTTTGCTTTGCTCATCAAATCAGCATCAAATTTATAATCAAAAGCATTGTTGTGTACTGTAAATACACTTTTTGTGTCCTTAAACATCGGATCATTACGATACGTAGTTTTAAGGTACATTGGGATTAAAGCAGTCATCCAGTCGTTGCAATGTACAACGTCCGGTGCCCATCCAAGTTTTTTCACAGTTTCAAGAACACCTTTGCAAAAGAAAATCGCACGCTCATCATTATCATCGTAGAAATTATTCTCCTTATCGAAGAATACAGATTTACGGTGAAAATAGTCATCGTTATCTATAAAATAAACTTGTAATTTGGCGTTTGGAATGGAGGCTACCTTGATGATCAGCGGTTTTTCTTCATCGCCAACCGTAATATTAATTCCTGACAATCGAACTACTTCGTGAAGCCTGTTTTTACGCTCATTGATTAGACCAAATCGAGGTACCAAAATCCTGATTTCTGCGCCACGTTCCTGCATTGCTTGCGGTAATCTTCTAACATAATCCGCAACATCTGTGGTTTGGAGAAAAGGATTGATTTCACTGGCTACATACAAAATTCGTAGTTTGTCCATTAGATATTTAGCAGTTTGTGAAAAAAAGTTTTGCAAAATTACATAAAAAAAACCGGGATTTCAATAGAAATTAAAAACTAATTGTAATATTGCGCAGAGTTTGGCCGTATTTATGCCAAATATTTTAGAAACCCCCGCGAAAAGGCCGGAATTCACATATTTACCAACAAAGCTGAAAAAAGTCAGTTTGTAACGAATCCGGCGTCTTCTAATCTATAAATACCTTTCATGGAAGTTTTTACTTCAATTCATAGCCTAAAAAATTTTCTTTCTGTTCAACGCCTCCAAAATAAAAGTATTGGACTGATCCCAACCATGGGTGCGCTGCATGAAGGACATATATCCCTAATCGAAACTGCCGCAAAACAAAATGACATTACTGTTTGCAGCATTTTCGTAAATCCCACACAGTTTAACAATCCGGAAGATCTCGCCAAATATCCCAGGACTTTGGAAGAGGATTGCAAAATGCTGGAAGATGCTGGCTGTTCAGCCGTTTTTGCACCGACAGTCGATGAAATGTATCCTGAGCAGACAATGCTTACCATGAATTTCGGATTGCTTGAAACGGTAATGGAAGGCGCTTCTCGTCCTGGCCATTTTAACGGCGTAGGAATCGTAGTTTCCAAGTTGTTCAATATTGTCCAGCCAAACAGAGCTTATTTTGGTCAGAAAGATTTGCAGCAGGTAACGGTTGTAAAACGTTTGGTTGCAGATTTGTCTTTCAATCTTGAATTGATTGTTTGTCCAACCGTAAGAGAAAATGATGGTTTAGCTATGTCGTCAAGAAACAGAAGACTTAGTGAAGCAGAAAGAGCCCACGCGCCGATCATTTATAAAATACTGCTGGATGCCAAAGAAAAGATTTTGGCAGGAATTGATATTGAAGAAACAAAAGAATCCGTACAACGCGAATTTCTGGTACTTGCCGGTTTTGAACTGGATTATTTTGAAGTTGTAAATATTAAAACTTTACAGCCCATTCATACCATTGGTGTTGCCAATACAACGGCACTTTGTATCGCTACCTTTTTAGGGCCGGTCCGGTTAATTGATAATATTGTTTTTTAATTCCGGTTTGCTATAAAACAGAAAAAGCCTCTTCCGAGGCTTTTTCTGTTTTATAGCAAAATTGATCCTATTCCAATTTCCAATCTCCGCGGTATGTGCGTTTCACAAACTGATTCGCTTCGTCAAAGTTGGTAATTTTCATATTGGTACCATCCCATAGCAATTTTTTGCGTCCAGGGAAGTCAAAACCTTTTCCATCAGCTCTTGCCTGGCGAAGGTTGTAGCTGCGGATACCAAGGTTACCCATAATTACGGTTTCAGTAAGCGGACCAGCATAATCAAAAGAAGAAGTCAACGCTTTGTGTTCTTTGCTTTGGTAACCAGCTTTACAAGCATCAGACCATGCAACATGGTGACCGAATTCTGGCATCGGTGTGTATTTGTTACCAAAATCACCTTCCTTATATTCCAGTTTTGTACCATTTTTCAAGTAAACTTTTGGTGCTTTACCATACGTTCCGCAAGTCATCACACCTTTTTCGCCGATCAATAAAACACCATTGCTGCTGTCTGGTTCTCCAAGTGGTTCATCAGCAGGAATCAAATCGGGATGGAACGGACGTAAGCCTCCGTCATGCCATGTTAGTGTAACTGCTGATTTATTAACCTTATTGGCTGGGAATTTCAACTGAACTCTCGCCGATGGCGGACAGCCCTCAGGAATATACTCAGCGTCCCAATCTTTGATAAATACTTGCCCTACGCTACATTCAAGTTCAGTTGGATAACCAAGCCCTAATGTTCTGAAAGCAGGGTCAATTAGGTGACATCCCATATCTCCCAAAGCACCCGTTCCGAAATTCCACCATCCACGCCATTTGAATGGATGCCATGCCGGATTATAGTCAACCCAGGGAGCGGAACCAACCCAAAGATCCCAGTCAAGTCCTTCCGGCGTTGGCATTTTTGCAGTCGGAACAGGAATTCCCTGCGGCCACACCGGACGGTTTGTCCAAACGTGCGCTTCATGCACATTACCGATAAGACCTTTGTTAAACCATTCCTTCATTTGGTTTTGTGCAGGATTGGAAGCACCCTGGTTTCCCATCTGGGTCACCACTTTATATTTTCTCGCAGCCTCCGTAAGCATACGCGCTTCATAAATATCATGTGTCAAAGGCTTTTGCACATATACGTGTTTTCCTCTTTGCATCGCCGCCATTGCGATGATCGCGTGCATATGATCCGTTGTAGAAACTGTTACTGCATCTATATCCTTGCCCATTTCATCAAACATGCGTCTGAAATCTTTATATTTCTTGGCATCCGGATGAAGTTCAAAATTCTTTTTTGCCTGGTTCCAGTCAACATCACAAAGTGCTACCAGATTTTCAGCACCTTTATTCCATGCATTGTTGGTATCCGAAAATCCTTTACCGCCAACACCAATACCGGCAATATTCAATTTATCACTAGGAGCGATAAATCCTTTACCCAGTACGTTCCTTGGAACGATAAAAAAACTTCCCACTGCCGCCGCGGTAGTTTTCTGAAGAAAGTCACGGCGCGTTACACCGCTTGGTTTATTCTCTGTACTCATCGGGTTTTGGTCTTAAATAAGATTAATAATAGTCAAAAGCGTAGTTGGACTAATTCTTACTGAATGGAAACAATCAGCGCTTAAATATACCAACGTTCGGCTATATAGTACTATTCTTTCTCATTATTTCACCATTACAATTTTAAATAAATTTATCCGGTTCTAAAATATTCCTGTGGTAAAATGCCCGGCAGTATGCCGTATTGGAATACTATTCACAATTGGAACTACCCATAAAACGGTTATGTTTTGAAGGGTGTGTATAATTCCTTTAACTTTGCGGAATTTCCACGCATTCACAATAAAATTTCACTCATCGAACTGAGTAATGCAACTAACCATCATGAAGTCCAAGATTCACCGTGTTAAGGTGACTCAGGCAGAATTAAATTACGTAGGAAGTATCACCATCGACGAAGACCTGATGGATGCAGCCGGATTACTTGAAAATGAACAGGTTCACATTGTTAATAATAATAATGGAGAACGTTTTGTGACGTATGTAATTAAAGGAGAACGCAATAGCGGAATGATCTGCCTTAATGGCGCAGCAGCCCGCAGGGTACAGATTGGTGATATCATTATCATTATATCGTATGCCAGCATGACTCCCGAGGAAGCAAAATCTTACAAACCTTTGGTTGTTTTTCCTGACCATAACAATCAGCTGGTATCTTAGTTATCAGCTGCCAGCCTGTCAAATTATTCAAAACCGAAATTTATTAAAATGAAAAGCGCACTACGCTACATTATCTCGCTGGGACTGGCGGGTGGTTTGATCTGGTTCGTTTTTAAGGATATCGATCTTGATGATATGCTTAAAAGATTCGCTCAGGCCGATTGGCGTTGGATAGCGCTTTCCTGTGTACTTCTAATATTTGCACACATTACCCGCGCCTGGCGTTGGGGAATGCTGATGGAGCCTTTGGGTTATAAACCAAAACTTTTGAACAGTACAGTATCTGTGTTGACTGGCTATTTTGCCAACTATATCGTTCCAAGAATGGGTGAAGTAACCCGCTGCGGTACACTTTACAGACTTGAAAAAATTCCTGTAAATCTTAGTTTTGGTACTGTCGTTGCAGAAAGGATTTTTGACGTGATCATTCTTTTAGGTCTTATTGGTTTAAATTTCATTCTGGAATTTGATCGCCTCAGCAGCTTTTTTACAGAAATGTTTCAAAGTAAAATTCAGGGAAGCGGACAGCCGCAAACTGGCCCTAATGTCTTTCTGATTATTGGAGGTATTTTTTTTCTGGCAGGAATTATTGCTTTGATCGTCATTTTAAGAAGCAGTGCGCTTCGCGATAAATTGATGCAAAATGCGATTGTTCAAAAGATTGTAGGCTTTCTGCAAGGAATGCTGGAAGGTTTGCTGAGTGTAAGAAAATTAAAAAATCCTGGCTTATTTTTTCTGAGCACAGCTATGATCTGGATTTTCTATTATCTGGTTTCTTATGTTCTTTTCTTTTGCATTCCGGAGACTTCTCAACTGGGATTATTAGCCGGACTTACTTTGCTGGTAGTTGGGTCAATCGGTATGACGGCACCTACACAGGGAGGAATCGGAGCATATCATTTACTGGTTGGAAGTGTAATGGTTCTGTATGGTTTGACACAAAAAGATGGTATTACTTTGGCAACTTTTATTCACGGTACGCAAATGTTATTTATGCTGGTAGTAGGCGCTTTTGCATTCTTGTTCGTACTAGTTCAGAATAAAGCAACCGACGAACCGGTTGCAGCAGTTACAAATAATTAATCCATTTTTCCTAAAACCAAAAATATTATTTGAGAATGAACGCGACAGAAAGTAAGATCGTACGCATTGAAGAAGCAAAAACGCTGATTGAAGATTGGCAAAGAGCAGGCCAGAAAGTTGTTTTCACCAATGGCTGTTTTGATATTGTACATTTAGGACATATTGATTACCTGGAAAAAGCGCATGCTTTGGGAGGAAGACTGGTACTCGGACTCAATACAGATGCATCGGTAAGCCGCTTAAAAGGTCCGCTTCGCCCTGTTGTAAATGAGTATGCCCGCGCACGTTTGATGGCAGCTTTGTCATTTGTAGATGCTGTCATTTTGTTCGACGAACCTACGCCAAGTGAGCTGATTGAGGCGCTAAAACCTGACATTTTGGTAAAAGGTGACGATTATACAGTCGAAAATATCGCTGGCGCAGATTTTGTTCTTAGTAATGGAGGAGAGGTAAAAACGATAGCACTTGTCAAAGGATATTCAACTTCCGCGGTGATCGAGAAGATTAAACAAGGATATTAAGATTAAAATATTTTTTACATAAGTGACTAATATCGATCGCTCCGTTTAAGTATTGAAATTTAATTTTTCATAACAACTATAAAAGAGAAAAAGATATGATGGGTGCATATGTAATTGGTATACTTGTCATGCTCATTAGCGTTTACGTTCAATGGCGTTTGAAAAGTAAGTTTGAAGAATATTCACAAGTTGGACTAAGCAACGGAATGAGCGGCCGCGAGATCGCTGAGAAAATGCTTAGAGATAGCGGAATTTATGATGTTCGGGTTGTTTCCGTTGAAGGACAACTTACTGATCATTATAATCCGGAAGATAAAACAGTAAATCTGAGTCCTGATGTATTTCATGGACGCAGTGTATCGGCAGCAGCGGTAGCTTCTCACGAATGTGGGCACGCTGTTCAGCATGCAACGGCTTACAAATGGCTGCAATTCCGTTCAAAGATGGTTCCGTTTCTAAGCATTTCATCCCGTTATATGCAGTGGGTGATTTTGGGAGGTATTTTGTTACTGAACACAACACCACTTCCATTGACAATCGGAGTTGCATTATTTGCACTTACTACGCTTTTCACGTTCATTACACTTCCTGTTGAATACGACGCGAGTAACAGAGCTTTGGCCTGGATTCAGCAAAACAGAGTGGTAAACGAAAGAGAATATATCATGGCTGCTGACGCCTTGAAATGGGCAGCAAGAACATATCTTGTAGCAGCAATCGGTTCCTTAGCCACTTTGCTTTACTACGTAACCATTCTAATGGGCAGAAGAGATTAATTTGATTTTTTAATCAAAGTTTGAATATTGAGAGAAGTCAGCTTTTTGTAAGTTGACTTCTCTTTTTTGTTTAGGTATATTTGTTTTACTGCATCAACTATAAAATTAAAATCCCGTAAAACAATAAAGTAATTAATGGATTCAATATCAGAAGCCCGCCGACATATTGCTAATGCCAAAGAAATATTAAGTGAGAAGGCAAAAAAGGAAGATGGCCGTTATCAGGATAAAAAATATGTAAAAATGGCTGGTCATACAGCTTGCACTGGTGTGTTATTAGCTTTGGATATTTTATTGGGCAATAAGAAAAAGTCAACCAGAAAGAGTGTAGAATGGTATCAGTACGAATTATCAACAATTGATAAGAAAATGACCGGTGCTTTTGCAAATGTTTATGAAATACTTCACTTGTCTATGGGTTATGAGGGAGCTCAAAATGCCAAAGTTGCCGCAATTGGATTAAAAGAAGCTGAAAATATTATTAGCTGGACAGAAACCAGAATTCAGAAATTCAAAAATTAACTTCTTATTTAATCCACAACTCACTTCCGCTGATTCCAATAAATCACAACATTATGCGTCGAGCGGCCGGAAGCTATAACATCCAGATCTCCATCTCCATCCAGGTCGGCTGTCGTTAAATCCTCACAAGCGATTTTGATTTTATCATCCAGTGAATATTCCTGCCATTTTTTCCCCTCCGCATCCATACCAACAAACATTCTTACGCCCATCTGATCCGCCACATTTGGATTTCGCCAGCCCACAACAATCTGATCACGGCCTTGTCCGAAAAAATCTGCGCAGGCTAATGCGTGTCCTTCTTTCATTTTATCCGTTAAAACAGTTCTGTTATCTTTTGAATAAACCACCAGAGAATTTCCATGCATTGGCTCAACCGATGTCGAAAAAAGCTGATTTTTACCCAAACTGCCCATTCTGATCTCTCCTACTCCTTGTCCCGGAATCATCCAGTTTCCCGAAGGCGCCCATCCACCCACGCCATTTAAAAATACCTGAACACCTTCTTTACTTGCAACAGCTAATCCAACAAAACGGCCAGGAACTTCCATTGGTTGGAAATTATGCGTCATGTGCATATTTGTTTCAATCAGATTATAACCCCACAATCCCTTTCGATTTTCGGGCACATCGAAAGCGATCATATTTACGCCCGCTCCCACTCCATTCACATTTCCTTCTCCATGCAGCGGCAAAACGATTAACTGAAAAGTATTGTCTTCCCGTTTCACCCATTGCATTCTGTGAATAGTCACTTCATGATGTAAACGCACAGGCTCCCAAAGTTTTGTTCTGTCCTCCGTTGGAGACAAATAAAATACAGCCCCCGATAATTTGTTATTTTTTGTTTCAGAAGGATTCCATTGTGCACCTACCGCAATTTCCACCTTTCCGTCTCCATCAATATCCCTTGCGGCGATACATACATTATCCTGTTCCGTAAGATCTTTTGCAATGACATAACGTATCCACGTTGCAGCTTTTTCACCTGGATTTTTGTACCAAACAATTTCTTTTTTATCCGCCAGCAAAATATCAGGTTTTCCATCACCGTCCACATCTCCTGTCGTCACCCCATAACCAATGCTGATTTCGCCATCAATCACTTCTCCTTTAAATGTAGCCGTCTGACTGTTAGATTTAAAATGGAAAAGTAAAATGAGAACGAAGGATAATATTTGTTTTTTCATAGATTAATTTTTCAATTTCAATGCCAGGAAGAGCTCATAAAGCCTACTTTTTCACAATATACTTCAAAAACATTACCTCTTGCATTTCAAAACACACATTTTTGCTTCGCTTTGGTCTGCTTTTCATACTTTTGTAGTTTACAGAGAACCAAAAACCATTTTATGAAAACCGTTCCCCTACACCAGGTCCACGTTGAGTTAGGTGCCAAAATAGTACCCTTTGCAGGTTTTGAGATGCCAGTGCGCTATTCTTCTGATATGGAAGAGCATCACACGGTCCGCAATAACGTAGGTGTTTTCGATGTGTCACACATGGGGGAATTTAGTGTTAAAGGTCCGGGCGCCCTTGATCTGATACAAAAAGTAACGTCCAACGACGCTTCGGCGCTATTTGACGGAAAAGTACAATACAGCTATTTGCCAAATGCTGATGGCGGTGTTGTGGATGATTTGCTTGTTTATCGTTACAATGCAGAAGAATATCTTTTGGTTGTAAACGCTTCCAACATAGAAAAAGACTGGAACTGGATTCAAAGCCATAATACGGAAGGTGTTGAAATGAAAAACCTTTCTGACGAATTATGTCTTTTGGCTGTTCAGGGCCCAAATGCTACTGCGACGCTGCAAAAATTAACGACTGTTGATTTGTCGGCCATGGATTATTATACATTTCAGGTTGGCACAATGGCAGGAATTGAAGATGTCATTATTTCGGCGACGGGTTATACCGGCGCGGGCGGATTTGAGATTTATATCAAAAACGAAGACGCAAAAAAAATGTGGGATGCCATTTTTGAAGCTGGAAGTGAATTTATTATTCAGCCTGTCGGACTTGGTGCACGTGATACTTTGCGGCTGGAAAAAGGTTTTTGTTTATATGGAAATGATATTGACGACAAAACTTCTCCGCTGGAAGCTGGCCTTGGCTGGGTTACCAAATTCACAAAAGATTTTATCAATTCTGATAATCTGAAAAGTCAGAAAGAAGCTGGTTTGAAAAATAAACTGGTAGGATTTGAAATGATCGACAGAGGAATTCCTCGTGGACATTATGAGCTTTGTGATGCCGAAGGACATAAATTGGGCGATGTAACATCCGGAACACAATCTCCAACTTTACAAAAAGGAATTGGCTTAGGTTATGTTCCAACTGCATACAGCAAACCGGAAACAGAAATTTTCGTTAAGGTGAGAGACCGCCTTTTGAAAGCAAAAGTTGTAAAACTACCTTTTGTAAAAGGCTGATATACTATTTCTTGCCGGATTGAAAATTCAATCCGGCAATCTATTTTTGTCTCAATTTTAATACCAATATTTCTGTTTAGTAGATTGTATGAAGCACCTTGATGTTTGCCTTACCCCCGATTTATTGCATTTACATAAACTTGATAATTCAATCGTTGTTGTTGCCGATATTTTCCGCGCCACTTCCTGCATGGTAACAGGACTTGCTTATGGCGTAAAAAGTATAACGCCCGTAGCAACAATAGAAGAATGTAAACTTTTACAAGACAGAGGATTTATTGCCGCAGCCGAAAGGGATGCTCATAAAGTAGAAGGATTTGACCTGGATAATTCCCCGTTCAGTTATATGAACGAGCGATTAATTGGATCTGAAATTGCAATGACAACGACCAACGGAACGTTATCCATTGCAAAAGCGAGAGCCTCCGCGGTAAAAGTAATGGTTGGCGCTTTCTTAAATCTGGGAGCTTTGGCGAATCATTTAAGATCTGAACAATATGATGTGCTCGTACTTTGCGCAGGCTGGAAAGGCAGACCAAATCTTGAAGATACTTTGTTCGCAGGCGCTTTGGCAGAGGCATTGAAGGATCAGTTTATGCTAAGAGAAGATGGCACACTGATGGCGCAAAGACTTTATAATCAAAGCCGTGAAAACTTGCTTTCAGCTGTTTCCAATTCTTCCCACGTAAGAAGATTACAGCGACTGGGCATTTCTAAGGATATCGCTTATTGCTTACAGACAGATCTTTATGATGTAGTTCCGGTTTTGAGAGGAACGACGCTGGTTGCAATGAACTAACCGGTTCAATAATTTTGTAAAAATAAGTTTCAACAATTATACATGTCAAAATTCTTCATCATTGCTTTTCTTGGATTGCTGTTAAGTATAACGTGGGTTCAGGCTCAGGAAATTCCTTCCGAACCGCAGTCGGATACTACGCTGACAAATCCTGTTGACGAAAAAGGTAAAAAACTAAAACCGGTAGCTGCTGATACGCTGTCAGAAAAAGAAGCAGAAGAACAGGTCTTAAAAGCGGCAAAAGCAGCCGGAGATACCGTTTACGCGTATAAAATTATTGCAGATGATTTGTCTTACATACAAGTTTGTCCTGGTACAACCATAACGCTTCCTTTCGTAACCGAAGGTCCTTTTGACGCAGACAACAATTTTATTGTACACATTATTGATCCGGCAGGAAAGTCCATACCAATCTCTTTGCCATCCAAGACCAGCCCCATAAGAGCTGTTATTCCTTCTTATAAAATTGGTGGGGAGGTTTATAAATTGCAGATTTTAAGTACCATTCCCGTTGTAAAAAGTCAGGAAGTTCCCATTCGTTTATTACAAACTCCAACAGCAAGAATTGAAGTTGCTGATGGTACACAGGCTATTCGAATCATGCCGGGAAAAGAAGCACAGCTACGTATTAATTTACAAGGAAGTGCACCATGGACTTTCAGGCTTTCAGATAGCACGACGGTTCAAACGATGTCCAATCCATATTACATGTCGGTGAAACCGGCGCATGTTAAAGCATACCGGATTATTGGTGTGTCAAACGCTTGTGGTAGCGGTGTGAGTACAGGGGAACCGATTGTTAATGTTGATGACAATCCTGAACCAAAACTTGAACTGAAAGAAGTTGACAAATTGGTTCGCGTTTGTACAGGGATTCCATTTCAGGTTCCTTTCAGCGCAACAGGGAAATTCAAGGCAGGAAATAAATTTGTAGTTCAAATTGCAGATCATTCCGGTACATTTAAAACTATATCGTCGCCGGATACCACGGGTTATATAGCAGCCCAGATTCCTTCAACTTATAAGCCGGGTGATTACCGTTTGCGCGTTACCTCTTCGGCGCCTTATATGATAAGTCAAACTGCCAATATTACGATTGTGGCTCCAACGGTTGCAACTTTGCAAAGGGATTCATTACACTTGCCTGAAAATGGTTCTGGTGATTTGTCAGTCCGTTTTGACGGCGGAGGCCCCTGGTTTGTGCTTTTATCGGATGGAACGTACGAAAACAACATTATGGATTCACCGCATAAAATCACGGTGAAACCTTATTACGATACTAATTTTCAAATCACTTCTGCCGGAGGACTTTGTGGTGTTGGGAAATTCTCAGGCCGTGCAAAAGTTACTGTAACAACGCCACCCGCAAGTATTACGATGGAAAAACTTCCGCAGTCGATTGTTTGCGCAGGAAGTAGTATTGAAATTCCATATAAAACAATTGGAAGATATTCTGCAACCAACCGGTTTGTTGTGCAGATTACTGATAAAAACGGAAGATTTGTTGATTTACCAACAACAGTAACTGCAACTACTTTTACCGCAAAAGTAACCCCGGCGGTTTCTCAGGGAGACACGATTCGCACGCAAAAAATCAGGATTATTTCTTCTTCTCCGGCAGTATCCAGTAAGGTTGAGGAAATCAAAGTTATTCCGAATAACAAAGCTGTTGGAGAAGTAACGGGTAAAGCCTTTATCGCTGCCGGAAGATCGACAAGAATTCAATTGAAATTTAAAAATGGATTACCGCCATGGTCATTCACTTTATCAGACGGAACTGCGGTTAATGGAACATTCCTGAATCCGTATTTAATCACTGTAACACCGGCAGCCACTACGGAATATACCATCAGTTCATTAAAAAGTGGCTGCGGAACCGGGACAAGTATGGGGTCTGCGCTAGTAACTGTTGATAAATAATTTCTTAAACCCAAAGTAAAGGCGGAAATGATGCGCAACTTTATACTGCTTTTACTTTGGGGATTGTTGCCAACTGCTATTTATGCACAAAATGTCCCGTTAGGAACATGGGAATCGCATTTTAGCTATCGTTCAGCAAAACATATTCTTAAAGTCCGCAACAAAATTTTTTGCTCTTCCTACAACGGACTTTTCAGTTTTGACCAGGTTAACAACCAGATTACAAATTATTCAAAGGCAAACGGTTTGAGTGCAGTTGGTGTATCGAGCATGGCTTATGATTCAACTGAAAATCTTATTATTTTAGCTTACCGGAGCGGCAACCTTGATCTCTTATACCTCAATGATGATCTTGAACCAGATCAAATTATAAACTGGCCTTTTCTGGCTGATGCTACTGACTTGCCCGCAAACAAACAAATTTCAAAAATATCCTTTCTAGAAAATAAGGTATACCTCAGTACCAATTTTGGCATTATTAAACTTGATCCAAAACTTCGTGAGATCGAAGAAACATACCGTTATATCGGAGCTGGCGGACTGGAAGTTTCAGTAACAGATCTCACTTTTTCTAATGATTCTTTATTTGCAGCAACATCGCAGGGACTTCTGGCAACATCGCTCAGATCTTCAATTAATAAACAATATTTCGCCAATTGGAAAACAATTCCAACTCCGTATAAAGCGGTATCAGTATCGTACCAAAACGGAAATATTTACGCAGGATTTGCAGGAGCCGGGATTTATAAAAGAAAAAATTCTATTTGGGAATCAGTTTACGAATCTGCCAGTCAGAATTATTCTTTTTCGGAAAAAGATAATCTGGTAACCATTTCAGATCGAATTCTGGTTTTAAATCAAACCAAAACGGACGTTTACCAAAATCCGATTTTTAGCACTCTCCAGGAATCTTTACGTATCAATTCCTACTTCTGGAGTGCAGATATGAAACAAGGTTTGTTAAGTAATAAAGACGGCTCATTTAAATCTTACAGTCCTGTCGAAGGTGATACAACCATCGCCCCCAGAACAGATTCTTCCGTAGTAGACTTAAATGGACTGACCTGGACAAGACTGCCAGCTTATCTTGGTGGTGGAATTTCCGTAAAAAACCTTAAAACAAATAAACAACGAATACTTTCCACGTCCGTTGGAAGCGGCGGATTGCCATCTTCTTTAATTCACAGTCTGGCAATAGACACTGATGGCTATGTCTGGTTCGCAAGCGAACGTGGTGTTGGATATTTCTTGCCGGATGATATTTTATCAGGATCACCCATTGATGCGATATTACCGATTTACGGACAGCGAAAGCTTTTTTCCAGTGAAAGATCCAACGCCCTTACAGTTGAACCAGGTAATCGGAAATGGATTGGAACGGATAATGGATTATTTCAATTTACAGCAGATGGTACTGAATTGGTAAAACAATTTACAGCTGCTGACAGTCCATTACCATCAAGTAAAATATCAGCCTTGAAATTTGAAAGATCAACCGGATTGCTGTTTGTTGATACGCCAAATGGAATGGTTTCGTATAGAAGTGATGCCACCACGCCCGAAGAAAATTTATCGTCAATAACCGTTTTCCCAAATCCTGTCAGACCGAATTTTGATGGCATTCTTGGGGTAAAAGGGCTTATGGACAATTCAACTGTTAAATTTACAGATCTTTCCGGCCGGCTTGTTTATGAAACCCGTTCACAAGGCGGCACAGCATCCTGGAATTTGAATGATTATACCGGCAAAAGAGTCCGGGGAGGAATTTATTTGATTATCATTGTGTCGTCAGACAGAAGTGAGAAAATAGCTGGGAAACTGGCAGTTATTAATTAGAAACAACCTGATCATAAACAAATATCGAAATCAGAAATTTACCTTTGTAACTGATAAGATATCAAAAACAAAAAAATGATACCCCACGAAAAACCACCTTTCATTATTGGTATAACCGGCGGAAGCGCATCGGGCAAAACTTTTTTTATGAAATGCCTCATTGATTCCTTCAAACCGGAAGACGTTTGCCGCATTTCACAGGATAACTATTACCGCCCGATTCATGAAATACCACGCGATGAAAATGGAGTAGAAAATTTTGACCTTCCGGAAACAATTGATCACCACCTTTTCGCAGAACATATCGCTGTTTTACGTGCAGGTCGTGAAGTTCATCAAAAGGAATATACATTCAATAATCCGCTGATCAAACCGGAAATTCTGGTTTTTGAGCCTCGCCCAATTATCATTGTTGAAGGGATCTTCGTGTTGTATTTCCCGGATATCGCCCGTCTTATCGATCTCAAAATTTTCGTAGATGCCAAAGAACATGTGAAAATCAAGCGCCGGATTATTCGTGATAATAACGAAAGAGGTTATGATCTGGATGACGTACTTTACCGCTGGGAACATCACGTTGCTCCTACTTATGATAAATATATTTTACCGCTAAGGTCGGAGGCTGATATGATAATCAACAACAATACAAGATTTGATACCGGACTGGATGTATTGGTTGGCTTTTTAAAAAAGAAATTGGAAGAGAGAGAATAATTCTCCATTCGTACGAAACTTACATTGATTTTCTGTCTCAAAATTATTTTTTTATTTGAAGATCGGGTAAGTTTGTGATTATCACTATAATTTTCAAATTTCAAAAGTAACTTTAAATATTTCCTCTAATAAACAATTATATCTAAGTGAAAATCAGCACATACTATCAAACCGGAAAATTCTATAATTCACTTCCCGGAGTTTTATTTCTGTTTCTTACTTTACTTTTCTTTCAGTCTTGTAAAGATAGCAATACAGATCCGGTAAATAGTTACGATTATTTCCCTTTGACAGTGGGGCACTATATGATTTATGATGTAAACGAAACTGTTTATTCTTCCGGACAAGCCAATCCTGTTGTTAAGGCTTATCAGGAAAAAGACGAAATCAGCAGTGTAACTGTCAACAGTGATGGAAGCTCAACTTATATAGTTTCACGTTCATCCCGCAATACCTCGGCTGACTACTGGGTAAAAACAAAAGAATATAGCATCAACCAGTTCCCCGATAAATTAATATTTAATATCGATAACCAAAGTCTGGTTCCTTTAGTATTTCCAATAGATAGCAAGATCACCTGGAATGGAAATATGTATAATACTTTGGACGAGGAAGATTATCAATACGAAGATATTAACCAGCCTTTCAAACTTGATTCCCAATCATTTGACAAAACCTTGACTTTGGTAGAAAGAAGAGATACTACATCGGTAATCGACTATGATCTTGGTCTGAAACGTTTTGCTATTGGCGTTGGACTGATTTATGATGAACAAACTTCTTACGAATATTGCCAGGCGACTGCGGCTTGTATTGGCCAAGGAATCATTGATTCCGGTTCTAAAAAGACGAGGAAGATTATTGAATATGGACCGATGTGAAGGACATAATTAACATAAAATTTAAAATCAGCAGAATCTAATTAAGTGTTCTTTTCATTTTCAGATTTGCAAATTAAAAAAATCCTATTAATTTTACATCGGATATAACGTAAACACATTAAAACAACACTCAAATGACTAGATTGCACTCTACACAGACGAAAAAATCGTACAAAAAACCTGTTTTGGTAAAAAAAGGTAATGTTGCTAAATTGACAAAAGGCGTAAAGCCTGGCAGCAACGACTTAGAAAGTGGTGGTCAGGTATAAGTAATTTTCTTGGGCATATGTTCTACGGCTACTTTTCTGTTGATAATATATCAAATGAAAAGTATGGGCAAAGTGGTTTGGGGCTAATTTCCTTCCCTAACGGATATTTAAAATTTGACCGTATTAGTTGCACAAAAAGTTTTCAGCTTATATGTGTCTTAAATAAAGACAAACGTATAAGCATAAAAAATCCAATTGAAAATGATTTTCAATTGGATTTTTTATGCTATGATGATTTAATAGCATACTTGAAGTATAAAGATTACTTTAACAAGATATCATTGATCATTTGTGATGTTGATGGTCAGGAAATATATCTTCATAGAGATTTTTTTGGTATCAGTCCACTTTTTTACATTCATATCCCAAATAAATTAATTGCTTTTTCATCAAATTTAACATCACTTTTAAATTTACCCTCACTAAGAGATTATCTCGAAATTAATAAGTCCAAGGTAGTACAATATCTTACTTGGTTATCTGATGGAAACAACTATTCGCCTTCCACTTTCTTCCAAAATTTCTTCAATGTACTTCCAGGTCAACGATTAATTATAACAAATAAAAAGAAAGAAATCGGTTCATTTATTGATATTGATCCTTACAAATGGAGTAATATCAAGACGATGGAAGAATTCGGAGATGAATTTAGAAATCTGTTTAAAAAATCTGTCGAAAGAGATATTAACGACAACTGTATTATTAGTGCTCAACTTAGCGGGGGCCTAGATTCTTCATCAATTTGCGCTATGATTCGGCATTTAGAACCTAAAATACCAATTCATACCATTTATGCAGATACTGAAACGGTTTTAACAAATGAACAACAATATTCCGATCTGGTAGCAAAGCAGATTCAATCGTCACATGACATCTTAAAGCCCGCAACTAATAGCTTTGAAATTGCTAATTTACACGTTTCACTCTATGGACAGCCAGAATACATGTACAATGGCTCCGCGCTTAATAGAGAAATTATGCAAAATGCAGTTTCCAAAGGAAGTACCGTACTTTTTAGCGGACACGCGGGCGACGCTGTCGTAGGTTATGGCCAGGATTACATTGCTGAACTATTTGATGAAGGTAAATGGGATGTTTTGAAAAAAACTATTTCCATACCTTCTCAATTAATGTCTAATATAAATGCCCAAGAAGAAAATCCAAGCTTTAAAATACTATATTCATTATTAGCCCGGAAGAAGAAAAAGCTAAACTTTATTGAATTAATAAAGCTCGTTTTGAACGTATCACGGTTTTTCGAAATACCCATTCACTATTTTTATAAAAACGCATGGCGAAAAATTAAGGATAAATATAGGATTCCGTCTTCGATAATAAAAAAGGATTTATTACAGCATTCAGACCTGATTCCTCAGGATTCAACTTCAGTTAGAAGGCCATCTTTGGCTAATTACAAAGATATCTCAACTGTTGATGATGTTTTTACATCTCAATCAATTATAATTAATGAGCAATTCTTTATTCTGGATAAATATTATGGCATCCAGCATAAGTTTCCATTCTATGACAAAGACCTTTTTGAATTGTGCATGTCTGTTCCATCAGAATTGAAATATGATCATGGACGTCAACGAGGCCATTTTCGTGAAGCAATGAAGGGTATTCTACCGGAAGAAGTTCGTAACCGAACTTCCAAAGCAAACTTTGGTGACTATGGTAGGCGTGTTATTGTGAAACTGTACTTCGATAGCCTGCACCTACTAAATAGTGACAGTGACATTTGGAACTATGTTGACAGAAACAACTTCAACAAATCCGTAAGTTTGTTGTTAGATGATGAAGAAGCGTTGTACGTTTATAATAGAGTAATGTACTTTGTATCCAAAACAATTTATCTCGCAATTTGGCTAAGTAAGATTAAAAACAAATCGTTTATTAATTTAAACTAACTGTAACAATTTTCCTCAATGTATTTTTTAACAATTTATTTATAAATCCAGCAATTCACCGTAAAACGCCAATCGGCAAACTCCACATTCGGACATTTGATTGGTAAAACCTCATGAGGTGCGAACGAAGGAAAAACTAATAATGAATTGTGTAACGGTGTTAGAGAAACTGCTTCATCCTCACCGGGTATGAATTCAACCGGAATCAATTTTAATTCCCCTCCCTCAAATTGTTTTGGCTCCGTAAAAAAGTAATAAACTACACTGATTGCTCTCGCCTTTTGCCGATCTTCGTTGCCAGTGAATGTGTCAATATGCTCGCTAAAAAATGCACCATCCCCATGTGCTGCTATTTCTGTTTCAAACGCATTGATTACAAATGGATTTATCTTCAGCTTATCGAAAATCTCAGGTAATAAGTCTGTAATTTGGGATATGATTTGTTCCTTAAATTCACCGAGATCTCTGTAAACAAGACTTCGTCTATATTCTTTATTAATCACGTTCATAGCTCCTTTATGAACAGTAGCCTCTTTAAAATTACTATAATTGCGTGTTGAATATTCAAGTAAACCCTGAGCCAGAACAGGCTCAAGAAAATTTTCGAAACGGTGATAGTTTAATAATTTACCCATAAGGTTATTGGAGAGAGGTACAAAGATTAATAAGATATCCTTAGCGCGACAAAGCTACTTTCCCGGAAATTGTATTTTCCTGTCCTGTGCTATCAGTCATAAAAATCTTATATATATAGAGACCAGAATTTTGATTCGTCGGAATCCAGTACCAATTTCTCAATTCAGGCTTAACATCTTGTGTACTTAGTATATTTCCATTGATATCGTATATTACTGTCCTAAGCGAGCTATACGATTTATCACCACCAGACATTTCGAAATGTAAGTAGTCCGAAGCAGGATTTGGCGAAGCGACAATATTCATATCATTTGAAACTGATTCAGAAACTTGGAAGCGCAATGTTAATGACTGAACTGTCACATTCCCTGCAAGATCTTTTGCAGAAACTAATAACTCATAATAACCAGCCAACAGATCTTTTGATGAATAAGTAAGACTTAAACTTCCGTCCTCACTAGTAATAACTTTTATATTGTTTAACTTATAAGATAGTCGTTCAAAATCACAGCTGTTATCGCTACAACCCTTCATGTACACATCCACTAAGGTTGTGTCTGCCGATAATGCTCGGTTATCCAGGATTTGAATACCTATTTGAGGATTGGGAGAAACAATAGCATCGTTTTTGATTCGTTCATTATTAATCGTAACACTTATCTGAGGCGGCACAATATCTTTTAGATTTTCACTTGGGTACAGATTTACATCCTCCGCTCTATCCCATTCTATTAATAATTCCGAATAATTATTATCTTCATTTAACTCTTTTATTTTATTTTCAGGATCAATCGAAAAAGTAATTTTATTTAATGCCTTCTTATTGTCAAACGTAAAAAATAACGTGTCTTCAAAAGCCACTGCAGGAATTGAAACATTTACAAAACTTGATGTACCGTCTGCGAAAAAATAATTGATTCGCACTGGTATCATCTCATGGCTACTATACTTACCTCCATTTGAAACTACCACCTCTGTTCGTAACGTTTTCGACTTGGCAATTGTCTTCTCAGGGGATTCAGAATAAAGACGTATTGCACTTTCAGTACTCACGGTATAATCTGGCTCATCTACTTTTATTAAGACTAACGCCGGATCTCCTTGCAAAAGAGATTGATGAATATTAGCAATATCGTAGTCGCTATAAGTTTGCGATTTAATTGAGGCTCCAACTGCTCTTTGTATCTGACCAATTGTAAGATTAGTATCTCCGGTACTTCCAAAAATAAGATTATACAATTCCTTTAAATATCTGGATGAGGATGCCTGAAAGCTATAATATGAATTAGCTATAACGGCAATAGAACCTTTATTACTACTATTAATCCAATCCGATGATTGTGGAAGCCTATCTGAGGCTGTTGGACTTGGGTTGTTTCTACCATTAAAAATATTGCCTACTCCACAGCCATTGAAGTACATAAGTGGATACTTTCCAAAATTTTGGTAAGCATTAGCTGCATCAGACATATAGCCCATATCAAAATCCGTTACGGTTGGATCACCATGCCCCATATAAGAGATCATTCCAACACCATCATTGACATCAGAAGAGATATTTGCCTTTTCAACTTCAATCGTACTTTGTTTAACAATTGCCTTAACTTTACCACCAACCTCGCCTGTCTCCACAATTGGTGCAAGTGCTGCAAGAAAATCTTTAAATTCAGTAATTTCAGTAGCAGATTTCCCACCATTTAAATGTAATATTTTTTTCTTCCAGGAGTACGAAGTTTTTGTTTGATCGTAGTAAATGACTTTACTAAGATAGTTCAATACTTGTTCAGGATTCGTTGCATTAATCCTCCCTATTGGAATTGTAGGAATATCCGCAGTGGTTTTACCATTTAGCCCTTCAACCAATAAGATATCCGAACCTGGAAATCCAATAGTTGGTACATCTTCCGGTATTTCTCTATTCAATGTTAACTTAGTTGAAATTGTCGTTGATGTACCTATTAAAAGTAGGTTATGTTTGCTCCTTGGAGCGTTATGAATCATATAATCTGTAAATCGGCGAAGTGCAACGGGACTTGGTTCTCCATAATTAAATTGATTGTATATGTCCTTAATCTTCACAAGCAGAGTTTTGTATTCACCACCAATCGAAGATTTACGATAGTTCGAATACTCATTTGCCGCACTATATAATGCTTCATTCGTAACGATAAGGTAATCATTTGTTGCCGGATCAAATTTCTTAAAGGAAATTGAGGATACTTTATCAACAGCAATAGAAATCACATTACTTGTCACTAATAGATTTAATTCCTGATTAACCTTTCTTGAAATCATTACATTTAGTGTAGTTCCCGTGTACGAACCTGACAAAATTCTTGGATTATCAGGATCTGTAATGTCGTAAATTTTAGCATCAACCGGAGAATTTGTAATACTAACATTACTTACGGAGTTTGGTGTAGGTACAAGATTAAATTTAGCCGAGCTTACCCCACTCATATTAAAACTTTGCGGATATTCCAGCTTCGTATAGGTAACGGAATATATTCCGGTTGTAGCACTTTGATCTGTAACTTGTACGGATTCTAACTGAAAAAAACCTTGTCCGCTTTCATCAATATCTGACTTCGAATTGACAAAGAATTGTTTTTTTAAAGGGATAAAATCCGCAAATTCTATTAGACTTGAATAATTAGCTAAAGAAGTTAATGTCTTTCCAATTGATGCTTTAATTTTATTAGTAGCGAAAGTCCTACCATTTAATAATATTTCAATCATTGGCTGTTGGACCTGAACAGCCACAAGATTTTTTAACTGAAACTGAAAGTTATAAATGGGATTTCCACTTGGATTATCGCCAGTTCTTTTATAATATGCTTTGCTTGATCTGGATTTACCTTCAACCATGTAGCTTTGATCTAATGCATGAAACACAAGGTTCTGAGATCCGTCATAGGTGTCACTTTCTGTATAAACTTTAACTTCCTTTTGGAGATGGTATAATTCAGGTGTTCCTGAAACAGCTAACTTTTCCTGATTCACCGCCATTTTTGTTGTTGCCGGTGAGTAGGTTAAAAAGTAAGAACTTTCATCTGAATACAAACTATAATATGGATTAGATCGAACACCCGTATACGGCCTGTATAAGAGAGCGTCACTTGCACCATCATTCAGAACTCCATAAAATTCAATTTCAGTTGCGCTTACATTTGTTAACGCTACTTCAACACCTCGATGATATAGATGAAGCTGTCCAACTCTATTTTGAAATGAAGAAGGTAATTTTACGTTAAGAATACCACTTTGATTTACTCCTATTTTAACCCATTCATTTCCGTATTTATCAGATAGCCATTCATTTCCATATTTACCACTCCAGGGCGTCTGTGCACATACTTCTTCGCTAAAAGAGAAGATTGATATTAGCATGAGAAAGGCATAAAAAAGAGTTTGTCTGCTGTACATAGTCGAATAAAAGTAATCCTTACGAAAACAATCGGGTTACGCTTAAAACATAACCCGAGCGTATTTATTATTTACAAAAACGTCACTAAAATTTCACTACCTTCTTTCTGTAAACATCCCCGTTTTCAGTATGCAATTCAATAATATATTCTCCTGCAGGATAATTGGCCAAGTCAACTTCACTACCAGAGCCATTAACTTTTAGAGAACGTCCTTGAATGTTGATTAAATTCCAAAATTTAATCTCAACATTAGTTTGTAATTTAATAACGAATTTATCGGGGGTGGGATTAGGTTGAAGAACTACTTGACTTGTGTTAGGAATCTTGATTGATACAATTCTTGAATATGTATCATCCCCGCTTACAGAACCAGTATTACCTGAAATATCAACTTGTACCAGCCTGTAATAATTATCTCCTGCATTTGGGCTATTGTCTATGAAAGTGTATGAACTTTCAGAATTTGTGTCACCTTTTCCTTCAACCATACCGATAACCTCAAAATTCTTAGCATTATAACTACGTTGGACCAAGAAGTGACTATTGTTTTTTTCCCAGGCAGTTTTCCAGTTTAATTGCACTTTTTCAATTCCAATTAATT
Organism: Dyadobacter subterraneus; assembly: GCF_015221875.1. Lineage (NCBI taxonomy): Bacteria > Pseudomonadati > Bacteroidota > Cytophagia > Cytophagales > Spirosomataceae > Dyadobacter > Dyadobacter subterraneus. Next base: position 5,880,550 of record NZ_JACYGY010000001.1, read on the forward strand.
TCGCCTCGAACAATACAAGATCAACAGGTAATGGACTAGATAAACTAAGGACTTTCAAAGCAGGATCTCCAAATAATAATGATTGATGGTTATTCGCCACGTCATAGTCACTTGCACCACCATCTATTACTAATTTCGCTGTTGCTTTATGAATCAGACCTATTGTTTGTCTTTCTGCATCACTTTTAAATATTCCCTGATATAATTTACCCAAATAATTCTCTGAAGAACTTTCGAAGGCATAATAACTATTTCCAATAATCGCCACAGACCCTTTTTTGCTGGCAAGCAACCAATCTGAACTAAGTGGTATCTGGTCTGCCAATGTCGCTGTTGGAAAAGGGGAAAATCCTCCATTAAAAATATTTCCTACACCGCATCCGTTGAAATACATGATAGGATATTTCCCCTCGTTGGTATAACCTCTTGCAGGATCGGTAACATATCCTATATCATAATCCGTGTAATGGGATGATCCATGTCCAAAATAAGTCATCATTCCAAAACCTCCATTTACATCATCCGCAATATTTAAAGCGTTTGATGGATAGGCAAAGTCCGTAGCTCCTTTAACTTTCGCAGTTACTGTTCCTTTAAACGCAGTTCCGGTAACAAGGGGCACGTAATCATTAAGATAACCTGCAAATTTGGAGGTTTCGCCATCATAAAGGCCTCCGTTAATATGCATAATTTTCTTCCTGGTTGCCTGTTGAAGTTGTGACTCATATGTTTTCACCTTGTCAAGATAATTGTTTACCTGACCACTAGTAGTCGCAGAGATTCTTCCAACTGGAATTGCAGGCACCTCTGCCGTTCCATCCGCAAGGCCTTCAACAAGTAGGACATCCGATCCGGGAAATCCGATTGTTGGCACGTCCTCATTTAATTCACGGTTTAATACTAGTTTACCAGATAAAGTTGTCGAAGGACCAATCAGAAGTAAATTATGCTTTGCACGTGGAGCGCGGCGAACCATATAATCAACAAATCTTCTTATCGCAACTGGACTAGGTTCTCCATAATTAAACTGGTTGTAAATGTCTTTTATTTTGACTAGCACGGTTTTGTAACTACCACCAGCAGTTGTTCCACGATAAGAAACATAATCTGAAGCAGCATTAAATAGTGTTTCATTTGTTATAACCAGGTAGTCACTTCCGGCAGGATCATAATTGGTGAAAGTTGTCAAGGCTCCGCTAGTAAATCTAGTATTTGCGATTGCCTCATTTGTTACTAACAGATTTAATTCAGTGTTACTAACTCTTTGCACCATTAAATTCAATGTAGTCCCAACATAATTACCAGAAATAATTCTCGGTGAATCCGGGTCAGAAACATCATACACCTTAGCATTTGAAGGTGCATTTGTAATGCTAACATTACTGGACTCATTTGTTGTGGGCAGCAAATTAAATGTCATGGAATTGACCCCAGACATATCAAAAGATTGAGGATAAATTAATTTCAAATATGTAACTGAAAAAACACCGGTTGACGAACTTTGATCCGTAATCTGTGTAGATTCCAATTGCAAATATCCATTACCATTCGCATCGACATCAATACCAGGAGTAATAGAATATTGTGTTTTAAAAGGGATGAAATCTGAAAACTGGATAAGTTGCGGATAAGCACTCAATGAACCAGATGTTTTTCCGACTGATGCTTTAATAATATTATTACTATACGTTCTTCCATTAAGTAAAAGTTCAACAACGGGAGATCTTGCAGGATCTACGGCTAAATTTTTCAATTGAAATCCATAACCGAAAATCGGATTTCCGCCAGGCGTAGCGCTGTTTCGACGATAGAATGCCTGACTAGACCTACCTTTTCCTTCAATTAAATAACTCTGATCTAATGCATGAAGTACGATATTTTGCGAACCATCATACGTATCAGAATTTGTGTAAAGTTTTAAATCCTCTTGAAGATGATAAGGTTCTGGTGTCCCGGATGTAGCGATGTTACCTTGCGTTACTGCAATATTGGCAGGAGAATCTGAAAATGTCAGAAAATACGAACTTTCATCTGAATACCAGCTATAATAAGGATTAGCCTTTGTACCAGTATATGGACGATACAACAAAGCGTCGGATGCACCGTCATTTACAATTCCATAAAATTCGATTTCCGTTGCAGTTGCACTTGTCAATGCCACCTCTTTTCCGCGATGATATAGATGTAACTGGCCCGACTTATTTTGAAAAGCTGCTGGCAACAATACTTTTTGAATTCCATTTTGAATAACCCCAATCTTAAGCCAAGTTTGTCCATACTTTCCAGCCAACCATTCATTTCCATAAACCCCGCTCCATTTTGTTTGAGCCTTAGTCTCCAGTATTCCCAGCATCACACCCAAAAAGGCAATTGCTGCTATTCGAAATACGGTGCTTACGTGTAAAGTAAATTTTTTGTGCATAGTGCAAATTAGATTATAGTTACGATATTTTATTTAACTAAATTTATTATTATCATGAATAATTATAACTTACTAATATACTACTGTATAAAGTGTTATCCCAATTCATAGTAAAATAAATTCGAAATTACGACAACTTCAACATCTCTACAAATTATAAATTAACAATACGGCCAAATCAGTATATACGTTTGATGTAATGATATCATAAATGAATGCCGATTTATAGTAAGACGAATTTTAATTATAAGGTAACCCGTATGGACGTTATTCTTTTCAGGGGATTAACCATCTAATAATTACATTTTAACCTTGGCACCAAGAGCAACAAGCAATATCGATACAACAGTATTAATCCAATTTCTACCCTCAACATTAAAACCAAATTAAAATATTTTAATATAATATAACAATTTAATAATGAGACAAATAGAAAATATATGTTAAGAGCGGAACGTTTTGCATTATTTAATGGTACTATTTCTACGTAATTTTCGTTTATCCCGAAATAGAAAAATTAAAAAAATTGTAAATCTTATATTAGCCAAAGCATGAAAGAACGTATTATTAAAATTTTGAACAACTTCGGCGTTGATAAAAGTGCGGTGTCTGACGATGCAAATTTCATGAAGGATCTTGGTTTTGACAGCCTTGATACGGTGGATCTGATGATGCAGCTTGAACAGGAATTCAATATTGCTATTCCTGATGAAGATTATTCAAAGATTGTGACTGTGAAAAGTCTGGTTGAATATCTAGAAGAGCGCCAGGCAATTCCGGCCTGATCAACAAAACTCTACATTCGTGAGCCGGTATTATATTTGATCCCAATATCGGCTTACAACGTTCTTCCGGTTACCCATTTGTTAGAATTTGCTACTTTTATGGCATCCGCCTTGCTGGATACTTCAAGTTTCCGGTAAATATTTTTGATGTGACTTCTTATCGTTTCCTTACTTACATATAAGTCCAGCGCTATTTTTGAATAGCTTTTCCCTTCTGCAATACTTTGTAATACTTCTGTTTCACGTTCTGTCAACGGCGAATTCTGTTGTTGCTGGAAAGACTGCACAACCATTCTTGCAATTGACAAGCTCATTGGTGCTCCGCCAGCAAGCGCCTCATCTATGTTCTGGACAATTTCCGAGATATTGGAATTCTTAACTATATAGCCGCCGGCACCTGCACAAAGAGAACGAAAAACTTTTTCACTATCTTCTAATACTGTGATAATCAAAACAATACAATCCGGATATTGCTTTTTAATCCTGGTTGTACCAGCAATGCCATCCAATCCCGGAAGTTCTATATCCATCAAAACAATATCGGGAAGGTCCTGATCCAGATTTTCTAGCGCGTCCTCAGCATTGCTGTACAAATTCATTACTTCGTACTTTTCAATCGTATCCAAAACCGCCCGGAAACCTTCACGGATAGAAATATTATCCTCAACAATTATTATCCTTTTCTTCATAACGTCCTATTCTATCCTTACTCTACTATAGTGAAATGCACAGGAGCTTCAATTTGCAGCCTGGTTCCCTGCGAGCTCCCGTACACCTTAAATCTGAAATCATTTTCTCTGCTTCTCTTTTCCATATTATGGAGCCCGTTATGCGGCTGTCCTTCCTGGGGCTCTTTCCAAGAACCATCATCCTGCAAGGAAATAGAAACATGATCCTGAAAAACAGCCATTTCTAAAAACACTTCTCTGGCTCCGGAATGTTTAGCTACATTTGTCATCGCTTCCTTAAAAATAAAAATAATATGACGTGACGCAAATGCCTGTAACTGAACCGACTCAACTACTGTATATATGGCTGACTTGGCGGAAAATGCAATATCAAACTGGTTATAAAAAACTTGTCCAAACGAGGTCAGGTAAGCAAAAAGCTCCTGAGGATCATCACTATTATTATTAACACTCCAAAGAAAATCACGGCTGGAAGCATAAAGCTGATCACTGTTCATGATAATATTATCAACGACCGCAAGGACTGTCGGCTGATCCTTTAATTTCAATTTCAAAATAGCAGCCTGCCGGGTAATTGCTGACAACATATTTCCGGTTTCATCATGAAAATCACTGGCCAGGTTTTGTCTCATTGTTGACAATTGCTGTGTCCGGTCTTTTACTGCTCTGTCCAGCAGATCTATCCTGATGTGCTGCTGCTCCCTGATCTGCAAACGTGCAGCGTCGTGCTGCTCCTGTACAAACCAGAAAAAAACACCAAAAAAAATGGTGAGGACTATATGAGAAACCACCGCATAAAGGTTTTGCTCGGTAGGTTCCTGAATGGAATAAAAAATAAAAATGATTGCCAGAATATTAAAACAAATCATAAAAAGCCCGAGCCTCCTGTTAAACCAGAATCCGGTGAGCAAGAGCAGATAGAGTGTCGTGACAGCCGGCGAATCAATGGCACCTGTTTCCAGCGTATCATTTACGATAACCCAATAACTGCTTAGCATTAAAAGAATTAACGGAGGCCAGTAGATCCCATAGTATTTTAAAGAAAACAGAATACAAATGCCAAGACCTGCCAATCCATAATACCCAATAAGCGGTGGCGGAAAAAAAAACAGCGGAATCGGCAGTATCAGCAGCAAAGTCGTGGCTACAATAGTTCCACTTACGATGGTACGTACTTCGTCATACTCCGGATGCAATTTGTTTCGCAGCTCAGGTGTCAAAAAATAATTAATCAGCTTTTCATGTATCATGCGAATAGTATCGACACAGTAAAATTAAACAGCTTCATCTCAATTTATCGTTTTTATATAAGTAGTACTACAAAATCCCCCAATCTGGGTGATTGATTCGCGTAAATTATGCGCCTAATTTTGGTATCGCAAAGCAGGCAAAAATAAACTGCTTGGCATAAATTCTAAATGACAATCCTGCTTAATATATCAACAAAATTTTTGGTATCATCCGGGTATTGTTTTCAACAGAGAAATCCTCCTCTATCAGCCTTGCAAAATAAGGCATATAATTACCGCTGGCAGTGTAAAAGCTGCCAGCTCCAACCAATCCTGACACAAACGGGAACACCAATTTATTACCGCCTATATCCAGCTATGCACATACTATAACATTTTGATTTTCATTGCATATGATGAAATCAAAATGTATTTTTACGAAGATTTATATACCCTCCTTACTCAAAAAATAATGAAACCATTTTACAACTTCACTTTTGTAAATCTTTCTAAATCTTCAGGAAGATTTTATTTATCCGGCAGCACTTTAAAAATAAAACAATTTTTCAAGTTCAGTCCATTTTCTTTCTTGCTGGCTAACTCTATTTTCCAGACAACATTTTTATCAATACCGGATGTCAGACCTGTTGATCAATAAAATTTCATAAAGTTCTCTTTACTGTTTTTTATATCACCCCTCCAATACATCGGTTATGAAATTCCTGTATACCAGAAGTAAAATACTTCTCTTAATTTCCTGCTTTTTACTCCCTTTTTCCAGTATTTCCCAACATTTGAAGTTGCCCTCGGTCAATTTATCTGAAAAAGAAATCGAGCCAGTTTCTGATAATACAACACTTACCAAAGGTCAGATCAGGTGTTTTTCGGGTAACGGAATTCTGACAAATCTCGTTATCGACGGAGGTACATTAGTGATTACCGGAAAAGTAAAAATTAAAAAGCTGACTGTTTTAAAAGGCAATATTCTTGTAGCCAAAAAAGCAGCTGCCACGCTCCCACCCCTTGAATTCAATGGAAACTCGTCCCTGATAAATTATGGATCAGTTACATTTACAGGAAATGTTTCATTACTGCATTCGAATAATTGTATAGCCAATAACGGGGCAGATTCAAGAATGAACTGGGGTTCCGCCCAGTTTAACTTTGGCGGCAAAAAATCCATATTTATAAATAATGGCACGACCGATATTGGAACCTTATTACTGGATTCAAAAAACGGAAAAATATTTCTGGGTGCAAATTCCCTTACCAACGTCGTAAATCTGATAAACAATTACCAAAACAGGATTTACATTCTTAAAGGTATAGCCAAACTGAGCCAGGCAGGTTTGCCCAGCTGTCACAATCTTTGACCGACAGCCCGAACCTGATTGTTTGTCCGGGACCATACTCGGATATTCTCAATGTTGCAGTCTCATCAGGCGGTTATGGTCATGCCAATGTGATGGAAAAGGGCTGCACTTCTTTTCCTTCCATGACAAACCCTATTTTGACTTCATATAAGTAGCCTTTTGGCGACAACGATTACGCTGGCTATTTGTCCGTTAAATAAGTTGAGGCTTCCATATTTTTTAATTGGATTAAAGCCTCTTAGTTTTGTCCTAAAATTTATTATTTAGAATATTTCAGTTTTATCCTCCTCCATAATCTAAATTCAGAAATACACACTATGGGAAAATTACCTCTACAAATTTTTATTTATTTAATCCTATTTCCCGCAATTTGTACTGCGCAAGTCACAGTAACTTATCCTGCCAACCGGATTGTTTTTCAACGTGATAATTCGAACCAGGCTTCAGTGGTTATTGCAGGCTATTTTGCAGGCTGCGCGGATCGGATCGAAGCACGTTTTGTTCCAAGAGAAACAGGGCAAGGCACAGCGGCTCCCGCTGGCGGCGGCTGGGCAACGGTTCAGGAAAATCCTCGAAGCGGTAATTTTTACGGTTCCGTGTCCGTCACCGGTGGATGGTATAAATTGGAAGTCAGGATTATCGTGGATAATGCGGTAACAGTCACAACAACAGTTGAACGTGTTGGTATAGGTGAAGTTTTTGTAGTAGCCGGCCAATCCAATGCCACGGGTGGAGATAATAACGCAAATGGTCCAGGCGCTACCGACGACCGTGTGAACAGTGTCAATTTTCAAAATTACAATGCCCAAAATTCACCATCCATTGCTCCGTATTCCGCAATCCATTTGCCTTGCCCGGAATTTGTCCACCTTGATGATATCACCAAAACGTCCCCATTTGGAAATTATGCCTGGTGCTGGGGTGCATTTGGAGATAGCCTGGTAAAAAAACTTCAGGTTCCTGTTATGATTTTTAATGCCGGCTGGTCGAGTACGGGAGTTAGAAACTGGAAAGAATCCATTCCAGTAAACGGTACAACAACCAGTGATTTTGGTTTTCAATTTCCTGCGGGACTACCGTTCGGACATATAAGAATTACACTGAATAACTACATAGCACAGCTGGGTGTACGCGCAATTCTGTGGCATCAGGGAGAAACTGATAATATGGTAAGCCGTACCCGGGAAGATTATTTATCCGATATCCGGGAGGTGATTAAGGCTACCCGGGATTTATCCGGAAAAGACAACCTGGCCTGGGTGGTATCAAGAGCCTCCCGCTTCAATGTAGATGGCGCAACCCGAACCTGGCAGCCTGTTATCGACGCGCAAAATGACGTTATTGGTTTGGGAAGCCATGGTAATGATTTAAATTATAAAATGGCTAATGTATTTCCCGGACCCGAAACGGATGCTTTCTATGATATTAATTACAGAAATAGCGATCAGGTTCATTTTACCGGTAACGGACTTTTACATTTAGCCGGATGGTGGAGGGAGAAATTGAATGATGATTTTTTCAAAAACTCTACACCATATCCTGCTACCCCACCGCCAAATGTTTCAGTTTTAAGGACAGAAACTGCAAACGTTGTTTTCCAGGCACCAGATGGTCTGAAAACATACGACTGGATTTCGGGTAATAATTGCAATACCAGTGTTGCAAATAGCCGCCAGTGGACAATCGGCGATGGTGACTATCAGCTAAAAGCCACAGATGCATTTAACAATGTTATTTTGTCCGCAAAAATCAGGGTCCCGCTTAGCAGTACACCTGCTTCTATTGCAGGAAATCTGGATGTTAGCCAACAAATGATCACGAACTCTGTCAACAATCTTCTTGTAAACGATTGCAAGATTATAGCTAAAATCACACCTGCTGAAAATTCCTCTATTATTAATCAAACCCTGACAGCAAAAGCGTATATAGACGGTTCCGTTCAATCCTATCAAAATTCTCCTTACGTGCAAAGACATTTTGATATCAAATTAAGTACTACCAATAGTAATCCTCTTGCCCGGATAACATTATTTTTCACCCAAAATGACTTTGACGCATTTAACTCCGTTAGCAGTGTCGATATTCCCAGCACTCCCTCGGATCAAAGCGGAAAAAACAATTTGCGTGTAATTCAGTTCAGCGGAACATCTTCCGGAAATACGGCTGCTCAAAATAGCTACAATGGTAACCGTACTCAGATAACACCGGCATCGGTAAACTGGAATTCGACTCTAAATAGTTGGGAAGTCAGTTTTGATATGACAAGTACAGGAGGATTTTTCCTGGGCACTACCAGCACCCCTTTACCCGTTACTTTGACATATTTTAAAGGAAATCCGAACGGCTCAACAGCGGTCCTGGACTGGGAAACTAGTGCTGAAACTAATTCAGCGTATTTTGAAGTTGAAAGGAGCACAGATGCAATTCATTTTCAGACTATTGCAAAACAATTTGCCGCCGGGAATTCAGCAACAACTGAACATTACAATCATCAGGACAATTCATTGCCGTCAGGCATCTATTATTACCGCCTGAAACAGGTTGATCTGGACGATTCTTACCATTACAGTCGTGTTATCAGTGTAAAAATAAGTACCGAATCGTCTGTCAGAATTTTCCCAAATCCGGTTTCCGATCAACTTAGTATTCAATCTGAAATTGAAATAAACTCAGTTGAAATTATAAATTCATTTGGGATAAAATTACAATCCAACATGGTGAATAAGAATTCCTTACAGCTGGATATGAGTAAATTTCCTTCCGGACTGTATATAATCCGGGTCAATAATGAAGGTTTGAAAATTGTCAAAAAGTAAGTAACAATCTGGTACATATCTGGTTACTTAAATTATTGGAAAATAAAAAATGTTGCCGAATTCGTTCTGGCAACATTTTTTATTTATTGATTGAATAAAATATACCATCTCCCATTAAGCTCAAATAATAGTACGAAGCAAGGTTTTTATTGATCGATAATAAGAACTTTTACATTTTAGATCAATTTATTTTTTCAATTGGCTTATTTTGGAAACAATTATTACAAGCACTATTGTTCATTAAAGAGATTTTGGATTTTTCCGGGCTGATGGGCCTAATGAACTATAATTCTTTCTTACACAATGCGTACCAAAAAGTCTATAAAATCAATTACTCCCGATGTCGTTCTGATTGGAGCTGGTATCATGAGTGCAACGCTTGGGATTTTGCTTAAAAAGTTAAATCCAGCTTTTACAATCTCTATTTTTGAGAGACTGGACAGGGTAACTGCTGAAAGTTCTGATGCATGGAACAATGCCGGAACCGGACATTCTGCTTTTTGTGAATTGAATTATACACCGCAAAAAGAAGATGGCTCCGTGGCTATCGACAAGGCAATCAAAATTGCCGAGTCTTTTGAAGTGTCAAAGGAATTCTGGTCGTATCTGGTAGAAAATAAAATTGCCGAAGCACCGGAAGAATTTATTCGTCACATTCCTCATATGAGTTTTGTTTGGGGCGAGGATAATGTAGATTATCTTAAAAAAAGATATGAAGCACTGACAAAACATCATTTGTTTCAGGGAATGAAATTTTCTGACAATTCCACTGAAATAGAAAGCTGGGTACCGCTAATTATGGACGGAAGAGATCCGAATGAGGCAGTTGCAGCTACACGAATGGATCTTGGTACTGACGTAAATTTTGGTGCTTTAACCAGGACAATATTCAATTATCTGGAAACGCAGGACGGTGTTAATCTTTACCTGAATCATGAAGTTGAAGATTTTAAACATGAGTCAGACGGTTCATGGACAATTGCTGTTAAAGATCTATCAACTCGTAAATCTCAGAAATTACGTACGCCTTTCGTATTTATCGGAGCAGGTGGCGGTTCGTTGCCACTTTTAGAAAAATCTGGTATACCGGAAGGAAAAGGATTTGGTGGGTTTCCGGTAAGCGGTCAATGGCTGGTTTGTAATAATCCTGAGATCATAGAACGTCATCAGGCAAAAGTTTACGGAAAAGCAGCGGTTGGTTCTCCGCCGATGTCTGTTCCACACTTGGATACGCGTGTTATCGATGGAAAAAAAGCTTTGTTGTTTGGTCCATACGCTGGGTTTTCAACGAAATTCCTGAAAAACGGATCTTATCTGGATCTTCCCCGTTCAATCAAATTTAATAATATCAAGCCAATGCTGGCTGCTGGTATACATAATATTCCGTTGACAAAATATCTGATCGATCAGGTAAGACAGTCACCAGAGGACAGACTTGCGGCGTTAAGAGATTATATGCCTCAGGCACGTATGGAAGACTGGGAATTGGAAAAGGCCGGTCAGCGTGTGCAGGTAATCAAAAAAGACAAAAAAGAAGGTGGCGTTCTTGAATTTGGAACAGAAATGGTGACCGCAGCTGATGGATCATTGGCAGCTTTGCTTGGTGCTTCTCCAGGTGCTTCTACTTCGGTTTCTATAATGCTTGAACTGATTCAGCGCTGCTTTAAAGATCAGGCTGCCACTCCGGAATGGAAAGAACAGCTTCAAAAACTGATTCCTTCTTTTGGAAATTCATTAGCGAAGGATGCGAAACTTGCAGCAAAAACCCGCGACCGGACAACGCAGGTTTTGAAACTTAGTGCTTCGAAAAAAGCGCAGGAAATTCTGGCATAACCAAGGTCAATGTTTATATAAAAGAAAAAGCGGATTGTGAATAATCCGCTTTTTCTTTTTGTAGTGTCAAAGGATTTAAATAGCAAGAGACGGAGACAAGGCGAAAGCCGATTTTTCTTTGGCCGCCGGCAGTTCCAGATAGAAAGTTGTTCCTTTATTGACATCACTCTCAAACCATATTTTACCGCCGTGGGCTTCTACAATTTGTTTTGATATAGAAAGTCCAAGCCCGAAAGGCTGCTCTCCGGAAGTTCCCTTTCTTTTAGCATCTGTAAAGGCATCAAAAATCTTGCCTTTCAATTCATCAGGAATTCCTATTCCGTGATCTTCAACGGACAACTCCATTTTCTGATCCTTGTCAGATAATTTTACATTAATGACAGATCCTGGCGGGCTAAATTTTATAGCATTAACAATCAAATTACTTAAAACACGCCATATTTTTTCCTTATCAGCCAAAACTACAATATCAGCTCCTATTTCCAGATTTACCTTCTGATCTTTTTCATCTGCCTTAAACTTCAATTGCTCGATGCAATCCCGAAGGAGAGTTTGCATATCTACAACATCTTTTTTCATTTCCTCCGGACGATAATTAAAATTGGCTGCCAGCAAATCATTAATCATTTCAATAGATTGCAGACTTGATGTTTTCATCAGTTTGGCAAACTCCATGTGCTCTTCTGAAAAGTTAACCTCTTCAAGTAAAAGTGAAGCTATGGAAGAAATTGCTCCCAACGGATTTCTTAGATCATGCGCAACTACTTTCAAAATCCTGTCTTTATCTTTATTACTTTGCCGCAGATCATCAAGTGTCTGTTCCAGTTGTTTATTTTGAAACGTAATTTGTTTATTCAGATTTGTGAGTGCAGCCACGTTCAATTTAGAGCTTTTCCAGTTTTGTAAAAGCAGCAGCAAGATCGAGATCGCCATCAGTGAAAAGAGCAGCGTGACGTACAAGTAATTCTTTTTCAGATCATTTTCCTTGCTCAACAGGATATAATTATTCTGCTGTTCAAGATTTTGAAATTCTCTGTCTACGTCCGCGCTAACAAGGTTTATATTCTCGCGATCCAGAGAATCTTTCAAAACCTTGTATTGCTGCAAGGAAATATAAGCATCTTCCAGTCTACCGATTTTATCATAATATTTCCAATTCAGCTTATTAAGCTCAGTTTCAGCGTACAAATTACTATTTGAGTCCAGCGAAGCTCTTAACTGATCAGCAATTTTACGTGTTTCTTCCAGGCGATTGCCTTCAAAATATAATTCGCCCAGCTTAGTCATGGAAAGCTGAGCATCCTGAATATCAAATCCCCTCTTCCGGTTTGTAGCAATACTTTTCTTTAATAAACTTTCAGCGGCAAGTGTATCACCTTTTTTGTAATATTCCCCTGCCCGATTACCAAAAACCACAGCCTGGGCCATATCAATATAATCCTTCCGCTCAGGAAACTTTTTTCCCTCGTCACGCAAAAAAGTCAGTGCTTTATTACTGTAAAAAAGGGAGCTGTCGGTCATGTTATACTTGCTGTAACTTAATGCTATGTTGGCAAGTAATTCCTGGCGGGAAGCGAAATTCTTGAAATCTGCGGTACAATATCCCACATCTTCAAAACACTGTTTAAAGTTGCTCACAGCTTCTGAAAATTTCCCCTGCTTGTAACTTACCATGCCGAGCCTATAACTATACTCGCTTACCGCACACGGGTCCATGATTGTTTGGGCAATTGCTTTGCCACGGTAATAAAACTGGTAGGCGTCATTATAATGTTTAATATCAAAAAGCAAATCACCTTTTTGAAACAACGCGGTGGAATACTCACGTTTATATCGTTTTTTTAAATCCTCGGTAGAAAGTATAAGAAATATACTGTCAAACTGGGCAATACCTTTATAATTCTCACCTGTTTTCTGATAGTACTCCCGACCTTTAAAGCTAAATTTTTGGATCTCGTCGCCAATGCCCGGGTCTCGAATAACATTGTAAGCAGAATCAAAAAATGCGAGCGCCTTTTCCTTTTCTACCCTATCCATCATACGTTTTGCCTGCTCACGAATATTATCTACATAGGCGGTATGATCTGCTTTTTGCAAATCTGAGTTTTCACATGAGAAAAAACAAAATAATAGTACCGCAAAAGGAATACTGATACCTCTCCTTTTAATCGCCAGGAAAAATGTGAAGAGGTAAAATTTTATCATTTTGTAACGTTGACTGTGAGCTCTTTGCAAAAAAATGTGCTTTAATTCAGGAACGTTAAAATTACTTTATAAAAGGTATATTAAAAAGTTCTGGCTGGAATTTAAGCAACAAGTCTGGTATTTGCATTAGGTACCTACTATGTCCGTTAAAATGAATGGCTGACCGCCAGTGTCATTTATACAATTCCATTTTCACATGTTCAATATTTTGTTCAACAAACAAATCACCAAACTTCGAAAATCCATTCTTCTCATAAAATTTGGCCGCCCTTACCTGCGCATGAAGATAGGCCCTCGCGCCTTCCGGCAAGTCCGATAACAAAGCCTGCACCAACGCTCCACCAACTCCTGTTCCGCGATAAGCGTTCAGCACTGCAAAACGTTCAAGTTTGTATCCATTCTCCGTTTTTCGCCATCTTGCAGTTCCGGCGGGCAAGTCATTTACCTTTGCCAGATAATGCGTGGCTGCATCATTTCCATCTTCTTCCGCTGTTGCATCCACATTTTGATCAATAACAAAAACCTGGCGACGGATAGCAAATGCCATTTTCAGGTCCTCCGGATTTATTATTTGTGAAACTTCAATTTTATTTTCTACCGCTTTTCCGTCTTTGTTATTTTCCATAATAGTAAGTGCTCTTTCCAAAAAACTTTTCTTTTTAAACGCAGCTTCAACCTCATTAATAGCCAGCATAATATTATTCTGAGTATCTGTCAATTCGGTCATGGCGGCAACCATAATTTCCCAAACCGGTTTCATTTTACCAATCAATTCCTCTGCTTTTGGCGTTAGTGAAATCAGTCTTCTGCGATCATCTGTTTTGTCTTTTGTAGAAATAATCAATTTTTCCTTTTCCAGTTCTTTCAATAAGCTGATCGTAGACGGATGCGCATAACCGATTTCAGCAGCAAGTTCACCGATACTAAGCGCGCTTTTTTGTTGTAAAGTATATATAACCGGAAACCATTTTGGCTCAAATTCAATACCGTTTTCTTTATAGATCTGTAATCCGTCTTTTCTAAAACGATCACTAATTCGCTGCAAACGGGTAGAAATCGCCAGAATTCCGGATTGATCGATAATGTTTATCATAATGTTGAAATCTCCAAGTGATAAAAAACATTGTCGGCAGACATGATTGGAAAAGTTGCAGGCAAGTCCTTCTTTTCAATTTTCACAAAATTATTTCTCTCATAAAAACGAATTGCCGCCTTCAATATATCAACCGTTCCCAGATAAAGATCTGTAATATTTTCTGACTTGCAGTATTCGATCAGATTTTCAAGCAATTGCTGCGCCAATCCAAATTCTTTCCCCCGAAAATCTTTATTTACAAACATTTTCCGGATCACGCCCTGTCCATTTCCAATGCCGATCAAAGCGATCGTACCAATCACTTTTTCATCATGAAATGCTCCCCAGAAATTACCACCGGTAGCGTGATAATTGCTTTCAATATCCAGCAGATCCGGCTGGTCTTTCAGTGTGATCGGAACGCCAAATTCAATTTGTTGAATCGGAAGAATTAAATCGATAACCTGTGCAGAATGTGAATTACCGATCAGGGAAATTTGAAGTTGATTTGTCATAATAGTTAATTTACATACAAATATATGTAGTCAACTACATAATAACAAAACTAAATATTTCTACCTTCAAAATGGCTTGTCGAATATGTAATTTGAATTTTAGAGATTGGTTAATAGAAGGAATAACGGCACAGAACGTTAAAGCGTCCTGATGCTTTTTAGCAGTTATTAAAGCGAATAGTAATAATCGCCCGAAACAGAAAACTTATTTGGATTTACCTTTTCAACATTTGATACATCACGCGTTGAACGGATCAGTGCAACAACAGAATCAAGGTCAATCATTTGGGTAACTTCCAGGGCCAGCACACCGACAAAACTTTTTCCTTTGCTTATAAGATTAAGCTGTTTAATTCTAACGCCCTTCACCGATTCGATCAGCGAAGTTATTTTATGAAGACTAAGATTTTTGCGATATGAAATTTTAATCTGGTATGTGTTTTTCATTTGGAATCATGTTTATCGTCATAGTAATTGGAAACACTATTGCACTCATACTTAAACAAATACCTCAGCGTAATTTATAAAATTTATTATTTCAATCAAATCCGAAAAATAGATATTCACTGTTTTTTTCTAAATTTTAAGATTGTTTAACTAAAACAGTGAATATCAGAACAATTTGGCTTCATAATCAGAATCGGGAACCATTAAGGAACCCAGGTAAATGACTGTTGCGCAGCAATTGACTCTTCCGGTATGTTACTGTTATCAACTTCATAGATTTTGGCTATGGTGCTGACAATCTGATCAATTTCTTCTGTCGTGTTGAATTTACTAAAAGAAAAACGCACATTTTCCTTATTGTCGTCATGCTGAATCGCCGAAATAACGTGCGAACCTCCGTTGCCTAAATTGGAACAGGCACTGCCACCGGATACCGCTATACCGAACGTGTCCAGATTATTAACCAGACTTCCAGATTGCAGACATGGAAAAGAAATATTAACGATCGAGCTAAGGCTTTTCGTAGAAGATTTACTTTCACCATTAAAACCAAGATCCGGGATTCCGCTGTTTTCGAGCTGGGTAATCAGTCGTTGTTTCAATGCCGCCGTTTTTTCATGAATATTGTCAAAATCGCGGTAAGAAATTTCAAGGGCTTTCGCCAGACCTGCAATGCCAATTACATTTTCCGTCCCTCCTCTTTGTCCCTTTTCCTGGGCACCTCCTAAGATTTGCGGTTTTAGCTTGTGTTTTTTGTTGATATAAATAAATCCAACCCCTTTCGGACCGTGAAATTTATGTGCGGATCCTACCAGAAAATCAACCGGAAATTCTTTTAGATCAATCTTTACTTTGCCAATTGTCTGCGTCGTATCCGTATGAAAAACCGCATTATATTTTTCCGCAAGTTTGCTGATCGCTTCAATATCGGTAATATTTCCAATTTCATTATTGGCATGCATCAAACTGATCAGCGACTGCGGATTGGCATCTAGCAAATGTTCGAGATGTTCCAGATCTACGTTTCCATTTTTATCAAGTTTCACATAACTGATTTCAATATCCCCTTCTCTTTCGCGTTTCAATAAAGGTTGCAAAACTGCTTTATGCTCAATTTTACTTGTGATTGCGTGCGTCAACTCATATTCCCTGATTGATTCTGACAAAGCAAGATTGTTGGCTTCCGTCGCACCCGAAACAAAAAATATTTCTTCGGCAGTTACGCCCAGTAATCTGGCAATGGTATTCCGGGAATGGTCAATCATTTCCCGAACTTTCCGTCCTGCCCAGTGACTGGATGAAGGATTTCCAAAATTAGTTGTCAAATAAGGCAAAATTGCTTCAATCACCTCAGGATCAATGGCC
The DNA here is from genome assembly GCF_015221875.1 of Dyadobacter subterraneus. Lineage (NCBI taxonomy): Bacteria > Pseudomonadati > Bacteroidota > Cytophagia > Cytophagales > Spirosomataceae > Dyadobacter > Dyadobacter subterraneus. Next base: position 5,897,304 of record NZ_JACYGY010000001.1, read on the forward strand.
GTCGTCGCAGCGCTATCACAATAAATTTCCATAATTTGGTTTTTAGTTTGTATCTGTTTTTAATAGAAGAACGAGGTTACGGTAGTGGCTCAGCGATCAGCTTTGCTAGATCGGTATTCCATTTTTTGACGTAATCATCATAAAATTGACCGGTCCCCTTTCCTGAAAATCCGGTATGAATCTCTTTCACTTTTCCGTCACGGCCAACGATAATCGTTGTCGGAAATGCGATGAATTCTTTGAGCGCAACCAGTTTTTGGGCTACTTCGTTTTTATCATTTTTACCCGCAAAAAGTAAATCATACTGTACATCATAGCGGGTTTTCAATTTTGTCAAAGTGCGCTTTGCAAATTCATAATCATCTTTTGCCTCAAAAGACAAACCGATTATCTCTACCCCTTTGCTTCTGTTTTCTTTATACCATGGAGCCATGAACGAAACCTGATCGATACAATTCGGGCACCAGGTTCCCATTAATTCAATTACCACAACCTTTCCTTTATATTTCTCGTCGCTTAGCGAAACCTGTTTTCCATTCAGATCAGGAAAAGTAAAATCAAGTTTTTCATAACCCGGTTTCAGGAATGTAAGCGAGTATGCATCTGCAAGAGCTGCATTATCATCCTTAACAGCTGTGAATTTTGTAGCATTCACACCAAAACCGATCGCACCTTCGATGGATTTTCCGTCAATAATTTTTCCTGTAACATAAGAAGGACCAGATCCTGTAAAACCCGAAAGCAAAAATTCATTTCCCTGAACATTTCCCTGCAACTCACGACTATCGCCGGTGATTGACAAAATGATACCATTCAGTTTATTTCCCTTCTGCTCAAAAACAGCAACGCGGTCAGCAACAGGTTTATCCGACTGTATTTTTACGAGCCATTTTCCGGTGATATCAGCAGCTGGCTTGATTTCCTTACCAGGTTCAACAAAACGGTAACTTTTATCAGGCTGAGCAGTAAAAGGAATTGCTCTGTTTACGCCCGGCACAAGACTTTTATGCACGCCGGTCAAACTTCCGTCATTTTCTATTTTTGCAAAAAATGCTGCTTCAAAAGTATTCATCGTCACCTGCAATGAATCTGATGAAAAATATTTAGCATTGAAATCATCACGACGATCACCGTTAATGGCAGTCAGAACCAGCTGATTTCCTGGCTTCTTTTTCACTTCAAAATTAAAGGGAACGTCCGTTTCTCCCACTTTGAAAACGCCGCGCCAGATACCTTCTTTCATTTGTTTGTTCTGTGCGTAAGCAGAAATGACAGCCGTTGCCGCCAGAAAAATTGCAAATAATAAACGATTGATTTTCATAGGAGTTTGAACGTAATAATATACAGTATATAATCTCTACCAGTTAACTAGATAGATAAGTTAAAAATTCAGTCAAAACACTCTTTTTTTGAGTAATGACAATAAAAATTCCTTCGATTTTATCTCCGGCAACAATTGTATTCAGTGGATTCTAAAGATTTATCATTAGAATTAGGTTGGGGCACCTTATTAGTCATAGGTTGCCAGAAGATCATTGAGCCTAACCTCTCCCTTCGTTCTTTATAAATCTACTATTTTGATAGACAAAGTTGTGTTATATTTTTTTCCTGTGCAAGCATTATCTTTTATTTTTTCAAAAAGATTAATTTAAAGCAGGATTTAGAGGTTTAAGGACCGAAGAAATTTGAGTCCTTCAACCGCGATTGATTCCTTTGAAGGTTCTACTTTTCGCCAAATTGAGGCTGCTTTGGCTATAATTTTAACATCGGGTGTGAAAGATTCGATAACAATATCGCCTGCATAATCGATTTTATCCAGTGCGACAAAAATCCTTTCCCAATTGATCTGATCACCTCCGGGCGTTCCTCTGTCACTACCGGACGCATGTAAAAGTGCTAATTTGCTTCCGGCTTTTAGAATCGCCAGGGCAGGATCTTTTTCTTCAATATTCATATGAAAAGCATCCAGATGAATCCCAAGTGCATCACTTCCCACATCCTTAATCAGATTTAGAGCCTGTTCGCAGGTATTGATCAAATCTGTTTCGTAGCGGTTTAGTGGTTCAATAGCCAGTTTAATATTTGCTTTCTCAGCATCAGCGCAAAGTATCTGGAGATTTTTTACGACAGTAATCCATTGCTTGGTTTTTTCATCTTCCGGAACAAGATCAGCTCTTCCAACGGCAGAATAAATTGGCCCCGCGACAAGTGAACTTCCTAAAATTGGTGCTATATCGATCAGCTTTTTAATATATTCCAAGGATACAACCTGCTCCTTTCGATTGCCACGCAAATCCCTGCCCGGACCGGTTGCAGCACATACAGAGCGGCATTCCAAACCGTTATCGTCCAAAGCTTTTCGTATCAAAACAGGATCAATATTGGCAGGATCTTCCACAGCAATTTCTACAAAATCAAAACCCCATTCTTTAAACTTTGGAAAAAAGCTTATGCTCTCATTTGTAAAAGGAGAGGAAAACAAATAGGTATTGATACCGAATTTCATGAATCTGCGATTGAAAGTGTGTATTAAAGGTAGGAGGAAATTATCTCTTTTGCTGTTCAAAATAATGAACACCCTTTTTATCCCCCATTACAAAATCGGGCAAGCCGTCCTTATTCATATCTTCAATTTCAACATGCAGACCGCCTCCTGCCTCATTATCAATTTTATGCGTAATGAAGGTTGGTGTCTTTCCGGGTTTGAATTCATACCAATAAGTAACGGCAGCATCTTCCGCGCCCGGATCTCCCCCATTATGCGCATAATAACGTTTTCCTGTAACCAGATCCGGAAATCCGTCACCGTTTATATCTTTAAAACCCAGTCCGTGCGATTGGGAAAAATCTTTTGCGATTTCATGTTCTGTCCACGATCCGTCTTTCCCCTGCTCATGCCACCAGATTCCATAGTTATGCGCCGAAGAACTAATAACATCATTTAATCCATCCTGATTCACATCATAAACATACATTTGCGCACAATCCTGGCTCAAATTAGCCGGGTGAAATTTCCAGTTTGGCTTTTTAGGATCTGCCGTACCTTCCCACCAGCCATCTTTTACCAGCACATCTTTTTTACCATCACCATTAATATCTCCATAACCTAAGCCGTGGGTATATTTATGGGTAGCAATTTTTTCATCACTGCTGATAATGTTAAGTTCCCATTGTGTATCTGCTTTTTTTCTTGGTGGACTAAGCCAGATCACCTGTTTTTTCTCAGGATCATTGGCCAGTAAATCCAGCCGTCCGTCACCATCAATATCTACAAAAACAGGCGACTCGTTACCGATCGACGGATGAATTTCTCTTGCAACCCAATGCCCTGCTTTATTTTTAGGATTTTCATACCAGACGGCAGGATTTCCCGCAATATCGATCCGGATCAGATCAACCCAGCCGTCCTGATTTACATCCGAGCTAAAATCCAGAAACGAATCACTGTATCCATCTTTCCACGAAAAAGCTTTTACAGGCATGATCTCATGTTTCGTCCAGTTCGGAGCCTCAAACCAGTAAGCGCCGGCCAGAATATCTTTTTTACCATCCTTATTTACATCACCAACGGCAGCGCCTTCGGCTATAAAATCAGGTGTGACTTCATATTTTTTGAAAACGCCGCTGGAAACTTTCTTTTGGGCTTCGGCAACAAACCCTCCTGCCAGCATAAACTGCGCGAAACAAAACAATTGAGCGTATCTTATGTATTTCATGTTTTCAGGTGATTAAGTGGTCAGGAATATTATGGTGGTACTAAATTACTTTAACGAAAATGCATTTTCAATTGATTTAAGATCAACGCCTAAAACAGTTTTTGCAATTTTGTTCAAATCCGATTTTTCCCCTTCAAAGTGAAGAGTGCTGTGGCGATGGATAAGCTTTTCATTTTTCTTTAATAACATTACATTTGAGTTCGATTCGAGCTCGTAAAAGGGTCCCATTTGAGAGCCGTCTTCCAATGGACCATCATTATAGGCATTCAATGCATCCCCGCCAAATGGATCTTTATGGAGCTCCCAGGTTGACTTTAAATATTCTCCGTTCGATTCTAAATCATATAAAATGATGGTCAAAATACCCTTTTCAGCATCATAACTTCCGGCAACTTTCCTGGCAGATTTTGGAGATAAACCGATTTTACTTCTGAATTTTCCATCGGCTTTTAGAAACACAGCAGAATCTTTTACAACCAACCGATCGCCCGGAATATCTCCAAAATAATTTGAAGTCAATAATGGTTTCTCTGAATTGGTTTTGGAAAATGGGGCTACAATCGTTGTTTTTGTCGACGGTTTAAACATACCCAAAATCCAGATTCCCAGTGCACCCGTTTCCCTTTTCCAATCTTCACCCAAATTTGTTACAGCGTTTTCAGAAGTATAACCCGTAGTTTTTATATTGTCAAAATCCTGAACAGAAAGCAGATTTTTAATCTCAGATTTATTGATCATTGTAACCTCACGCTCAATCAACAGGTCAAATTTTGTGCCGATATTATTTTCAAGTGTAGTTTTTTTCTTGAATCTGACCGAAGAAGAATCCGAAGAAACTACATCATATGGCTCGGAATCAATTACCGCCGGCGTTTGCCAGTTTTCGTAAACAAATGATTTTCCCTTTTTGAAATAAACCGAAAACTGGCCGCCTTCGGGCGAAAACCAGAATCGGTCTTCGCCGCCTAAGGCATTAAAATGAGGTTTATTTTCGCCGCTTTTGATCAATTCATAATTCAGCCAGCCATAACTATTTCCGGAATCCCCGGCAGCTGTGCTGGTCATCACGCGTCCTTGATAATCTGCTACAACGATAGCCTGAGAATTTTCATCATCAGGAGATTCCAAAACGATAACCTGTTTGTATTTTTTCAAAAAAGCCAGGTCGTACCCAAAGGTACCTTCCTGGCCTGTTGCATTTTCTTCCACGCTATTTTCCTGCTTATTTTTTTTCTCCTGACAAGCCATGGCCGTCAGCATAATGAAGATATAAATTGAAATTTTATTTTTCACGATCATTTCACCCGATCAGATTATTCATGCAAATAATTACCATAGCCTACGATCAAAACGGAAAGAACAATAACCAAAATCCCGGCGACAATGGTCGCCAGCGTTTTTTTAGCAACACCTTTCCATTCATTCAAAACCAATCCCCACGTATTGGCAATTAAAATAATGAACGCCATATGCAAAATCCAGGAACTTGCACCATTGCCCAATTTACTTTCTCCCATACCGTAAAAGAAAAATTGAAGGAACCAGGTTGTACCGGCAAGTGCCGAAAAAATGTAGTTTGAGAGAAGCGGTGTGCTTTTGTCTGTATAATTATTAAAAGTTTTGTTCCGCGCGTTAAGCAGCATACACCAGATAAAATTGGTAGTCAAGCCGCCTAGTAAAATTACGATATAGGTTACGTTGTTTTGGAAAAGGAAATTTCCCTGTCCAGGATTTGCAGCCTGCCAGGTAGCATTTGCCTCTTCCGCCATTACTTTTCCGGCATCAATTCCAAAAGCAAAACAGGCGCTCAGAATACCTGAAATAATGGAAACAGTCAGTCCCAGTCCGATTTTAAATTCAGTATTACTTTCAGAAATAATACCGCTTTTTTTCAGGTCATTATCTTTCATCGCACCGGCTTTTCCACAAATGATAATACCGATTACGCAGACCAGTAAACCTAGTAAAACCAGTTGTCCCCAATTGCTATGGATCAAATCCGAAATCGAATCTTTACCCGTTTTTGGATTAAATTCGTAATAAACCGAAGGAATTAAAGCACCGAAAACTGAACATAAACCAAGAATAATCGAACTTCCGAGCGATACGCCCAAATACCTCACACCCAGACCATAAGTCAAACCGCCGATCCCCCAGAGCACACCAAAAAAGTAAGTCAGAAATAAAACGCCGCCATCTGTATGGGCGATGATATCCATGTAATCCGGAATGGTCAGATAGGCAGCCAGCGGTGGAACGATTAACCAGGAAAACAAACCACCTACAATCCAGTAAGTTTCCCACGCCCAGCCTTTTACTTTTTTGTAAGGAATATAAAAACTGCCGGAAGCAAAACCGCCAATGAAATGAAAAAGTACACCAAGAAGTGCCTGCATGAGGTTTTAGGGTTTAATGTTCAGTGGTTAAAAAATATAAGGCGAGTAGCCAGTTATGCATTTAACCCGTAAGTTGACATACGAACAGAAATAGCGCATCCTGTACCGTACTGCCTGAAATACGTCTTTTTGAATTATAAATTTAATAATTCTATGGACACTACCTCCTAAGTAATTGAGTACTAGTATTTACTCTTTCAAGAGCGATTTTATAATTTTTAGATCGTTTTTTGTTAATAATTTAACATTGAAATTTTTAACTGTCCGAAGAATTAACGGATCACGATTTTTTTACTAATCCGTGAACGGCTGGTTTGAAGTTCAAAAACGTATAATCCCGGCGTCCATTTTGTAGTAACAATTTCTTTTTCAACATTCGCTCTGACCATAATATTTGATTGAATAGCTTGGCCCGCAACATTGAAAACGGTTAACGAGGCATTTTCTGTGGAAAGTACTTTAATATATTCACCAGCCGGATTTGGATACACTTTTACACTTTGTTCAACTGGTGGTTCAACCGGCGTTATGCTGATTGGTAAAATATTTTGAAGAAGACGAATTCCGCCGGTACTGTTTCCTATCGCAACATCCGGCTTCCCGTCTCCATTGAAATCTGCAACGGTAGCGTATAAATATCCGCCAAATAAAGGATCTGTTCCCAGACCGTTATGATCAATCAAAAGACTTTCCCGCTGTGTCCATTTGCCCCAATCGGCAGAATGGAAAATTTTCAGTTTGCCTGAAAAATCCACGGTCACCAAATCCGGCTTTCCATCCAGATCAATATCGGCTACCGAAGGCTGGACATTTCTTCCTTCATAATTTAAAGTTATTCCGGCAAAAGCCTCAGTAATCAATGTTAAAACAGGCTGCTTGCTTGATCCTGTATTTTGATAATAACTGACATTGCCCTGCGGTTTTCCAACAATTAAATCCAGATCACCGTCTGCATCGGTATCATAGAAAAACGGATAATCCGTAATCTGTGATTCTGCTGGCATTGTGATCATGACCATGTCGGCAATATTTAATTGCGCAGCCTGACCTTTTGCGCCTTTGTTTGGAATGTATCGGTATTCCAAACCTTTCAGCGTTGTTCCGGCAAATCCCAAATCCGGAATTCCGTCGCCGTTAAAATCTGCCCACTGGGTTTTCAGATTATACATATCCAGCGTTGCCGGAATATTCAAATAATTATCCGAAGTAATTTCGAAAGCGGGTGCTTGCTTTGTTCCTGTATTTGTCAGAAGCCACAAACGCCCCCGAAAATTATTTCCATCACGCGTTCCGCCGGTTCCAATAATCATGTCAAGATCGCCGTCGCCATCAATATCATAAAAAGAAGGCGTCGCATTTTCTCCAACATCCAGCATCTGATCCTGAAGGAAGTTCTTTTGTACCAGTTGAAAATTTGCATTATCGGTCGTACCGGCGTTGTGATAATACCAGTTGGAAGATTTGAAATCCATCAGATTTCCATCGTTATTAGCCACATTTGGTGCAGCAATCAAATCTTTTACACCATCAAAATCGACGTCTTCGTAATAAGCCGAAGGAAAAATATAAAAAACAGTGGGATCAGCGGGTGGGTAAATATGAGTAAAACTTGTAAAATTGGCAATCAGATTTTCGCCGGTATTTTTCAAAAAAGACATATGATCATTACTGATATGCCCCACCAACAGATCTTTTTTTCCGTCACCATCCAGATCATGGAGCATAATAGAATTTCCCTGGTGTAAAATACGGTTTGCATCAGGATTGCTAACCACATTGCAATCTTCACCCAGCACAAAATCTTCACCATCGCCCTTATGGAAATTTCCCCAACAAATACCGTTTCTTTTATAAACCAGACTATCCGGCACGCCATACCGCTCCATGCTCATGTTCTGATGCAGCTCAATAAATACACCTGAATAGTCAAAAGTGATCACATCCAGGTCGCCGTCGTCATCAATGTCTGTTATACCCGGAATATCCGGACTGGAAACCTGAAGGTTTACATTTCCTGATAATCCATCCGTGTATAAAGCATCTTTTGCCAATTCCCAATGCCAGGCTGTGCCGCTTTTCACTTGCTTGTAAACGGTAATTCCCAGCGCTGTATATGTGAAAAGATCTTTTAGTCCGTCGCGATTGTAATCGTTCAATATCAGCCAGTTATCAATTTTAGGAAAAAGATATTCGTAGGAAGGCGCGTGAAGATAAACTTTTTTCTGAGCATTTGTTAGATCAGTTGATGCTAAAAAAGTTGATAAATCACCACTAGTTCTGTCAAATACAACCAGATCCTCAGTTCCGTCACCATTCAGATCCATTTTGCTTATTTGGGAAGCGTTCAAACCGCCGGCCCATGGATTTAATAAAGCTTTTCCGCCAGACGAAAGTACTGTTACCGTATCCAGTTTAAACCATGATTGTTGCGCACGGCTTTCCGAAAGAAAGAATGTAGAAAATATAAAGAATAAGAGGCAGGTAAATTTCGTACACATCGTTGAATAATAATCTATTAATTTTGTCAGTCAATCCGGCCAACATTAAGCTCGTAAACCTAACGAAATTACAAAGCATTTGATTGAGCGGAACCTTCAAACTTTATTTACAGAATTTACAAAGTCAGCTATTTATATGCATACCTCTCTTGAACAGCTTTACGACATTTACCTTAAAGGCCATACAATTAGCACAGATACACGCCAGATCACAGATGGATGCATCTTTTTTGCTTTGAAAGGAGATAATTTCGATGGCAACACATACGCAGCCGAAGCACTGAAAAAAGGAGCTGCTTATGCCGTTGTAGATAATCCGGATGTTGCAACAAATGCCAGGTTTTTATTGGTTGAAGATGTATTAACAGCTCTTCAGGATTTGGCCAGGCATCACAGAAAAACTTTTACTTTTCCTGTAATCGCATTAACCGGATCAAACGGAAAAACGACCACCAAAGAATTGATTGCAAAGGTTTTGTCCATGAAATATAAAACTTACGCAACGAAGGGAAACCTGAATAATCACATTGGCGTACCGCTAACGCTGCTTGCTATTGACGCTGCAAAATACGAAATGGCGGTTGTTGAAATGGGTGCGAATCATCAGGAGGAAATTGCATTACTGAGCAGCATCGCGCAACCTACGCATGGTTTGATCACCAATATCGGGAAAGCACATCTTGAAGGTTTTGGTGGTGTTAAAGGAATTGTGAAAGGCAAAGGCGAACTTCTGGATTATCTGTCCAAAAAGAAAGGGACCGTTTTTGTGAATGTGCAAAATGATGCAGTCATGGAAATGGTCAGCAAGCGCAGGGCTTTCGGTGAAATTGTTTTTTACTGTACAGAAAGCAGTCCGGTAAACCCCAAATTAATTCAGGAAAGTCCTGTGGTTACTTTTGAAGGAAATAAAGGAAAAATTGTAACCACACATATTCCCGGACAATACAATTTTGATAATATGTGCGCCGCCATTGCTGTTGGAAATCATTTTGGCGTAACCGACGACGATGCTTATGAAGCCGTTGCCAATTACCAGCCGGATAATAACCGCTCCCAAATCGTAAAACGAGGAACAAATACGGTGATCATGGATGCCTACAATGCAAATCCGTCTTCCATGGCCGCAGCGATTACAAACTTTGCCAATATGGAAGCCAAGCATAAAATGGTTATCCTTGGTGATATGTTTGAGCTTGGAGACGCTTCGGAAGAAGAACATTTAGCTTTGGGAAAACTGGTGGCTGATGCAAAATTCGACCTGGTTATTCTTACCGGAAAACATATGCAGGCTGCGTTGGCAGCATTACCAAAAGCTTATTATTTCCCCGACAAATTTTCACTGCACAACTGGGTGATGGATAATCCGCAGCATGAGACATTGATACTAATTAAAGGATCAAGAGGGATGGCTTTGGAGTCGGTGCTGAGTGTGATGGCGCAATAGTTTTAGACAAAATAAACGAATTGACCTGGTTTTGACAGGATTGGTTTTTCTTAGTATATTTGATAAAAAGAGAATTATGATCATTGAACGTCAAAATCAGAATATTATCATTAAGGCAAGCAGCGCAATCAACATGAGCGCTGTTCAAAAACTGATTGATTACATCAACGTTTTAGAAATCGTTACGGAAAACAAAGGCACCGAAGAACAAGCTTTGGAACTATCCCGGGAAGCCAACAAAAACTGGTGGAATCAAAATCGCAGCCGTTTTATAAAATGATCATTATCGTTGATACTAATATATTATTTAGTGCCTGTATTTCTCCCAACAACAAAATAGCAGAAATTCTTTTTAGTCCTCTTCCTGAAATAAGTCGTATAAGCTGCTACTATACGATTGCTGAAATGTTCAAACACCAGCCCAAATCTTAAAACTTTCCAGGCTTACAGAAGAAAAAACAACTACACTTTTTTATGAAATCACCAAACAGGTTGATTTTGTTAATGAATCAATCATAGAAGAAAAATTCTGGATTGAGGCAGAGCGGTTGACTTCCGGAGTTGATAGTAACGACATCGCATTTGTAGCGCTCACATTACAAAAAAATGGAATGCTCTGGACCGGGGATAGACAATTAACTACTCATCTAAAAAGTCTGGGTTTTAATCAAATAATTAATACACAATAGCTTTATGACAAGCTCGATCTTACAAATCCTGAATAACTTTCTCAATATAGTATAATTACCTAATTTATTAATATAATTATATAGTACAAATTGATACATATATAGACAAAATTTATAGACACTACTTTTTCAATAGAAAACATAAATTCATTTATTTAATTCAAGCATTGCTTCGAATTGTACTATGCCAATTCTTGCCTTGAGTGGTGGTTGTGACTAGTTTTGTATCCATAAATAGTACAAACCAAAGCAACCGCAACAACAATGAAAAATACAATTGTATCAGTTGGATCGAAATTCCCTGAATTCAAAAAAATCTCAGTAGTATCTCTTGAAAAAGGAAACGAATTTTATGATATTACTTCTGAGGATCATATCAATGCAGAGAAATGGATGGTAATGTTCTGGTGGCCAAAAGATTTCACTTTTGTTTGTCCTACTGAAATTGCTGAATTTAACAAAAAAACTTCTGATTTTGCTGATCGTGATGCAATCCTGATCGGTGCATCAACAGATAGCGAAAATGTTCACTTGGCCTGGAGAAAAAACCACGATGATCTTCGTGATCTTCAATTCCCAATGCTTGCTGATACTTCAAAATCTCTTGCAGAAGAATTAGGAATTCTTGAAGCTAACGAGAAAATTGCTTACCGCGCAACTTACATTGTTGATCCACAAGGAATTATCCGTTGGGTATCTGTAAATGATCTTGCAGTTGGACGTAACGTCGACGAAGTTCTTCGTGTACTAGACGCTTTGCAGACTGACGAACTTTGCCCTTGCAACTGGGTTAAAGGAGAAGCTACACTAGCTTAATTAAAATATTGAAGAGAATGAGCCAGGTTTAATATCTGGCTCATTTGAAAAGCTAAAAGCCAAACGCTAACAGCTATCTGCTAACAAGCACTTCTTACTACCACTTCCAATCCTACTAAAATGTATCCATTTGCAGCCACAGGGAATACTAAAGATTCTCTGTATAAAGAAATCAATTTGCCTGCCGAATTTGAAAGCGTGCTAATCAACAAGCTGGCAGCGCTAGATCACCGATACCTTAAAGATTTGAAAATCAATATTGGTAACGTTTTGAAATCTCAAAATATCAACCGTAAAGAAGCTTTATTGATCGCTCTTTCTGTTGCTATCAATGAGAAAAATACCGCGCTTATTTCTGCCATTGAAGAACTTGCTATTGCGGAAAGTGCTGATGAAAAAGAACTTGCAGAAGTCACTGCCTGCGTGTCTTTGATGAATGCCAATAACGTGTTCTATCGTTTCAGACACTTTATGGACAAGGAATTTTACAACAATGCTCCTGCCGGAATTAAAATGAGCATCATGGTAAATCCTGTGCTTGGTAAAGAGTTTTTTGAATTGTTGAGTCTTGTCGTTTCAGCACTTAATGGTTGTGAAATGTGTGTAACCTCTCACGAACAATCTGTATTAAATCACGGTGGAACGCAGGCGCGTATTTTTGATGCGGTTCGCATCGGAGCTATTTTCAAGAGCTTTACTGTTCTTATTTAATTTTCCCGTCAATTTTGGCGCAAGTCAGTTGATGTTTATATAGATGAAAGCGTTGCTCGAAAGGTGACGCTTTACTTTTTTTCAAAACAGGTTATTTAGCTGATTATCAAGAATATTGACAAGTCAAACATTACTATTGTTTTAACTGGAAAAGTTTTATTTTGACATTTATTAAAGCGCACTAGACAAAATATCTATACTTACCGGCTGTAACCCCTTCAATTGCTTCAAAATTTATCAATCTATACCTTTTATAGATAAAATATCTGATTTTTAAATCAAAACCCCAATAAACATCTACAAATATTAATCCTGATGGTTTTTCTACTTAATTTTGTATTATTAAAATTGACAACAAAATCTAAATAGAAAATGGCAACGTCAACAGAAACGTACATTCCTTACAAGGTTAAAGACATAACGCTGGCCGAATGGGGTCGCAAAGAAATTACATTGGCAGAGGCAGAAATGCCTGGACTTATGTCAATCCGCGCTGAATACGGACCATCACAGCCTTTGAAAGGTGCACGTGTTGCTGGTTGTCTTCACATGACAATCCAAACTGCTGTTTTGATCGAAACACTTACAGCATTGGGTGCAGAAGTTACCTGGTCTTCATGTAACATTTTCTCTACGCAAGATCACGCAGCAGCAGCAATCGCAGCAGCGGGTATTCCTGTGTATGCATGGAAAGGTATGAACGAGGAAGAATTCAACTGGTGTATCGAGCAAACTCTTTTCTTCGGTGAAGATCGTAAGCCTTTGAACATGATTCTTGATGACGGTGGTGACCTTACCAACATGGTATTCGACGATTTCCCTGAATTGATCGATGGTATCAAAGGTCTTTCGGAAGAAACTACTACAGGTGTTCTTCGTCTGTACGACCGTCTTAAAAACGGAACGCTTCATTTGCCTGCAATCAACGTAAATGACTCGGTTACTAAATCTAAATTTGATAACAAATATGGTTGCCGCGAATCTCTTGTAGATTCAATCCGTCGTGCAACTGACTTGATGCTTGCTGGTAAAGTTGCCGTTGTAGCAGGTTATGGTGATGTTGGAAAAGGTTCTGCTGAATCTCTTCGTGGAGCCGGATGCCGTGTTTTGGTTACTGAAATTGATCCAATCTGTGCGCTTCAGGCTGCAATGGACGGTTTTGAAGTTGTAACAATGGACGAGGCTGCTACACGTGCTAATATCTTTGTTACTGCAACCGGAAACTACAAGATTATCACAGATCGTCATTTCCTTAAAATGCGTGACAAAGCAGTTGTTTGTAACATCGGTCACTTCGATAATGAAATCGATATGGCTTGGTTAAACTCAACTTACGGAACTTCAAAAACTCAGATCAAACCACAGGTTGATATTTATTCTGTTGAAGGAAAAGATATTATCATTCTTGCGGAAGGTCGTTTGGTTAACTTGGGTTGTGCAATGGGTCACCCATCTTTCGTGATGTCATGCTCCTTCTCTAACCAGACGCTTGCTCAGATCGAACTTTGGACTAACACGTCTGCTTACGAGAAAAAAGTTTACGTTCTTCCGAAAGCTTTGGATGAAAAAGTAGCTGCTTTCCACCTTGCTCACGTTGGTGCGAAACTTGAAACGCTTTCTGATGAGCAGGCTGCTTATATTGGTGTATCTACCGAAGGTCCTTACAAAGCGGATACTTACAGATATTAATATTTAGCTTTTAGCGATTGGCTTTTAGCTTTAAATCCCGGCTCGGAAATTTTTTCCGGGCCGGGATTTTTGATTTATATGTAAAAGTTTTAGAGATTATTATGTCACCCTGCGCGGGCCGCCCTTTAAGGGTTTTCCCCGAATTGGTATCTGGCACTTCTATAATAATGCCATCCCTTTGGGATTATTATGTTGCAATTAAGCAGAAATCATTTTTTATCATCAAAACCCCTGAAAGGGCTGCCTACGCAGGGTTACACAATTCTGACTGGCTATCTCAAATTTCAATCAAAAATCCTTTGGCTATTCTTTTTTTACTTCACCAACAACTTCCGTCGGACGAACCGGAATGGAAATTCCATGAATATCAAAAGCAGTTTTCAAAGCTTTAATCGCTTCACTTTTCGCCGCTCCCGGACCAATTTTCACCTGATCAATCCAGAACTGAACCTGAAAATCAATGGTACTTGTGCCAAATTTGGTATAGCTAAAATCAACTTGTCTTGTCGCACTCAAAAACCCGAGCGATTGAATGGCCTGCAAACTTATTTTTTCAATTAATGCAAGATCTTCTGTAAAGGAAATCCCGCATTCGACCTGAACCCTGCGTTCACCGGAATAGGTAAAATTCGTAATTGGCTTTTGAAAAATATCTTTACTCGGAATTTCAATCTGTTGCCCTGCTAGATTGTCAATAATTACTGAACGGAGGTTAATAGACTTTACCTTTCCTGTAAATCCATTTGTTTCAATCACATCACCAACTTTGATTGGCCGCTGAATCGCGATAAATGCTCCGGAAATAAAATTGGTAGTCAAATCCTGAAACGCAAAACCAACTGCCAATGCAAGTACTCCTGCACCAGCCACTAGCGACGTGACGGTTTTATCCAACCCCAATATTCCCAAAGCAAAGAATAGCCCCGTTGTAAAGATAATAATGCGTGTCAAGGCTGAAACCAAGCTCACCAACGCTTCATTATGTGAAGCCCGGCTCAAACCTTTTGACATTAATCCGCCTAAATAGCTGGCCAGGTAACGGAAAATGACTAACAATAAAATAGCAATGATGATGTTCGGTACGAATCCTATACCGAGGTCAAACCATTTGTCCAATTTTGAGAAAATCGGGTCCACTATTTTTGAAATCTGAAGAAATAACATTTACTGTACTAAAATTGAAGAAGCTGAAAAGGAATTTTTCAACTCCTGTACTTTTAACTTAAAACAAAGTTACGCTGCAAATGTTGCATGATTCTTTCCAATTATGATAAATTATTACCGTCTGGCTTTATTCAAATAACAAAAAAGGAGAAGAAAGCTGTTATGCCTTCTTCTCCCAATATATTTCCTATTTATAAAAAGCTGCTGGTTATTATCGTAAATCTACAACTTCAACACCTGGAAATTGTTTTGCATTGAAAGTGAAAAAATTGTCAGCAACTGTTACATCCGGCTGAAATTGCTCCACTTTGTAAGTCACTTTTTGACCATTTTTCTGGAATATTTTCCAGCTGTTTATGGAATTATCCGCTTTACTAACCTCAATCTGAACTTTATCAACCTGACTATTTTTACCGGTCGACGTTAATTCTACAACATCGAAAGTTTTGGCACCTTCTTTTTTCTCCTGCAAATAGGCGTATTTAAATCCTTTTTTGTAGGCTGAATAAATTCTTGTCGGGTCAAGATCACCACCGGCAGATGGGTCGAAATCCTGGAGATTAACCTCATTCGTTTCTTTGATATATGTAGCCATCAGCTTACCATCATTAAAAATCTCCTGACCGGCCATTTTCAAACGAAACTTGGTTCCTTTTACTGTTGCATCACCTTTCAACGGTTTTCCGCCATCTGGCGTGTAAGTAAAAATTGCTTTAAAAGATTTTATTTTCTGATACTTGTTGCTCATCGCATCCAAAATAGCAGTCGATTTTTTATCTCCCTGGGCTTGTGCCGTTGTTAACAAAATTGTTGAAAATACAATAGCAGAGAGCACAAATGAGATTATTCTTAATCTTTTCATAATTATTAATTTAATTCTAAACTAGTTTCTCTAAAAAGTATGCCAGGTTTATTCAGTACGCAAATTTAGACAAAGTTGTGAGATGAAGGTTTAAAATAACAAGCAAAGTCCTGACTGCTTTGTCGGTGCTTTGAGGCATTTGACAATACAATCAGGACTTATTATTTGACAATTATCTTACAACAATGCAGCGCCAAAAACGCCTGCGCTGTCACCAAGATTTGGTTTCAGGATTGGCGTTGTGATCACACCATTGTTAAAAATATACTTTTTGATTCTTTCGTAACCTTCCGTGTAAAGCAGATCAATATTTCCAACCCCACCCCCAATCACGATCAGCCCCGGATCCAGCACGTTGATCAATGTTGAAATCGCACGTCCGTAATATTCAAGCAAACGGTCAATTGTTGCAGCTGCGTGAACATCTGTACCTGCCTGGTATTTTTCCAAAATTGTTTTTAAAGACAATTTCTCGCCGCTTTGCTGAAAATAAAATCTTTCAAGAGCCGGTCCGGAAATAACTTGTTCAACACATCCTTTTTTACCGCAGTAACAAGGCTGGCCATTTTCTTCAAGAATATTATGTCCCCATTCACCACCGATGCCGTGATGGCCTCCAATGATCTTTTTGTTGACAACCAATCCTCCGCCTACGCCTGTTCCCATGATCACTCCGAAAACAACTTCTGCATCCGGATAATCTCTTCCAGCTCCCATTAAGGCTTCTGCAAGCGCAAATGAATTTGCATCGTTGGCCAGTTTTACAGGAATTCCCAGAATATCTTCCAGGTCTTTCTGCATCGGTTTGCCATTCAAACAGGTTGTGTTTGAGTTTTTCATCAGATTGGTATCCGGCTCAGAAACTCCCGGCGTTGCAAAACCGATTTTGGTCGGGCGCTCCCCTATTTCTTCTGCTACTAAATCAATCAGTTTTTTTATTTGGGATAAAATATGCTCATATCCCTTATCAGACTCAGTTGGAAGCCTTTTACGGATGACAACTGCTAAATCGTTTTCTGAATCCAAAACGGCACATTCTATTTTTGTGCCTCCTAAATCTATTCCCCAGAGTTTCATTAAATACTATTGAACTTTGTAAAATTTATAACCGAACAAAAATATCACAAAATAGCAGATGATCGGCAAGTAATATGCGGAAGCTACGTCGTGTTCAGCCACAGCGCCCATTACAAACGGGAACAATGCACCACCTACAACACCCATCGAAATGAATGAAGAAGCCTGTTGTGTATGAGAACCAAGATTTTTCAAACCCAAACTGAAAATAGTCGGGAACATGATACTCATGAAGAAGTTAATCATCAGCAAGGCGATAAATGAAGGCCATCCGAAGCTTTGCGCAACGATTGTTGCCATCAAAATATTTCCAACAGCAAAAATTGCCAAAAGTGAATGAGGGGCAATAAAACGCATCAGCAAAGTCCCGATAAAACGACCAGCAAGCATAAATGCCATGAACAATACCATGTAGTTACCCGCAACTTCGTCCGTGAAGCCCATTTTTTCATGGCCGTAGTTAATAAAAAATGCCCAGGTACCGGATTGTGCCGCAACGTTAAAAAACTGTGCAGCAACTGCCCAAACGAAATGTCTGTGTTCGCTTAATTTTTTACCAGGTTTTACATCAACATTTACTGCGTCCGGATCCAGTGCTTCAACATGTGGATCAGTTAATGGGGGTACTTTTACAAAAGAAAAGCAAATGGCAATTGTAGCAATTACACCACCGATCACCATGTAAAGAACCTTAACCGAAGTCAGATCCGTACTTCCTTCAACATTATTACGAAGCAAAAAATAAGACCCGATAGCAGGTCCGAGAATTGCGCCTAACGCGTTAAAAGCCTGTGCAAAGTTAATACGCTGATCACTTGTACGCTGGTCGCCAAGAGATGCTACAAATGGATGCGCAACGGTTTCAAGTGTGGATAAACCACAGCCCAGAATAAATAATGCAGATACAAAAAGCAGAAAAGAACCTACGTTAGCTGCCGGAACGAATAAAAATGAACCCAGTGCAAAAAGAGAAAGTCCAAGAAGCACTCCGTTTTTATATCCGAAACGTTTCATGAACAAACCCGCTGGAATTCCCATGACAAAATAAGCTCCAAAAATGGCAAATTGAACGAAAGCAGATTGTGTTTTGGTAAGACTTAAAGTATGCTGAAAATGTTTGTTCAAAACATCACCCATCGTGATCGCAATACCCCATAACATGAAGAGCGATGTTACGAAAGTGATGGTGACAAGGAATCGGCTTTCTGTAAATTTGGCCTTGGTAATTTCCTTACCAGACGAAGAAATTGAGCTCATTTTTTATTTATTGTAAGATTAGTTGTTTAGATGTTTTTATTTTTGGAGGCGTAAGTTAGAGAAAATTAGAAACTGATGCCAATCAAAACTTGTAACATCATGCCCGCCCGTGCGAATATGGTAGCCCACCTGTCCCATAACAGGCGTATTTAATGCAGGTATTTCCTTAACAGGTAAGCCATTAGTTTTCAGAAAACGATAGACCTTATCAGCCTCTTTTACAGAAGCAAATTCACCTTCCGGGTCAGAATTTTTATCTCCTTCCGCGCTCGCTACGTATACCGGTCGGGGTGCAATCAAATCAATTATAAGATGCTGATCGAATGGAAGTAAGGTATCCTTATCTATATATTTCCTAAAACTTTTAGCATACCAATGTGGAAAAACAGTATTTAATCTCCGGATATTTTCACCTTTCCCTCGATAGAATAATTTCGCTCCGCCGGCACCGGATTCGTTGCTGATTACCTCGGCAAAACGAGTATCATCGGCACCTGCCCAAAGTGCTGCTTTCCCTAGTCTTGAAAAACCAAAAACAGTAACTTTTTTTGAATTAATTTCTTTATCGGTTTCCAGATAATCCATTCCCCGGCTCAAAGCCCAGGCCCAGGCAGCTACGGTTCCAAAATTATCTTCCCGATTTTGAAGTTCCGGGTACAAAACGTGGACTCCCGTTTTAAAAGATTCTTCATTTCTGTCCGAGGCAATTTCTTCTCTGTAAATCGTAGCCAGCGCAAAACCGGCATCCAGAATACTGTCAACCGGCCATTGACTTGCATTCAATCCGCGACATGCATCCGTAGCTTTTCCATCCACTACGCATGGCGAATTTTTACTACTTTCTACCCAGGCTTTGCTAAGTTTTATTCCAGGATCAGCATTAATTGCATGATTGCCGATAAAGTTTATACCAATAATCGCAGGAACGGGATGTTTGGCTTTATTTGGAATATAGAGAAGAATATCAAACTTGGCTTCTCTGCCATTTTCCCTGATATGAACCGTAATTTGTTTTCGGGTAGCTTTTCCTCCTAATGCGTTTTTGTCGTTATCAAAAACCTCAAAACGCATATCCTTGGGCCGACCGGGAGAAGTTCCATACATTTCTTTTCGAAAAGTTTGAAGCAGCTCTTCTCTTCTGGCATTCCATTGTTTTGCGGAAGTTACTTTCTTACCACTATTAAAAGTCAGAGCATCAGGAAGATTAGATTCTTTATTTTGACCATAAGACGAAATACTTATTGAAAATAAAAAAAGCGGCAACCAGAATTTATTTTTCATCAAAAATATATCGGTTAGGAATAAAGGCTATCCGTTCAAAAGTATACAATGGTATTTGTTTACTGATATTACTCTTTCAGCATGATGAAATTAAATATTGACTCAATTCTAAACAAAAATGACTTTTGATTTATGCAGCTTCGCATAGTCAAAAGTCATTTATTATCAATTTGTTTGAAATTATCCGCTGATACCCATTGATCTTAAATGGTCGTCCAGCTGGCTCAAATCATGGAACATTACGTCTCTTGCTTTGCTACCCGTGAATGGTCCAACGACACCGATTAATTCCAACTGATCCATAATTCTGCCGGCGCGGTTATAACCCAGTTTCATTTTGCGCTGAATGAGCGAAGTACTACCTTGCTGATGCGTAATAATCAAACGCGCTGCTTCCGGAAGCAACTGGTCAAAATCATCTGTATTTACTTCACTTCTGGATTCGGAGCTTTCATCGCCTTCATATTCTGGCAATGCGTAAGCTTCATCATATCCGCGTTGCCCGCCAATAAATTCGCAGACATCTTCAATTTCTCTTGTATCAATAAACGGACATTGCAAACGGATGACTTCCGAATTTATCGCCAGAAGCATATCTCCCTGTCCAACCAATTGTTCGGCGCCGCCCATATCCAAAATCGTTCTTGAATCGATACTGGACGTTACACGGAAAGATAAACGTGCCGGGAAGTTAGCTTTGATCAAACCGGTAATAACCTTTACAGATGGTCGCTGCGTGGCCACAACCAGGTGAATTCCTACCGCACGGGCAAGCTGCGCAAGACGGGCAATCGGCGTTTCAACTTCTTTACCAGCCGTCATCATTAAATCTGCTAGCTCATCAATGACCAAAACGATGTAAGGTAAAAATTTGTGACCTTTTTCAGGATTCAAACGGCGCTGTGCAAACTTGGTATTGTATTCTTTCAGGTTCCTTACCGACGCTTCTTTCAAAAGATCATAGCGCGAATCCATTTCAATACATAATGAATTAAGGGTAAAAATTACCTTTTTGGTATCGGTAATAATGGCTTCGTCCGCGTTTGGCAATTTTGCCAAAAAGTGTCTTTCCAGTTTATTGAAAAGCGTTAATTCTACTTTTTTTGGATCGACCAGTACAAACTTTAATTCTGCCGGATGTTTTTTATAGATCAAAGAAGCCAGGATAACATTCAAGCCAACAGACTTTCCTTGTCCTGTTGCTCCGGCCATAAGCAAGTGAGGCATTTTAGCCAGATCCGCAATATGAATATCATTGGAAATGGTTTTCCCTAAAACAATCGGCAAGTCATACGTCGACTTCTGAAATTTTTCGTTCATCAAAACTGAACGGATAAAAACAGTTTCCCGGTTTTTATTCGGCACCTCAATACCAATTGTTCCACGCCCGGGCATCGGCGCAATAATACGAATCCCGAGTGCGGCCAAACTCAGTGCAATATCACCTTCAAGATTCTTGATCTTGGAAATTCTTACACCAGCTTCGGGAATAATTTCATAAAGCGTAACGGTTGGACCGATCGTCGCCTTTATTTTTGAAATATTGATACCGTAACTTCCAAGTGTTTCCACGATCTTGGTTTTGTTACTTTCCAATTCTTCCTGTGTAACCTTTTCATGCTGATTGTCAATAACATCACTCAGCAAATTGTAAGTTGGAAATTGGTAGGAAGGCAAATCCAGCATTGGATCATATTGACCGAATTCACGAAGAATGGATGCATTGACATCCTCATCGTCAATGACTTCATGCACTTCTTTCGGAATGATGGTCTCATTTGAAACTTCAAGCTCCAATTCAAGATCTGTTGCAGCTACAACCGGCGCCATAACCGGATTTATAATCACAGCCGGTTTTACAAATTCTTCCTTATTCAAAACTTCCAGCACATGAACTCCATTCTGCTGTTTCTCCTCTTTTTCAGGTTCCACAACCAATGGAGGAATGATTACGTCGTCGTCGTAAGTATCATTAACCACGGAAACATATTCAGGCTCCTTCACGGTTTCTTTATGAACTTCTGTTTCAATCTCCTCAGCATCCGGACTTACCTGATTATCGAAAATTTCTTGCTCTTCAACAACCGTTTCTTCCTTTTCAGGTTTACGCTGCCAGTTTTCTACCAAAGTTTTGGCATCGTAGAAATAAACGGCAAAAACAAACAACGCAAATAAAATTGGAATGATACTTCCCCATTTGAGCCAGTCAAAAAGCCAGACGTTGATCATATAACCAAAACCGCCCGAAGCAAAACTCATTGTATTTTCCGTATTGCTCATGAGCACGATGTATCCCATCAGTACACTTACCCAAAGTGTATAAAAAATAACCTCCTGTGTAGCACGTGTCAGTGGAAGCAATTCTTTTCCGAAAGCAATTTTCCATCCTGCCAGAATTGGTACAAACGGCAGCAATAATGCACCTACACCAAACCAGCGGTAAACAAAAATATGTGAAAATGTGGCGCCAAGTACGCCCAAAAAATTACGGGTCTGCCGACCGGCATCACGGATAGATTCCTGTCCCAAAGCGTCAATAATACTTTGGTCGGCTAATCCGGTAACGATGTAGGATATGAACGAAACTTCTAAAATGACACCGGACAAAAGGAAAAAAATCCCCCAGGCCAATGTACTTTTCGGGCTGGAAAATATGCTGTCCCAATCCAGAGAAAATCTGAATCCGGGCGCCCTGCTTTCTTCTTCTGTCCTCGTTCGTTGTGTGTTTCCTCTGAGCTTATTTACAGACATTTATCCCGGTGCTTATTTTTTATGAATGTATGAAGTGCTTTCTGTTTTTTCAATCTGGCGGGCTATTATTTTGCCACCATTGCCTTGCAAATCTTCTTAACCAACCCCGGACCTTCATAGATGAAGCTGGAATAAATTTGCAAAAGACTTGCGCCGGCATTCTGCTTTTCCAGCGCATCAGCCGGAGAAGCAATTCCTCCAACGCCAATAACCGGAAAGGCATTTCCTGACCTGTCGCAAAGATAACGAATTACCTCAGTAGCGCGGTATTTCAATGGCTGTCCGCTTAACCCGCCGGCACCAATCTTATCCAACGTTTCTTTTGAAGTTTTTAAATCCGCACGACTTATGGTTGTATTTGTAGCGATGACACCGACAATACCTGTTTCTTTCACAATGTCAATAATATCATCCAACTGACTGAAAGTCAAATCAGGAGCGATTTTCAAAAATATCGGTTTTGGGGTTGGTCTCTGTTTATTACGGATTTGAAGTTCACGAAGGATTTCTGTTAATGGTCCTTTCTCCTGCAAATCACGTAATCCTGGCGTATTTGGCGAACTTACATTTACTACAAAATAATCGACAACATCAAATAATTCGTTGAAACAAATGATGTAATCGCTTAACGCCTGCTCGTTTGGTGTGTCCTTATTTTTACCAATATTTCCACCGACAAGGATTTTAGATTTACGGTAACGCAGTTTTGCAGCAGCGACGGCTGCTCCTTTGTTATTAAAACCCATCCGGTTGATAAGTCCTTTATCTTCCTTCACACGGAAAAGTCGCGGTTTATCATTTCCCGGCTGAGGACGCGGTGTTACCGTTCCAATTTCAATATATCCAAAACCCAGAGCTTCCAGCTGATCGACCATTTCTGCATTTTTATCAAAACCTGCCGCCAGTCCAATCGGGTTACGGAAGCGCAAACCTGCTACTTCCTGTACAAGATCAGGGTGCTCAAATGTGTACAAACTTTTTAACAAAGCCGGAACACCAGGGATTTTAAAAGCGATTTGCAGCATTTCACAAACGAAGTAATGAATACGCTCGGCATCGAACCGGAAGAAGATCGGTAAAAGGATATATTTATACATTCTGCAAAAATAGAATGTTTGGGGGGAACGGGAGGAAAGGTGTGGGGTTTTTATTTTTTGATTGGCAAAGTTAAATTGATATTTATTAGTTATCAGAATTTAAAAAATCATCAATCATAATAACATCTCTCAAATCCTGAGGTCTACGTGCTAGTATTTTTAATTCTCTCAGATCATTCAAGTGTAAGAAATGAATAACACTTCCTTGCGCATTGGTTGTAATTCTGGAACGCTCAAAAAGGATATCAAAATCAAATTTGTTATGAACATATGTTAAAATATCTAACTCCCGATTCAAACCAAAAACCTGCGCCTGCGTAAAATCTAACAATTTTAGTTGTTCTAAATCATCCTCTTCATAATCCATGCATAATAGAACTTGAATTAGTGTTTCGCCGTTTTTTTTTGTTGGCTTTATCCAAATATCTACATCCTCTGTTGCTCTGTTTAAACCATTTAAAAACATTGCAAAGCCACCAATGATCATGTAATCGAGCTTATGCTCCTGCGCACATCTGGTAAAATCAAGAAATTCATTATTTTCTAAATCCATGTAACCTTTTTTATCTCAATCGTTTTTTTAGCATTCGGATCTTTCTTGATTCCCATGAATTCATTAAACTTTCTCCTGTTTTCGAAAAATTTAATATAACGTTCCTCGGGAGTATCCTTTTTCCCTTCACGCAATGATTCGAGATATGGATCATTTTTGTCTTTATAAAAGATTATCCGTTTCTTCTTTTCCATAATCACCTAACTAATTGATTACGTAAATATAACAAAAAAGGCATCCCAACAAGCAGGATACCTTTCTGTATACAAAATCGACAAACCTTACTTTTTAGCAGACCAATTGTATTTGAATTTATCGTTGATTGGAGCACCGAAGTAGTTAACGCCTAAATAATCAAGACGTTTTTTATGTACTTCCAAACGCTTGCTGAAATCTGCAAAATCTTTTTTGTCAGCCGGAGTCCAGCCTGTTTCAGCGATGGCAATTCCGCGAGGGAACACCATATATTCTACATAATCAGATGTGGTCATATATTCTGTCCACACATTTCCCTGAACGCCCAAGATATGTTTCGCCTGTTCAGCAGTCAATTCTTTTGGTGTTGGATCGTAAGAATACGATTCTGCAAGATCCGTAAAACCACCAATTGCGATCGGCTGCGTTTTTGCTTCCGCCTGATAGTGATCCAGATAAACAAAATTATTTGGTGTCATGATTACGTCATGATCTTCTTTTGCAGCAGCAATTCCTCCCTCAGTTCCTCTCCAGCTCATTACCGTAGCGTTAGGCGAAAGTCCACCTTCCAGGATTTCATCCCACCCGATGATACGACGGCCTTTTGAAGTCACAAATTTGTCAATGCGTTTGATTACATAACTTTGCAAACCATGCTCATCTTTCAGGTTTTCTTTTTTGATAAGATCCTGCGCAAAACGACTTTCTTTCCACTGTGTTTTTGGACATTCGTCACCACCAATGTGAATATATTTACTTGGGAAAAGATCAATAACTTCCGTTAAAACATCTTCCAAAAACTTCAAAGTTTCTTCACGAGGCATGAAAACGTCATCATAAACACCCCATTTCGTTCCAACTTCGTAGATTTTGTCCGGATTGTTACCCAGTTTCGGATAAGCTGACAAAGCTGCTAAAGCGTGGCCAGGTAATTCAATTTCAGGAATTACATTTACAAAACGATCCTCTGCATATTTCAAAACTTCTTTGATTTCCGCCTGCGTATAAAAACCGCCATAAGGAGTCCCGTCATATTTCTGGTCACTATAATGACCTTTCATCGTTTCCTTACGTTTCGAACCTATCGTAGTCAATTCAGGATATTTTTTTATCTCGATTCTCCATCCCTGATCGTCCGTCAAATGCCAGTGAAACTGATTTTGTTTATGTAAAGCAATCAAATCAATATACTTTTTAACAAATTCAGCAGGCATAAAATGACGGCCCACATCCAGCATTAATCCACGGTAAGAAAAACGCGGGACATCTTTTATTGTAACATAAGGAACAACCCATTTTACATTGCTGACCACTTTTGGACTAAATACTTCAACTGGCAAAAGCTGCAACAAAGACTGCATACCGTAAAAAGCGCCTTTTGCAGTTTGTGCCTGAATCGTTACACCTTTTGATGTAGACAACAAACGATAGCCTTCTTCTCCCAAACTTGCATCAGTGGAAAGAACCAAAGAAATATCGCCTTTTCCCTTTACTGTTTTCAAAGAATAACCGCTGGCCCTCTTGATTTGACCGGCAAGCATTTCGGCAACTTTTGTCCATTTTGCATCAGCCGGCGCACCAATGGTAGCCTTTGCTCCAAGCGTCCATTCTCCTTTTGCAACCAGCATCTGGGTTGGCTTTGGAATGATGTTGGGCTGCGCCCAGGTAGTACAGAACCATAGGGAACAGAGTACTGTAAAAAGAAAACGTTTCATTCTGTCAGATTTAAGAATACTTTATTAAAATAATTTAAAAACTATGCAAGTTAATTCAACTACCAATTAAAATACTAGTGATCTTACTTTTTTTATAATTTTGTGCAATTAAAAGCAAAATATTACCGTTGATAATTTTAGTCTGGAATTAGCTTTACCAAGTATATTTCAGGCAGTTAATGTCTTTTAAAAATTTAATAGTAAAACAATTCCTACCCCTAATAACTTTAAAAAATAATAATGTTTAAAAATCTATCCCTGACTCAACGGCTTCCGGCTTTTCTGGTTATCACGCTGGTTATTACAAACATTTCTTCCCCGACATTCGCTTCAAAACGGTTTTTCAAAGCAGGACCTGATGGTGGAAAGCTGATTGGAAAAGTAGTTGAAGCACCCAAAAACGAAGCAGTCAGTTTTGCAACCGTTGCTATTTTACTGGCAAAAGATTCAAGCGTTACAAGCGGAGCCATCACAGACGAGAAAGGTGTTTTTACAATACCTGACGTCAAGCCCGGAAAATATATTCTCAGGATCACAAACATGGGTTACGAAACGCTTTTTGTTCCAAACATCAGCGTTGCTACGGAATCAAATATCACAGATATTGGGACGCTCACTATTATTGTATCATCCCAAAAACTGAATGAAGTTGTGATCAAAGGTGAGAAAGCGATGATCGTTGAGGATATTGATAAAAAAATGATCACGATCGGAAAGGATATGCTTGCAAGCAGTAATAATGCAAGTGATCTTTTGACAAAACTTCCTTCCGTTTCACTGGATGAAAATGGCAATCCACAGGTTCGTGGAAAAGGAAATGTGATCGTTTTGATTGATGGAAAACCGTCAACGCTTTATGGCAGTGATCTTCCAACCGTTTTACAATCTTTTCCGGCTGAATTGATTGAACGTATCGATGTTTCCACCACGCCTTCTGCAAAATATGAAGGCGATGGCGCTTCGGGTGTTATTGATATTATTACCAAAAAGAATAAAATACGCGGACTTAATGGTGGTGTACGCACAAGTCTTGGATTAAAAAACAATAATAACGCATCCGGAAATGTTAACTTTCGTGCCGGGAAATTAGGACTGAACGCATCCCTAAACGGGCAGACCCGCAATATGTTTTGGAAACGGAGATTGAACCGGGACAACTTTCTTGGAGACGATCCGTCAAGGCTGGAACAACGAGGCACCGGAAACAACAAGAACAAAAATCTATTTGGCCGCTTCGGTGCCAATTATGATTTTAATGACAAAAATGGTATTGAGCTAAGCGTTAATTATTCCCGTGATCAAAGTAACACAAAAAGTGATTTGGTAAATAATTCGGCACTTATAACCGGTCAGTTGTTGGATCACTTTGACAGAATTAACCAAGGTAAGGGCAATGGAAATAATGTGAGTACAAGCTTCGACTATCGTAGAAAGTTTAACAGAAAAGATGAGTTACTGACTTTTACTGCTAATTATTCCGAAGGAAAATCTACAAATAACTCCATGTATGACCAGGAAGACGATGTAGATAGCTTGTCCAAACACCAGCAGAATTTCCGGACTGGAAAAAGTAAAGCGCTTTTTCTGAATACTGATTTCACTTTGCCCTTGACCGATAAAGCCACATTTGACATCGGTTTCCGCACCCGTTTTAATACAAATGATAATACAAATGCATTTTATTTACTGAATGCTGAGTCGGGTAATTTTGAATTTGACAATACGATCAGTAATGTGTTTGGCTATAAAAATTCTATTTATACCGGCTACATGAATTTCTCTCAGAAAACAGATCTCTGGGGCTTTCGCGCAGGTTTGAGATTGACTGAATCCGAACAGGAAATTGATCAGATAAGCGCCAACAGGGATTTTTCGGTTAACTTTTTAACCTTGTCTCCTTCATTGGCAATCAGCAGAAAACTGGATGACAATTCGCTTATCAAACTAAATTACAGTCGCCGTGTTCAACGCCCGGAAGCTGACTGGCTGAATCCTTACACGGACGTTTCGGATCCGAAAAATCTTCAAACAGGAAATCCAAATCTCCGTCCGGAATTCACGCACAAAGCAGAAATGGCTTATTCAAATTATGAGGAAAATGGTGGGTGGGGACCTTCTCTGTTTATGGATTATTCCAATAATGCCATTACGCGTTTAAGAACAATTAATGCCGAAGGAATTTCACTTACACAATACGACAATATTGGTAAAGAACTTAACTACGGATTTGAAACCGACTTTTCACAGAAATTCGGAGACATTTTAAAAATTAATGGCAGCGGAAGATTTTTTAGAAGTGAAGTCGTTTCAGCATTGGCCAATATTGATAATCGCACATGGAGCTACTCCGGAAACCTGAATGCATTTGTGACTTTACCACTTGATTTCAAAGCTTCTGCCTACGTGAATTATGAAGGTCCAAGAGCAATTGCACAAGGTACACGTCAGGGTGTTTTTGTGGCGAACATGGGACTTAGAAAAGACCTGTTGGAAAAAAAAGCAACACTTTCTTTTAACATTCAGGACATTTTTCTCTCACGCGCTTACAAAAGTCAGCTGGCTACGGACACTTATCTTCAAAATTCATTGTGGCAACAAACAAACCGTCTGGTTAACCTGACATTTCAATACCGGTTTGGAAAAATATCCATGAGCGGAGACGAATCATAACTGTAAATCTGCAAGTTACCAATTTAAGGGGAAAAGAGGGTCAAACTCTTTTCCCCTTATTTTTTTGTCATTCCAAATTTAAATATACCCTGTTCGGCTTGGGCATAAATTCTTATGTTAAAATTGAATTTATATTAAAACATATATTCCTGACCCGTTCAAAATTCTTAGCCTTGCGCGCACTGGAACAGTTTTTGCCACTCGGTATAATAAATATGGTATTTTTACTTTTATCAGATAGAACAAGGGTAATCCGTCACCAATTTTTATGGATTTTCGGTTACTTATCCTGATACGAGCCGTAACATATTTATAACTTAACACAACCCGTTCACATGAAAAAATCCATCGGAATTTCACTTGCTATATTTTTAGCTTCTGTCTCTGTATTTGCCCAAACCAGAATTCCAGCCGACACTATTTTTGATAATTATTATAAAGCAACCGGCGGAAAATCTCTTTGGCAAAACATAAAAACATATAGCCTGAAGCGCAATTATACTTCTGCGACTTCAACACCTTATACTTCTAGCGTAGCCGTTTCACTTGCCGACAACTCAGTATATAAATCCAAGACCATCATGAACCGTGCCTTTGTGTATACAATGAAAGGTACTGACGCATGGGTCAAGGTTCCACTTGGAAATAAAGTGGATGTAAAAGATTTGAGTCAGGCTGAAAAAGACGCTTTAAAGTACGAAATGTACGAAAATCTTGTCCCCTTTATTGATTATCAAAATCGTGGATTTATTGCTACCACTGTTGGTACTGAGACAATAAATGGAGTTGCTACCAATCAGGTTGAATTGCAAGGAAAAGGCGTAAAATACAATCTGTATTTTGATTCAAAGACAGGTTTACTTACTCGTCAGAAAGAAAGCCTTGCAGGAGTTGAAACGGTTACTGACTTTTCAAACTATACTAAAGCTGCATCAGGTTTACTGTATCCGGCAAAACTGGTTGAGATAAATAGCATTGATAAAAAACCATTGACTATAACTTCTTCTATTACCATAAATGATGCGGTTAGCCCTGAGTTGTTCAAGCGCTAGTTATAGTCAAAATTAACCTGGTGAATAGTATATGTGCCTGGATTAACAGAAACATTCTATTCACCAGTTTATAATCCAATCACAAAAAACTTCACCCATCCTTACTTGCGAAACGGATGGAATAATTTTACAGAATGAAGAAAGCACTAAAAGTATTGGCGATTATAATACTGACAGTTTTAATTCTGATTGGTGTACTGATATGGGGTATTCAAACTCCTGCTGGTCAAAACTTTCTGACAACTCAGGCAAATGATTATTTGCGTAAAAAACTAAAAACCAAACTTAACGTAGAAAAAATACGATTCGATATTCCTGACTGGATTGTACTGGAAGGCGTTTATTTTGCTGACCAAAAAGGTGATACTTTGGTTTCCGGAAAAATGCTTCGTGTGGATATGGACATGTATTCGCTGATCAAAGGAAATGTTGGTATTAACAAAATTGAGCTTGACGGTGCAGTTGCCAACATTCACCGGACTTTACCAGATACCGTCTTCAATTTCCAGTTTATCGTTGATGCGTTTGCAAGCTCAGACCCTGCTGCTCCTGTGGATACAACGTCTAAACCTATGGAAATGCGTTTGGATAAAATACTTCTCAAAAAAGTAAGGCTTTCCTATAAAGATGCTGTTATCGGGACAGATGCTGATGCCAATATCGATTCAGCCTATGTTTCTTTTGACAAATTTAACCCTACACTTTCTCAATATCATCCGACTAAAATCGCACTTTATAATAGTGGGGCAAAGCTTCGTATGTATAAAGCGCTTGTGATTGATACACTTGTTACGCCTTCAAATCCTGCGGATTCTCTTGATCTGAAACTTGGGGATATTGACATATCAAAATTTAACTGGGTTTTCACTGATGAAACTTCCGGCTTAAACAATGGTATTACCGTTGGCGCTTTAAAAGGAAAGATCAACAGCATTTACATGGGCAGTCAGCGCGTAAATGTTGAAAGTGTACTTATTGAAAACATGACGGCTTATGCGGAGTTTGCCAAAAAAGCAACTTCCAAAACCAGTCCGCCAGATACCAAATCCGATACCACGACCACACCAGGCTGGTTTGCGGTTGTGAAAGATATTAAGGTAGTTAATACAGATTTGCGATATGATGATTTCAATTCAAAACCAATCGTGAAAGGCCTGGACTATGCACATTTGGATGTTAAAAAACTGAATGTTGATTTAAAGGATTTTCTTTTTTCAACTGATAACATTACCGGGAAATTAACGAAGAGTTCTTTTGAAGATAAAAGTGGTTTTAAAGTATTGTCACTGCGAACGGACTTTGGCTATGGTGCCAAACAAACTTACCTCCGTAAACTTTATTTCCAAACACCTAAAACACTTCTCCGGGATGAACTGACTTTACGTTATAACAATATTGATGACCTGACAAAAAATTTAGACAACGTCAAAATTCGTCTGAATCTGATTGATACGCATCTTGCATTTTCTGACATTTTATTATTAGCACCTGACCTTGCGAAAACTCCTCCTTTTGATAAAGAACCAAACGGTGTTGTTAAAGGTGGCGGTCTTGTTACAGGATCGGTAGACGATATGCTGATTTCCAAAGCACGTTTCAGTATGCTTGACGGAACCGTTTTAAGTCTGGATGGACGAATTCGCGGTTTGCCTGATGCCAATAAATTATCGGCAGATATGACGATTAATGAATTGTCATCCACAAAAGCTGATTTAATGAAAATGCTTCCGGACAGCGCAGTTCCTTCAAGTATCGAGCTTCCGGAAACAATTAAAATTACCGGAAAAGTGAACGGTTCAATGGCGAACCTTACACTTACTACCAATATCAATACTTCTTTTGGCAACGGTACATTTACCGGAAATCTTCAAAATATTACTGACAGCATTAAAGCAAAATATGATGGAATGCTAAGTTTTACCGATTTCGATATGGGTAAAATGCTGAAACAACCACCTGAACAATTAGGAAAATTAACGCTTTCGACGCAACTGGCAGGAATTGGCTATACGCCTTCAAGAATGAAAGCGCGTTTGAACGGAACGATTCAAAGTGCTGATATACAAGGTTACGTTTATAATAATCTGACGCTTAAAGGTGATGTCGATCATGGTTTAGCCAACGTGGCAGCTAACATGAAAGACCAGAATATTGGAATCGCCTTATCCGGACAAGCGGATCTGTCCAAAGAATTTCCAAGTGTTAAAGGTGAAGCGCAAATTGATCATATGGATTTGACTGCTTTACATCTTTACAATGATTCGTTGCAGGTTAAAGGAAATATCAAAATTGATATGCCATCTACCAATCCGGAAAATCCGCTTGGAACGATTGCTGTTAATAATCTTCTGTTAACGCATCACAGAAGACCAGTTAGTATTTCTGATATGACGGTACAGCTGGCGGATACTGCTGGCAATAAAAGAGCAACAATTAAATCGCCGTTTTTAAATGCCAAACTGGAAGGCAAATTTGTTTATACGGAAATTGCTGATGCAATTCTTACTGAAACCAGCAAGCATTTTGCAGTTCCAGGCCTGACTTATAAGCCAGTAACCAAACCGACGGATTTCACTTTGGATGCTGCCGTTACGGATCATCCGCTTTTCAAAATATTTGCTCCGCAGTTAACAGAATTAAAACCTGTTGTTTTTCACGCTAAACTAAACAATCAGCAGGATTCGACAATCATCGCTAATCTTAGCATTCCTCTTGTGGAATACGACAGTATTCACACAGAAAAAGTGCTGGTGAATATGAGCAGTGTGAATGAAAAAGCTGTTATGAATGCCTACGTTGGCAGTGTTCAGACAGGTGGTTTCAGAATGCAGAATGCTTCACTTAAAACTGACATTGCAAAGAACGACGTGAAATTTAATTTCATGGTAAAAGATTCGGTCAACACAGATCGTCATGGAATTAATGGAGATCTTGCATTAGTAGACAACCGCTATCAGCTTCGTTTGCGCGAAGGTTTATTGATTGATTACAAGAAATGGGCGACAGATAGCGAAGGATATGTACAGTATGCGCCCGATAGTGTTTTGGTAAAAAACTTTGTGATTCGTAATGATTACCAGTCACTAACCATTAATTCTTCTACCGATGCTCCTAACAGTCCGTTAGACATTACAGCCGACAGTATTTCAATTGGACAATTTGTTGCACTTGCAACGCGGGATTCCACAATGGCTTCCGGTACTTTAAGCGGGAAGATCAAATTGAGCAATTACATGGTTTCTCCTGTTTATACGGGCCAGCTTTCGATTAATAACCTTGCATTGATGAAAATACCAGTAGGTAATCTGGCCATCCGTTCAACCAATGAAACGGAAGACAGAATACGCGTTGGTATGTCATTGACGAGCGATAAAAATGATATGCGTCTTTATGGTGCGTACCGTTTGAAAGAAGAGAAACCTTTGGACTTCACTTTGGACTTAAAAAAATTCGGTGCAGAAACCGTTGAAGCTTTCAGCTTTGGACAGTTAAAACGAGCAACGGGTAATCTCTCCGGAAACGCAAAAATTACAGGTTCAACAGATAGTCCGCAAATAAATGGTGCTATCAATTTTGATGATGTTGCTTTCAATGTAACCCAACTTGGAGCGAGATATTCATTGACCAATCAAAAAATCAATTTCGCAGGTCAAAACATTAATTTCAACAATTTTACTGTTGCCGATTCTCTTAAACAAGAGTTAAAGGTTAATGGTAACGTCAATATCGCCACCCTTCCTAACGTCGCTTACGATCTTAAAATCGATACAAAAAACTTTACAGTTCTCAGCTCTACACAAAAAGAAAATGATCTTTTCTATGGAAAAGCGGTGGTTGATGCAAACCTGACTGTAAAAGGAAAAGGAAGCAATTCTATTGTAGACGGAAATGTAAAACTGGATCCTGAAAGCAATGTTACCGTTGTTATGTCAAACAATGCTACGGAGACGGGCGATGCAAGTAAAGGTGTAATTGAATTTGTTGACATGAGTCAACTGGCACAATTGTCAAAAACAGATTCCATTGAAGCTGCCAAACAGATTATTGTTGATTTTGCTTCACAAATTTCGCTGGATATTGACGTAGATGACAAATCACAGTTTACTGTGGTTATTGATGAGCTGAATGGTGATAATATTAAGTTGAAAGGGAATGCTAAACTTAATACAGGTATAGCACCGAACGGCCAGCTTTATTTAATCGGAGCATATGATTTAACCCAGGGCTCTTATGATTTAACGCTTCAAATCCTGAAAAGAAATTTTGAAATCAGAAAAGGAAGCAGCCTGATCTGGACGGGAGATCCAATGAAAGCGGATTTGAATATCACGGCGGTTTACCCTGTTATGGTTGATCCGGGATCAATTGATAACAATTACAAAGGTGACCGTAAAATTCCGATTGAGGTTCAGATTATCATCACCGGAAATCTCTCTTCCCCTAATATTACTTTTAATGTTGAACCGGGAGCAGAGGTTTCAGAGAATGTGAAAACAGATATCACGAATCAAACATTCTGGGCCGATATGCAGAATAATCCCTCAGAAATGAACAAGCAAGCATTTGCTCTTTTGATCACAAATAAATTTATTACCGATCAGACTTCATCTGGCTTTAACATTGGATCCAGCGCCGAGCAAATTGCACGTCAGAGTGTAAGTCAGCTTTTAAGTGATCAGCTTAATAATCTGGCCGGCGACTTGGTAAAAGGAGTAAATCTGGATTTGAATCTGAATTCTTCAACTGATCAGGTTGCGGGAGCAAGAACCGATTTAAATGTAGGTCTTAGCAAAGCCTTTTTAGGTAACAGATTAAAAATTTCGGTGGGTAAAAACTTTGAATTGGAAAGTAAATCGCAGACACCGAGTTCATCCGAAGTATTTGATAACATCGCACTGGATTATTCGCTTAGTAAGGACGGAAGATATCTGTTCCGTGGTTATAGAAAAAACCAGTATCAGTCTATTCTGGAAGGATTTATTATTGAAACAGGTGTGAGTTTTATTGTAACGGCCGACTACGATTTGTTCCGTGAAATTTTTCAAAAGCAAAAAAATGAGAATTAGTACTTTAGCCATCTTTGTGATTTGTATTTTACTGGGCAGCTGTTCAGTGAAAAAGTACGTCCCGGCTGGCCAAAGCCTGTATGTCGGGAATAGTGTACACGTAACTCCAGACACGCTCAGTAAGCCCAAAGTGGCGGATCTGGCTACAAGTTTGGAAGCGATTGTTAAGCCGCCACCAAATAAAACGATCTTCGGTTTTCCATGGAAAGTGTGGTTTTATTACTGGATCGGTGAGCCTAAGGATGAAGGAGGTTTAAGAAGCTGGTTTAGGAAAAAACTCGGACAGCCTCCTGTGTATGCCAATCAGAGAATTGTCGATATCAATGCCAAAAATATGGTTGGTTTTATGGACAATGAAGGATATTACAAATCTTCTGCGGCTGGTAAGCTTGAATATAAGGTCAAAAAAAGGACGGCCACTGCACATTACGAAGCTTATGTAATGCCTCGTTACTTTATAAATGAGGTTAACTTCGTTGTTTCTGACAGTGCTCAGTTCAATAAAGATCTCGTAAGAGCTAAAAAGGATTCTTATCTTAGAAAAGGTGATCCGATACGACTGGATGTTATAACATCCGAACGGTCTCGTATTGAACAACTCTTAAAAGGAAAAGGATATTATTATTTTAATCCGGATTATCTTATTGTTCGGGTAGATTCCACCATTGGGCGGCAGGATTCGACTATGGGTCCACAACAGGTAAATCTGTATCTGGAAGTAAAAAAGGAGACTGCTCAGACAGCTTTAAAACAGTACTACATCAATCAGATTTATGTCAATACAGGTACCAATGTTGATAAAAGTGCAGATAGTGCTACCAATAAAGGACCTTTAAGACGGGGAATTAATATTACCGATCCTGGAAAACTTTATAAAAGACGGATTTTCTACGACGCCATTGCTTTTCGTAAAGGGAATTTATATACGAATACGCAACAGGATCTTTCCGTACAAAGACTGGTTAATTTTCAGAATTTCAAGTTTGTTAAAAACAGTTTTGAGTTAGTACCAAGATCAGATTCAGCTATGCTGAATGTGTACTATAATCTTGCACCTTTGAAGAAAAAATCGCTCCAAACAGTATTAAGTGCCAGTACAAAATCAAATAACCTGGGAGGCTCTCAGTTAACCGTCAATCTAAAAAACAGGAACTTCCTTCGCGGAGGGGAAATTTTCACATTAAGTCCATATTTCGGCTTTGACGTTCAGCTTGGTGGGAACCGTGTTGAAAATCCGGGACGGGTTGGAAATGAATACATACGTTATGGAGCAGTGGCTAGTTTATCTTTCCCAAGATTTGTGATTCCATTTGTAAAAATACGCCCTGAAAGAAGTCAGGTATTGCCAAAGACGATTATGGCGTTGACTTATGAAAACAGAATCCAGCGGGATTTTTATACGACAAGATCAATTCGCTTTGATTACTCTTTTGTATGGAGTAAAAACTCACGTCTGGAACACACGCTAACACCCATTGCGTTGAATTTTGTTGAACCAAGGAATATTAATACAGAGAAATATCTTGATATCCTTTTTAGCCAGTTGATCACGCCATTAGAAAAGAAACGGTATGTAGACCTGTTTGAAACAAAGTACTTCATTATGGGTTCGAACTATTCTGTTTCTTACAGGCCTACTCCAAAGCCTTTTAGTAAAAACCAGTTTGTAATGATTGGTGGTATAGACTATGGTGGAAACTTACTTAGTTTGCTGGGTAAGAAAAACTCAAATGATAGTATTATACCAAAAGAAATTTTTGGTATACCAATTTTACAATTTGTCAAATTAGATGGTGATATTCGCTATTACCGGACGATAAATTCAAAAATAAAATGGGCCAACAGGTTTCTCGCTGGCGTAGGAATTCCTTTTGGTAATTCCAGGACTATGCAGTTACCTCAGTTCAAGCAGTATTTTGCAGGTGGAAGTACAGGTCTTCGTGCATTCAGAGCAAGAGCACTTGGGCCAGGAGCCTACAATCAGGATACAACTTCAGTCAGGCTTTTTGGGTATCAATCTTTTGGAGACATAAGATTAGAAGCTAACTCAGAAGTTAGAATGAAATTTACAGATATCATTGGCGGAGCTGTTTTTGTTGACGCGGGTAATATCTGGTCCTATCGGGGAGATGCTTCGGAAGGTTATGGTTCGGAATCTGTATTTAAAAAGAACTTCCTGAATCAGGTGGCAGTTGGTGGTGGTATTGGTTTACGGCTTGATTTTTCTTTCCTTATTTTCCGCTTGGATCTGGCAACGCCATTTAGAAAACCATGGTATACAGTTACACCAGTTGATACTGATCCAAACGCGCCTTTGGATCCAAGTGCGCCGGTTAAATATAAAAATCCATGGGTGTTTAACGAGATCAATTTTGGAAGTCGTGCCTGGCGGAAGGAGAATCTGGTACTGAATATAGCCGTCGGGCTTCCGTTCTAAATTCTATACTATTATTATATAAATCAAAAAGCCGGATTCTTAAAGATCCGGCTTTTTGATTTCCTGACAAAGCTCTATCAAAACTCCGTTTGTTCCTTTTGGATGCAGAAAGCAAACCAGCTTGTTATCGGCTCCGTTTTTTGGTGTTTCATTTAATAAAACAAAACCCTCTTTTTTCAGCCGTTCCATTTCTGATAAAATATCTTCTACTTCAAAAGCGATATGGTGAAATCCCTCGCCTTTTTTTTCGAGGAATTTTGCAATCGCACTATCCGGATTTGTGGCTTCAAGCAATTCTATTTTTGTCTGATTAATTTTAAAAAAGGAAGTTTCAACAGATTCAGATTCTACCGTTTCCCTTTTATAAGGCTGAGTATTGAATAAAGAGCCAAACAGCTTTTCAGCAGCTTCCATGTCCCTCACAGCAATTCCGATATGTTCAACGTTCTTCATGCTATTCAGAAAATAATTAGTTTACCGGCGGTTGTCTCCTCCCCCAACCATACTCAAATAACTTTCGTAGCGGCTAAAAGCAATTTCACCGGCACTTACCGCATCTTTAATTGCACAACCTGGCTCATTGATATGCTGACAATTATTGAAGCGGCATTCATTTAACCGTTCCCGCATTTCAGGAAAATAATGGCTGATTTCCTCCGGCTTCATATCTGCCAGTCCGAGTTCCTTAATTCCGGGTGAATCGATAATAAATGTCTTGGGAGCCAGTTCAAACATTTCTGCGAAAGTCGTGGTGTGAACTCCTTTGTTGGCGAAGGTTGAAACTTCCTGTGTTTTTATATCCAGCGTCGGTGCGATCGTATTAACCAATGTGGATTTTCCCACCCCGGAATGCCCGGACAAAAGCGAAACTTTTCCTTTCAACAATTGACTGAAATCTTCCAAACCTTCGCCCGTAACGGCGGTCGTGGCAATGCAAGTGTAACCCAGACTGGTATATAAATCCATCAACTGGGTCTGAAACTCCTTAATCTCGTCATTCAATAAATCCTGTTTATTAAAAATAATAACACCCGGAATACGAAAAGACTCAATCGCGACCAAAAATCTATCTATAAATCCCAATGAAGTTCTTGGAAAAACCAGCGTAGCAATCAGAATTGCCTGATCAACATTTGCCGCAATCAAATGTGCATGTGCTGTTTTATGTACCGATGCACGCACTACATAATTAACACGGGGAAGAATTTCATATATAATACCCGAGTTCTCATTTTCATCTTCAATTTCAAAACGCACAAAATCACCTACTGCAATGGGATTTGTCACTTTCAATCCCATCGTTTTAAATTTCCCTTTCAACCGGCACTGCCAAATGTGTCCATCCCGATCATCCCTGACTTCATACCAGGACCCTGTCGAGCGAATCACCAATCCTTTTTCAAACTCCATTCCAACTATTTAATATGAATGCAATAACGAATATAACAGAACTTTCAGGCTTGTTTGACGCAAAAATTAAATAATTGTAAAAGCATTACATTTAGTCAAGTAGTTTTCTCCCTTCTTTTGCCTTTCCTCTACAATAATGGTATAGTATTAAAATATATGCCGAATGATATATTAAGTTTTTTTAATAAAATTCGGTGTTTTCATATATTTTTTTATATATTAGTCCCGCGACTTACCATTATTGGCTGGTAATCGTCTTTGAACCTTACTACCACAATTCAAATTATGCTATGAATTCCGCTGTTGAAGAGCCAAGCTCCGTTATTGATATTAGAAAAAACCGCCTCAGAAGTAATCTTTTACTGGAATTATACCAATCCGGAGACACTTCCATTAATAAAATGGCCCGTTTGTTTCACGCCAGTATACCATCCGCAACCGGTATCGTTAATGAACTGATACGTGAAGGCTGGATTACAGAAACCGGGACGGGTCCGGCAAGAGCAGGCAGACCTCCTGTTTTATATGGCTTAAACAGCAAAAAATACCTGAATCTTATCATGGACATCAACCGCCATGATACGCACCTTGTTATTTTCGATCTTCATAACCAGATCATAGTGAAGCGCAAGGTGGATATAAAACTGGATGATTCGTCCACATTTCTGGAAGAACTTTTTAAGGAAACCGATACTTTTTTAAAATTCCACGACATTCCTTATTCCAAATTATGGGGAATTGGCGTTTCCATGCCTGGTTTGATCAATTCCACTCAAGGTGTGAACCTTACTTATTTAAATTTGACTCCTCCTGGTGTTCCGTTGGTATCTTATTTAAAAAAGCATTTCAACTTACCAATTTGCCTTTTTAACGATACAAAAGCAACGACGATTGGTGAGCACCGTTTTGGTTATGCTGTAAATAAATCACAGGTTTTAACCATTAACATTGACTGGGGTGTTGGTCTTGGTATTTTGTTGAATGGTGAAGTTTTTAATGGTGCTTCCGGCTTTGCAGGAGAACTGGGTCACATTCAGGTTAAACCTGACGGACTGCTTTGTCACTGCGGAAAGAT
This sequence comes from Dyadobacter subterraneus, assembly GCF_015221875.1. Classification (NCBI taxonomy): domain Bacteria; kingdom Pseudomonadati; phylum Bacteroidota; class Cytophagia; order Cytophagales; family Spirosomataceae; genus Dyadobacter; species Dyadobacter subterraneus. The sequence continues at coordinate 5,936,925 of NZ_JACYGY010000001.1, forward strand.
TGGATGTCTTGATACCATCACATCTGCGCTCGCTCTTATACGTCAGGCAAAAGATGGAATTAAGAATGGCCGGGCTACGATTTTATCACAAATTGTAAATGGAAATCTGGATATTCTGGATACGAGTCATATTATCGAAGCTGTCCATGCCGGAGATGAATTTTCAATTGACCTGTTAAGTACAGTGGGAACGGAATTAGGAAAAGGTTTAGCCACAGCCGTTCATTTATTTAATCCGGAAGTCATTATTGTCGGTGGATTGCTGGCAGAAGCTGGTCCTTTTATATCCAATCCGATTGAGCAGGCTATTAATAAATATTGTTTATCTGACTTTAAAAATACACTATCGCTGCATATCTCCAAATTAGGCCCAAAAGCCAGACTTCTTGGTACACAAGCTCACTTATTTGAGCATTTAATTGTAAAAGAATTTTCCTGATCATGATAATGAAAGGAGTTAAGAAACGAATTAAACCAATTCTTAACTCTTTTTTATATTCTTATCTAAAAGCGCTCTTACCTTTTGCATGACGAGTGCTGTTGCTCCCGTCCGTGATTCAACATATTGTTTACTGATTTTTCCAAGATCTTTACGCTTTGAAGGTTCGTTTAGCCATTCGGTAAGGTAAAGTTTAATTTCGTTTGTATCTGCCACCGCTTTGGCACTTCCTTCATCAATTAGATCCAGAGCTTCCTGAAATTTCCCGTATTTTTTATTTCCAAAAAGAACAGGGACACCAAAAGTTGCCGCTTCCAGAATATTATGTAATCCTGATCCAAAAGAACCACCGATGTATGCAATGTCACTATATCGATATAAGGATGAAAGCATTCCGATATTGTCAATAATCAGATAATCAAACGGTTGAATTTCAGCAGAATCGTCGAATAATTTCTTATACTCAGAATATAGCATAGACTTTCCGTTCAAAGATTTCCGCCAGCTCTCCATCTGATTTTTCTCAATTTCATGCGGCGCTATGATCGCTTTTAGTTTTCCCTCAATCTGATTCAAAGCAGGAATTAATGCAACCATATCCGCCTCCCACACTGAACCTGCAACCAGACAAGGAGAATTCTGCAAAAATACCTCTATTTCAGGCAATTGCCGAACGCCCGAAGCAATACTTTTCACTCGATCAAAACGGGTATCGCCAGCAAGCGAACTGTCAGAAATCCCGATTTGCTGCATTAACTTCATAGATTCCTGATTTTGAACAAACAAATGATCAAAATAACCCAGCATTTTTCTGTAAAAACCTCCGTATGATTTAAAAAAAATCTGATCGGGACGAAATATGGTGGAGAATGAAAGTATATAGGAATTGCTCTGTTTTAACGCCGCAAGATGATTGAACCAGAATTCGTATTTAATAAAAAACGTGATTTCCGGCTTTACTAATTTAACAAATTGATCAGCATTTTCGGCTGTATCAATTGGCATATAACATACATAGTCAGCACCTGCATAACCTTTCCTGATTTCATAACCTGACGGGGAGAAGAAAGTCAGAAGAATAAAATAACCGGGAAATTCTTTTCGAAATTCTTCCATGACCGGTCTTCCCTGTTCAAATTCTCCCAATGAGGCAGCATGAAACCATGCAACCGGTCGTCCGTTAATTAATCCTGGTAAAACCGCTTCCAGCTTTTCAATTAATTTTTCACGGCCTTCAATACCAAGTTTGATTTTAGGACTAAACAAAGCCGCTACTTTCATAGCTCCGGAAAAGGCATTCATTGCCTGTTGATAAAGAAATTCGGACAAAATAATCGGGATAACTGAAATGAAAATTTAGTATTTTGTTTGATATCAAAGTCACGATATACCATAAAAATGTACTATCTTAACCTACAATTCTGAAACGAAAATTCCTTAAATAAATCGTTGCCTAAACAGCCGATTTTTATTCTTTTTTCGTTTAAAGAACATAAATGTACAAAAAACCGTTAATGTGAAATCCGGATACAGGTGGATATACTTATATTTAGTAATTTCACTTCCTATTCGCACATTAAAATACTATCATCAAGAGATATATTCGCGTAAATATGATTCGTGTAAAAATTTTACTTTCGATCTGTATTCTGGTTATTTTATCCACGGATATATACGCCCAGCGCAAGACCAAGTCCGAAGATTCTGAGGAAGTTTATAAATCCTTTACTTCCTTTGGTTTGACAACCAATACTAATTCGGGAATTTTGGGAGGAGCCGTTTTCCGGAAGTCGAACCTGATGTCTTCAACACTGTTTGGAAAAAACCAGTACCGTTATCTGGCTGTGGAACTTGTGAATGTGAAACATCCGAAAGAGCAGGCGCAGAGTTTCAATACAGGTGCCCGTTTTACTTTTGGGAAAGAAAATTACCTGTTTGTATTACGTCCCGAATATGGCCGTGAGCTTGCACTTTTCAACAGGCATGACGATGAAGGAATTTCGATCAGCGCTATTGGTGCTTTTGGGCCTTCTATTGGTTTTGAGAAACCATATATGATTCAGAAACAAATTTCAGGAGGAAGGGTACAAACTGTACCCGTTAAGATTGACCCAAATTCTACGGTAGATCCGTATGAAAATTTTGTTGGCGTAGGCAGTTTCTTTTCTGGTTTTGGACAAAGTAAAGTTGTACCCGGTGTGCACGTAAAAGCTGCGTTAAGTTTTGAACTTAGTGCATTCAGAGAAAATGTAACAGGTGTTGAAATTGGATTTTTAGCAGAAGGATTTACCCGGAAAATTGAAATTATGGGTTATGCTGAAAATAAAAGCATCTATACCTCCGGTTACATTACGCTCTATTTTGGCAGCAAGAAATAAGTCGTTAAATTTATATAATATTCACATCAGCTATTGACACGTGCTGATGATTGTTGACTTTGATTAGAAATCATGATTGAACTACCAGTGATACCTTCCGAACGCAAAAAACGTCCGGATTGGCTAAGAGTAAAACTTCCGGCAGGACCTGAATTTCGCAAGGTTCGCCAGTTGGTTGACAATTATAAATTACATACAATTTGTGAGAGTGGAAGCTGCCCGAATATGGGTGAATGCTGGGGAGCGGGTACGGCTACTTTTATGATTTTAGGAAATGTTTGTACGCGTAGTTGCAGTTTTTGCGCTGTTGCGACAGGCCGTCCGAATGAATATGATGCAGATGAACCACGCCGTGTGGCAGAAGCAATTAAGTTGATGGGCGTTAAACACGCCGTTATTACTTCCGTAAATCGTGACGAATTGAAAGATCGTGGTGCTGAAATTTGGTATCAAACTGTACGTCAGGTAAAAGAAAATACGCCTGAAACGACTATTGAAACTTTGATTCCTGATGTTAAAAATAACTGGGATGCTTTGATCCATATGATTGAAGCAGGCCAGGAAGTTGTTTCCCATAATATGGAAACGGTTGAGCGTTTATACCGTTCGGTAAGACCACAGGCGAAATACCAACGCAGTCTTGAACAAATTAAAAGAACAAAGGATTTCGGTCAGCGCACAAAATCGGGTATTATGCTTGGTTTGGGTGAAACACAGGATGAAGTTTACAAAGCGATGGACGATCTTGTTGAACACGGACTTGACATTCTGACTTTGGGCCAATATTTACAGCCTACTAAAATGCATCATGAAGTAATCGAATGGATTACACCTGCGATGTTTGACAATTATAGAGAAGAAGGATTAAAACGTGGATTGAAATATGTTGAATCAGGGCCATTGGTACGTTCAAGCTATCATGCTGAACGTCATGTTAATGTACCGATTTGATTTCCAGTTTGACATATAAAATAATGAAGCCTGATTTCGCCAAAGCAAAATCAGGCTTCATTATTTATTAACGATTCAAAACTATATTCTTAATATTTGTAGAATCTGGGCAACTTATCGATTTTTCCATGCTTAATATTTGGTTAATGTCTTAAAAAAATTCAATTTTGTTTCTCAATCGAAGTACGTTATTATCAATATAAATTAAAGAAGTACATAAAACCTAGTACATACTATGCCATATCTATTTACCTCGGAGTCCGTATCTGAAGGACATCCCGATAAAGTAGCTGACCAGATTTCAGATGCCCTGATTGATAATTTTTTAGCCTGGGATACGAACAGTAAAGTTGCCTGTGAAACTTTGGTTACAACAGGACAAGTAGTGTTGGCAGGAGAAGTAAAAACGAATACTTACCTTGATGTACAAAAAATCACGCGTGAAGTAATCCGCAGAATCGGATATACGAAAAGTGAGTACATGTTTGAAGCTAATTCATGCGGGATTTTATCAGCGATTCATGATCAGAGTGCTGATATCAACCAGGGAATTGACCGTGCCGTTGCAACAGAATCTTTTGAAGAAAAAGCAAATGCACAAGGAGCAGGTGATCAGGGAATGATGTTCGGCTACGCAACACGTGAAACTGACAATTATATGCCGCTTGCTTTGGATCTTGCTCATAAGATCCTTCAGGAAATGTCATACATCCGCAATAACGAACCTGAATTGATTCCATATCTTCGTCCTGATGCAAAATCTCAGGTGACGATTGAATACAGTGACGAAAACGTTCCATTGCGTATTGATACTATTGTTGTTTCTACACAACACGATGATTTTGATGAAGAAGCGACAATGCTTGCCAAAATCAAAGAAGATATCATCAAAATTGTAATTCCTCGTGTTAAAGCAAAATTGACTGAGTCGTTACAAAAATTATTCACTGATCACATCACTTTCCATATCAACCCGACCGGAAAATTTGTAATTGGTGGTCCGCATGGTGATACTGGTCTTACTGGCCGTAAAATTATTGTGGATACTTACGGTGGAAAAGGTGCTCACGGTGGTGGTGCTTTTTCCGGAAAAGATCCTTCCAAAGTTGACCGTTCTGCGGCGTACGCAACACGCCATATTGCAAAAAACATGGTAGCTGCCGGACTTTGTGACGAAGTACTTGTTCAGGTTTCTTATGCAATTGGTGTAGCTCAGCCATGCGGGTTGTATATTAATACTTACGGAACTTCGAAAGTTGCAGGACATGACGGTGAAATCGCTTCAAAAATTGAAAAGATCTTTGATTTGCGTCCTTATGCAATCGAGCAACGTTTGAAACTTCGTAACCCGATTTATTCAGAAACTGCTGCGTATGGTCATATGGGTCGTAAAAACGAAATCGTTACAAAGACTTTCAGAAGTGCTAGCGGAGAAGAAAAAGAGGTTGAGGTTGAACTATTTACATGGGAAAAACTTGACTTTGTAGATAAAATTAAAGAAGCTTTTGCTCTTTAATCAAAACAACATTTTATACAGAAAAAGGCCGGCAATTCTGCTGGCCTTTTTTGGTTTTATAACTTCGCCCCAGTATTAATTTACTATTAATTAACGCATTTATTTAGAACAATTCTCGTGAATGTAGAATAATTACGTATTTTTGACTAATAATCAGACCTTCCATTCGTTGTTGTAGAGCCGGATAAAAATTATTCTTCTTTATGGCTTGACCAACAAATCCTTTATGCAGCATCAGAAAATCAAATTTGTTAACAAAGAAAAATCCACTTTCTTCCCTACATTAAGACAAAGAGTTGATCTTTATTTTTCTGAAAACGAGCTGTCAAAAACAGGAGGTAATAAAATTATTTACAAGGCTCTTTTTATGTTGAGCCTGTATGTTATCCCATATATTTTAATCCTTTCCGGTTTTTTCACCGATCTGACGATGTTGGGTTTATCCATCATTATGGGCGTGGGAATTGCTGGCGTAGGTATGTCCGTAATGCATGATGCGATTCACGGGTCTTTAGCAAATTCCAATTTATTAAATAAGATCTTTGGCGGCTCTATTTACCTTCTGGGTGGAAATGCATACAACTGGGAAGTTCAGCATAACAGGCTTCATCATACCTATACCAATATTCACGAGGTTGACGAAGATATCACCGGTAAATTTTTATTACGTTTATCCTATCAAGAAAAACAAAAATACATACACCGCTTCCAGCATATCTATGCCTTTTTTCTTTACAGTTTAATGACAATTTCGTTTCTGTGGAAAGATTTCAAAGAGATTTCTCTTTTTAATGAAATGTCAAAATCCGGAATGACAAAACCGTATCCAAGAAAAGAATTAATACGTTTGATTGTAAGCAAACTGGCTTATGTGCTTTTCATTTGTGTGCTTCCGCTTGCTTTTACTTCTATTACTTTTGGCGAATGGGCAATTGGTTTTATGGCCATGCATTGTACAGCAGGACTTATTTTGAGTACCGTATTCCAAATGGCTCACGTTGTTGAAGGAACTGACCAGCCGATCCCTGATAATGCAGGAAGTATTGAAAATGCCTGGGCGGTTCATCAATTACAGACTACTTCGAATTTTGCCGGCAAAAACAGATTTCTTTCCTGGTACATCGGCGGGCTGGATTATCAGATTGAACATCATTTATTCCCTTCCATTTCACACATTCATTACCATGCGCTTTCTCCAATTGTGAGACAAACTGCACGAGAATTTGGTTTGGATTACAATGCCAAATCTGATTTTCTTAACGCACTTGGATCGCACATCAGGATGTTGAGGCATATGGGGACCAGGACTTCCGGATTGGAATTGGTTTAGTTACTTATTCATTGAGCCTTTGAGAATTTCTAAAAATTCTGCTGCTTTTAAAACTTTAATTTCAGGAAATTCGATTGTAGACAAAATATCATAATGGCGATCATTTGTAACCAGGAAATCCGCATTGCAGCTTACTGCACAGTCGGCAAACTTATTATCGTCCTTGTCTGCCTCAATGAGTTGCCAATGATAATATGGTTCAATTTTATGGACATTTGAAAGATTAAGCAATTCTATAAGTTGAAGATCCGTCCGGTTCAAACCAAGTCTTAAGCCAATCTGTTCCTCATATTCAGAGAGAATTTCATTAGTAACAAACAAATTGTAAATCTTTTGAAGAAGGGCTGAGTAAATCAAATGATAGTTTGATCTACTAGATATCTACACTAACAGAACGTTAGTATCTAACACTATATTCATAAATTTTATTGGTTTGGATCATTAAGAATGTCTTCCATTTCTTGTTGAGTCCAACCATTGGTATCCCATGCATCATCAGCTAGTTTAGTCAGCCTTTGCGCAAAATACCTACCGATTAATTCCTTAATATTAATTAAATCCTCGTCGCTTATTTCCCTCGCGTAAAGCTGCAATAGCTCTTGTTGAAGGTTAGTTAAAGGAGTTTTAAGAGCTGATGACATATCTGCTTTCCTTAAATGTTCATTCCAAAGTTAACAAATATCGGAAGTGAATTCAAGCATAATCAAAATTTGAATACGTCGGATTCTCCTATACATGCGCCTGCTCATCAATTTCACTTTCCCTTGCAATCTTTTCGATCATCTTCATTTTATCAAAATTCTTTTCTCTTGAAAGGAAAGTATACATTGCCGGAATAACGTAAAGCGTTAAAACCAACGAGAAAAGCAATCCACCCATAATCACAATTCCCATAGACATACGACTACGACCTGCGGAACCAAGCGCCATAGCAATGGGTAACGCACCGAGAATAGTTGCCAAACTTGTCATTAAAATGGGCCTGAAACGAAGTGTGGCTGCTTCCAAAGCTGCTTCTTTGATACCAAGACCAGTTTCTCGTAATTGATTGGCAAACTCCACAATCAGAATACCATTTTTTGTCACCAAACCGATCAACATAATCATACCGATCTGGCTGAAAATGTTAAGCGTTTGATTGAAATACCATAGTGAAAATACTGCCCCACCGATCGCCAGCGGTACTGTAATCATAATAATAAACGGATCGACAAAGCTTTCAAATTGTGCTGCCAAAATAAAGTAAATCAGCACCAGAGCGAGAAAAAACGAGAACATCGTGTTCGAAGAGCTTTCCGCATAATCCCGCGAAGAACCGCTCAGGGAAGTCTGAATCGCTTCATCTTTTAGTTTATCACGAATTCTGTCCATTGCAGCAATTCCATCTCCAATGGTTTTACCCGGAGCCAAAGAAGCCTGGACAGTTGCACTCATATAACGGTTAAAGTGAAAAAGTTGTGGTGGGCTGCTTTCCTCAACCGTTTTAACAATATTATCAAGCTGAATCAAACTTCCGTTACTGCTTCTCACAAACATACTTTTCAGATCCAGCGGTTCGTCACGGTTAGCTCTGTCATACTGACCAATAACCTGATATTGACGACCATTCATCGTAAAATAACCAAAACGCTGGCCAGCAAAAGCGAATTGCATGGTCTGCGCCACATCCTGAACAGATATTCCAAGAGACTTCGCTTTTTCTCTATCGATAACAATTTGTAATTCCGGCTTACTAAATTTGAGGTTTACGTCCGTAATGGCAAAAGTCGGATCATTGGAAGCTTCCTCCATGAATTTTGGAAGATATTCACGCAGTTTCTCAAAATCCGGTGCCTGAATCACATACTGAACCGGGAGTCCGCCTTTTGAATCCACTGCAATGGTTTGCTGCTGAACCACAAAGGATTTCGCATCGGGAAAGCGCTTCAACTGTTTGGTTATATAATCGGCGATTTCCTGCTGCGTTTCCTTACGTTCCATTCTGTCTGTAAGTGCAATCCTTCCACTACCTGTATTGGCAGCGCCCAGCCCCGAATTTCCTGGTGAAGTGATCAGCATCAAACCTTTTCTGCCAGGCATTGAATCCATTAACATCTGGCCAATTGTTTGCACGTAATTATCGGTAAATTCATAAGAAGAACCTTCCGGGGCGGTAACCTGCAAACGAAACCAGTTCCGGTCGTCCAATGGTGCTAATTCCGATTTCAGGTCTTTTCCAAAAAACCAGATCATACCCAAAGTCAAGCCAATCAGTGGAATGGCAACCCATCTCACTTTCAAAAATGAATTTAAGGCTTGTCCATAATTATTGGTCAGGCTCTCAAAGAAAGGCTCCGTTTTCTCATAAAACCAGCTCTTTTTATGTGTTTTGCGAACTAGGTAAGCATTAAGCATCGGTGTCAATGTCAGCGACACAAAAGCTGAAATAAGTACCGCAGCAGAAATTACAATCCCGAATTCCCGGAAAAGCTTTCCAACAAATCCTTGCATGAAAATGACCGGAAGGAATACCGCAGCCAGCGTAATCGATGTAGAAAGAACCGCAAAAATAATTTCGTTAGAACCTTTGATCGCCGCTTCAATAGGGCTCATCCCCTCTTCAATCTTCTTAAAAATATTCTCCGTGACGACAATCCCGTCATCCACCACCAAACCTGTTGCTAAAACAATTGCCAGAAGTGTCAGTACATTGATCGAAAATCCCATAATATACATTACGAAAAACGTACCGATCAGGGATACAGGAATATCAATCAACGGCCGGAATGCTATAAGCCAGTCGCGGAAAAACAGATATATAATGATTACAACAAGTACAATCGCGATCAGCAAAGTTTCTCCAACCTCTTCAATTGATCTTTCTACAAATATGGTATTATCAATCAGTGTGCCCAGTTCGTAATCCTTAGGCAGTTCCTTTTTAATTTCTTTAAGGCGCTTATTTACCTCTTCGGAAATGTTGATATAGTTAGCTCCCGGCATTGGAGAAATTGCCAGACCGATCATTGGGACATTATCAAGTCGCAAAATGGTTTCTTCATTTTCCGGACCAAGTTGTGCATAACCAATATCTTTCAGGTGGATCGTTTGTGTAGTTGTATTTTTAACGATCATCTCGTTAAAATCGTCCTCCGTTTTAAAACGGCCAACTGTTTTTACAGTTAATTCCGTATTATCACCGGCCAGTTTACCACTTGGCAATTCTATGTTTTCTTTATCCAAAGCAGATTTCACATCCTGCGTTGTAACACCTAAAGATGCCATTTTCACAGGATCCATCCAGATGCGCATGGCATATTTTTTCTGACCAAATATGCGGATTTCGCTAACTCCTTCAATTGTTTGCAGCCTTTGGGCAATTACGTTTTCAGCATAATCACTTACTTCCAGATGCGAGCGGGTATTGCTTTTGAAAGTTAGTACGATAATCGGTTCAGAGTTTGCATCTGCTTTGGCAACAACCGGCGGACCATCAATATCCAGAGGCAAAGTTCTTGATGCGGATCCTACTTTATCCCGAACGTCATTCGCGGCACGTTCCATATCCACACCAATGTCAAACTCGACGGTGATCTGGCTTGTTCCCTGGCTGCTTGTTGAATTAATTGACTTTATTCCTTCAATACTGTTCAGCTGTTTTTCCAGCGGTTCGGTAATCTGGGACTCTATGATATCCGCATTAGCCCCGGTATAACTTGTCCGGATCGAAACCACCGGTGGATCAATAGAAGGGAATTCCCTCATTCCCAGAAATTTATACCCAAGAAAACCGAATAAAATGATGAGAAGGTTCATCACAATGGCTAAAACCGGCCGCTTGATGGAGAGCGTTGAAATACTCATAGAAAATAAAATATTAGGAGCAGCTTACACCGCAGTAAGTCTTCAAATGCTGAAATCAATTTACCCTAACAGCAGAATTTGGCTTGATAGCCATAATCCCCGAAGTAATCAGAGAATCTCCCTGCTGCAATCCATCCAGTACCTGGATTTTCTTTTCCGTACGCAATCCCGTCGTTACCATCGCTTCCGTAGCCTTTCCGTTTTTTACGATAAAAACCTTTTTCCCTTTCAAAACCGGCACAATCGCTTCCGTAGGAATCATCACCGCCTTATGATTAGCCGCCAGCGCTGCCTTTACTTTTACAAACATACCCGGCACGAATTTCCCGGACGGATTATCAGCAATTGCGCGGATACGAAGTGTTCTAAGGCTTTCGTCCACTTTCGGTTCCAGGGCAACAACTTTTGCTGAATAATTGAAAACATCACCATCCAGATTAAAAGTAATTGCGCTGCCGACGTGAATATTGGAGGTATATTTTTCAGGCACCGTAAAATCAATCTTGATCGGATTGCTTTGTATAATGGTAACGATGGACGTACCCGGAGCCATATATGCTCCTTCACTAATGTTTTTCAATCCAATTCTACCATTGAAAGGCGCACGGATTTCTGTTTTTTCGAGCTGTGATTCAATGACTTCCTTATCGGCATCCAATACTCTGATGTTATTGGAAGTAACGTCGTATTCTTCAAGATTGATGGCTTCAACTTTCAAGAGCTTTTGCTGGCGAAGTTCTATTTTACGGGCAAGATCCTGATTGAACTCAACTTTCTGTAATTGCGCTTTAAGCTCGCGGTCATTTATTTTAGCGATCAATTGCCCTTTTGTAACATAAGAACCTTCTTTGATATTGAGCTTGACAAGCCGGCCTGAAATTTCTGCCATCAGATTTACTTCTTCATTGGGCAATACAGTTCCTGATGCGAAAATTTGATTGTCAATTGTTTCCATACCTACCACGTAGACATTCACTGGAATCGCCGCTGCTCCTGCTGATTTCCCCTCTCCTTTTCCTCCGCTACCCGAACCACCGGATTTCTCACTTTCGGACTTTGGAAAAACATAAATTTTCCCAAGAATAAGGACGATAATAATAGCACCAATTAAAATTACTGTACGCATAGAGGATAAAACTAAATTCTGTGCAATTTGAATATATATAAATTATATTTCTATAAAATAGCCATTTAAAGATACTTCATATTGTACAAAGGGACAATGGCTTACTTTTTTACTTTTTGACCCAGTCATTTTATGTGACCGACATTTATTAAAAATGATTTCGTTTAAATAAATACTGTTCAAACTGATTTTAGTTTTCCTTACATTTCATAGCGTGTCCCGAATTGTAAGGAAATCGTAGAAAAAGAAATTATCAAATTCATCACACAAATTATGAAATTATCAACCTCTCCTGTCCTATTCAGTTTTATCGTTATTTTATGTTTTTTCAGCAAAACTATCAGAAGTCAAAATCTGGTTAAAACGTACGAAGTTCAGTGGAAAAATGTGGCTAATTACACTGATAAAGGTTTGTCTCAATCTGCTTTGGCAGAAGTGAAAAAGATATATCAACTTGCTAAAAAGGAAAATCAGGAAGCACAGATTATAAAGGCTGTCGTTTACATGATTGATCTGCAAAGTGAAAACAGGGAGAATGCGGAGATTATTTCAATTCAGGAGCTTGAAAAAGAAATCAATTCAAATAAGGAACCGGCAAAATCAATACTAACGAGTTTACTGGCAAAAAAATATTATCAATACTATCAGCAAATCCGCTGGCAGCTTTACAACCGAACGGCTACACAGGAATTCAAAAAAGAAGATATTGCTACCTGGACAACCGAGGATTTTCACCAAAAAATCTCATCGTTATATCTGCGTTCGATCAGTCAGGAGAAATTATTAAAACAAACTGCGCTTGAAGGGTACAATGCCATTATCACAAAAGGAAACGTACGTAAATTACGCCCGACTTTATATGATTTATTAGCGCAGGAGGCTCTGGCGTATTTTTCAACCGATGAAAGAAATATTAAAAAGCCCACTTATTCCTTCGAGATAAACAGCGCTTCGGCATATGATCCAGCAGCTGATTTTATTCACCGGAAATTCGAAACCAAGGATACCACCTCACTGGAATTTTACACACTAAAATTGTATCAAAAATTAATTGCTTTCCATATTAATGATAAAACTGCTGATGCTTTAATTGATATAGATTTGCAGCGTTTGCAATATGTGAAGCAAAAATCCGTACATCCGGATAGTGATGAATTGTATTTCATGTCAGTTCGTCATTTGGCGGATCAATATCAAAATACGCCTGCCGCTGCACAGGCCTGGTATTTGACTGCTTTGTGGCACTATGAAAATGGAGTTGGATACCAAGCAAATCAGGATACAACCAATCGTCTTGAGAAAGTAAAAGCAATAGAAATTTGTAATAAGATTATTAAACAAAATTCAAAAACAGAAGGTGGCGTTAATGCACTTAATTTAATGCAAACCATTCAGCGTAAAAGTCTTCAATACACCACGGAAAACGTAAATATTCCAGAGAAACCTTTCCGAATGCTAGTTGAATACCAAAACATTAACAGACTTTATCTTCGTATTATCAGATCTACCGAGGAAATGAAGATTAAAATAAGTTTTGGACTTAGCCCGGAAAATCTTCATCTGTTTACAACCGCTACCTCCATCCGTAGCTGGGAGCAAAACCTTCCTGATACGAAAGATTATCAGGAACATAGTCTTGAAATCAAAGTAGATGCACTGCCTGTTGGAGAATATTTTATCCTCGTAGCTGATAATCCCATATTCCAAAACCCTAAAACGTTGATAGGGCTGCGCCAACTATATATATCTAACATTACTTATGCTCAAAACGGGGACGACCTTTTCCTTTTAAATCGGGATACCGGTCAACCACTTTCACAGGCAAAGGTCAGAATCTGGCAAACGCGAAACGACCGCAATGGTTTAGGTTATCTGAAATTGAAAAGCGATTTATTTGTAGCAGATTACAACGGATATTTAAAAAGAAAGAAGCTTAACGACACTCAAAATCCCATTACGGAGCTGTTGGAGATTACACATGAAAACGATAAACTTTTCATGCAAAAGGAGGCGCATACCTACTACAGGTATTCAGAAGAGGAAACTCCGATGACAAGAAAAACATATCTTTTCACCGACCGGAGTATTTACCGCCCCGGACAGATGGTTTATTACAAGGGAATCGTCACCAATAGCAATGCTTCTACTTCCCAACCGGATATTGATACTGACATTCCGGTTATATTGAAAAATACCAATTGGGAGGAAGTTGAAAAAACCATTGTTCGTGTCAATGACTTTGGAGGTTTTTCAGGCAAATTCCAGTTACCAACAAATACTCTGAACGGTGCATTCAGTCTTTATGTTGACGAAAATAGCAGTGTTACTATTTACGTGGAAGATTATAAAAGGCCCAAATTTGCAATAGCCTTCGATTCACTAAAAACTACATACAAACTTAACGATTCTATCAGGATTAACGGAGCAGCAATTGCCTATGCCGGAAATACTATTGATGCGGCAAAAGTTTCTTACCGTGTCGTCAGGAATACAAGTCATCTTTATAATTCATATGATAAACATATGACTCTACCAAGTTTTCCTGTTGACATTACACATGGAGAGATCACAACAGCACAATCAGGAAAATTCTCAATTGCCTTTCAGGCTACTCCGGATTTGAAAATCAGTAAAAATATTGAACCCATTTTTCATTTTACCATTCATGCGAACGTTACCGATAGTAATGGCGAAACCAGAAGTGAAGAAATTACTGTGTCAGTAGGTTACAAATCCATTATTCTAAAAACTGACATTTCCGATAAAATCCAGACAGACACTCTTAAAAATTTCGCTATACGGACTGAAAATATGAATGGTGTATTTACAGAGTCTGACGTAAAAATAAAAATGATTCGTCTTATGCCTGAAAACAGACTTATCAGAGAGCGGTTATGGAAAAGACCAGATCTTTTTGTGATGTCCAAAGCAGAATTCATTTCACTTTTCCCTAATGACGAATATGATAATGAATCAGATTTTGAAAATTGGCCCGAACAGCAAGTTGTTTTTGAGAAAACAAAAAGATTAAGCCCGGATAAAGGATTTAATGTTTCCGAAACAAAATTTGATGCTGGTTTTTACAAATTAGAAATTACTGCAATTCATTTGGGGGAAGAAATTAAAGACATAAAGTTCGTTGAAATTATTGATCCGAAAAGTGGTAAAACGAACCGACCTGAATACTTGACTATCAAAGAGAGCAATCCTATCCAACCTGGTGAAAAAACAACCTTTGAAATCGGATCTTCAGCAAATCAGGTTTTTGTAATTAAGAGCTCCTCCTGGAAAGAAAAAGGCTCATACCCATATTCATTTTTTTCAATAAATAATGAAAAAAGAATATTTGAATTTTCAGTGACAGAAGCTGATCGCAGAAGTTATTCAGTTGATTATTTATTTGTCAAACATAACAGGATTTACGCACATGACGAAGTTGTGAAGGTTCCCTGGCTCAATAAAGATCTCCAAATTGAATATCTCACATTTCGAGATAAAACACTACCAGGAAGTAAGGAGAAATGGAAGATAAAAATCACTGGTTATAAAAAAGAGAAAGTAGCGGCAGAAATGCTCGCATCTATGTACGACACTTCATTGGATCAATTTCATCCAAATCAGTGGATCAAACCCGACTTGTGGCGGGAAATATTAGATAATGACGCGTGGAATTCTTTTGATAATTTTTCGGATGGAGCAGCAATTACCAATTTATCCGATTATTTGATTCCAAGCATGTCTTTGAACAAAATATATGATGAGTTTTTCTGGCAAAACTTTGGGCGGATAGTTTTTAAGGGAAACAAAGGAAAGACTATAAATCGAAATACACTGGCAGAAAAAGTACCTGGTGTAAACCTGGAATCGAGTTTAGCAGTTGTACAATTAGCTGATGAACAACATGCTAAAATGGAAAGTCCCGTCATTCCAGACAAACCTGCTATTAAAAAAGAGATTACTAATAACATCCGTAAAAACTTCAGCGAAACCGCTTTTTTCTTCCCGGATTTATTAACAAATGAAAAGGGAGAAATTGAATTTTCATTTACCATGCCGGAAGCGTTAACACGCTGGAAATTTCAGGCGCTGGCGCATACAAAAGAATTGGCTTTGGGATATAGTTCGAAGGAAATTATTACTCAGAAAGATCTGATGGTTCAACCAAATGCACCAAGATTTTTGCGGGAAGGTGATAAAATCTCGTTCAGTTCAAAAGTTGTAAATCTTGCTGATAAGGAACTGAGCGGAACGGTTACCTTTCAATTGTTTGATACGGAAACGAATCAATCAGTGGATGAAATTTTCAAGAATACTTCATTTTCACAGTCATTTATTTTAAAAGGTAAAGAAAGTAAAACAATACAATTCCCGATTGAAGTACCTGAAAATTTCTCCAAAACATTGACCTGGCGGATCATCGCTAAATCCGGTTCTTATTCAGATGGCGAAGAAAACTTTTTGCCGGTTCTTAGCAACAGAATTCTGGTAACAGAAACGCTTCCGTTGTCAACCAAAGGAAATGGCAGTAAGAATTTTAAATTTGAAAAACTGATAAACTCAGGAAATTCCAAAACGTTATCCAACCTGTCACTTTCGGCTGAGTTTACAACAAATCCGGCCTGGTACGCAGTGCAGGCTTTACCGTATCTGGCAAAAAGTCGTTTTGATTGTGCCGAGCAAATTTGGAACAGATATTATGCCAATGCCTTGGCTGCAAATATTGTCCAAATGTCCCCACGAATATCGAAAATTTTCGAGACCTGGCGAACTCTGGATACAACTGCGCTGCATGGCAATCTGCAAAAAAATCAGGAATTGAAATCCATATTTTTAGAAGAAACGCCGTGGGTATTAGCTGCGAAAACAGAAAATCAGCAAAAGAAAAATATTGCTTTGTTATTCGATCTGAACAAGATCAGTAATGATTTACAATCCAATTTTGCAAAGCTCGAACAAATGCAAAATCCGAACGGTGCTTTTAGCTGGTTCAAAGGCGGACCGGATGACCGTTATATGACACAATATATTTTGTCGGGAATAGGCCATTTGAGAAAAATAAGCGGGAAAGGCAAAAGTATGGATGTAAAAATGGAAACGCTTATGCGTAAAGGAATTCAGTTTCTGGATCAAAAGATCAAAGAAGATTATGATTTTCTGGTAAAAGAGAAAACTGATTTAAACAAACTTTCGGCTGGTCCAAATGCTATTCAATATTTGTATATGCGTAGCTTTTTCCCTGAAATTGAAATACCAAAAACATCCCAAAAAGCCTGGAATTATTTTCATGACCGGGCAAAACTCAACTGGCTTTCACAATCCAAATATTTACAAGGACTTACAGCCCTGGCTCTTTTCAAAACCGGTGAAAAAGAAATTGCAAAAGCCATTTTAAAATCGTTGAAAGAGACGGCGATTACTAATGAAGAAATGGGAATGTACTGGAAAAGTAATCAGCAAGGCTGGTGGTGGTACGAAGCGCCCGTTGAAAGACAAGCGTTATTGATTGAAGCATTTCAGGAAATAAATCAGGATTCAAAAACGGTAAATGATTTGAAAACCTGGCTGCTAAAAAACAAGCAAACCAATAACTGGGAAAGTACAAAAGCTACCGCAGAAGCCTGCTACGCCCTGCTTTTACAGGGAACTGATATTTTGAATCAGGAGTCTGTGATTACTTTAAACCTGGGAGAATTGAGTTTAAAATCGACCGATCAGAAACAGGAAGCGGGAACAGGATATTTCAAAACAATTGTTGACGGGACGAAAATCAAGCCTGAAATGGGAAATGTGAAAATTGAGGTGAACACAAATTCATCATCCAATCTCCCTGCCTGGGGCGCTGTTTACTGGCAGTATTTTGAAAATGCAGATAAAGTAACTTCCGCAGAAACTTCACTGAAATTAGCTAAACAGCTTTTCATAGAAAGAAACTCCGATAAAGGTCCGGTGCTGTCTCTTGTTAAAGAAGGTGACAAACTTCATGTCGGCGATAAAATAAATGTCCGCATTGAGCTTCGCGCCGACCGTGACATGGAATATGTGCATATGAAAGATCTCCGCGCTGCTGCTTTTGAACCTGTAAATGTGCTGAGCGGTTATAAGTGGAAAGGAGGATTGGGCTATTATGAAAGTACACGGGACGCCAGTACAGATTTCTTTTTTGACCATTTAAGACAAGGCACTTATGTTTTTGAATACCCATTATTTGTGACACATGACGGAAATTTTGCCAATGGTATTACGAATATTGAATGTATGTATGCACCGGAATTTTCAGGGCATAGTGATGGAGTGAGGGTTGAGGTAGGACGGTAATTTGCAATGCATCAATCCATAGTTAAAACATGATACCAAATTGTTATCTTTACTTGTGGACAAAATCGGATATATAGAAATAAGAATTACAGGATCAAAGGGAAATCTTGACCTTTCCCCTGACAATTACGACATTCGGGAGATCATCTCAATCCTCGAAAATGTCGAAAGTTTGTTATATCCCGGAGAAAAAAAGGACAGACCCACAATCAGTTATAGGATTGAAGAAGGTTCCGTAAGACATATTTTCAAAACATCTATCCAATATATTATTGGTTTTAATGCTGTTGTAGGTCAGATCAATCAAATTCAAAATATTGATTTTCTCGATCTTTCAACTGCAACGGCTTTTGAAAACATACAGAATATTGCTGCCAAACGAGATTATTCTTTCACAATAAAAACATCTGTCGATAAATCTAATTCTGTTAAAATCGACCGAACTACTAAATATTATAGAACTGAGGCAGTTTGGGCGGATGCGGAATTTTACTTTTATGGAAAAGTGACTAACGCGGGAGGAAAGGAGAAAGCAAATATCCATGTTTCAACAGAGGATCTGGGAGTCATTAGAATACAAACTCCGATAAGTTTTTTGGAGAATTATGACGACAACCTGCTTTATAAAAGTTTTGGCGTAAGAGCAACGGGAAAACAGCATTCAGAAACGGGAGAAATCGATACA
The DNA here is from genome assembly GCF_015221875.1 of Dyadobacter subterraneus. Taxonomy (NCBI): domain Bacteria; kingdom Pseudomonadati; phylum Bacteroidota; class Cytophagia; order Cytophagales; family Spirosomataceae; genus Dyadobacter; species Dyadobacter subterraneus. Next base: position 5,955,508 of record NZ_JACYGY010000001.1, read on the forward strand.
TCCAGTCTTAAATTTGTTGAAATGGTAGATTATCATCCAAAATACGATGAGCAATATTTAAATAACCTGATTGATAAAGCGTCAGGTAATTGGTCAGAAATCTCAGACAAGGAATCTTGGCTAAAAGAAATCAGAGGTAGCTATGAAGATTAAAGAAAGCGTATTTTGTGATACCAGTTTTTTTATTCGTCTTTTGGATAAAACAGATCCGTTGCATGCGAATGCCAGGGGTTACTTCAGGTATTTCACAGAAAACGGATATCCGCTGATGATAAGTACAATTGCAATTGCTGAGTACTGTGTCCGTGGAAAAATTACTGATCTTCCGCTAAGAAACTTGCAAATTTTACCCTTCAATCTGGATCACGCACTAAGAACAAGTGAATTTGCACGAGTAATTTTCGAAAATAAAAGTGCTCTGGATTTAAAACAACGGAAAATCATTCCAAATGATACAAAGCTTTTCGCACAAGCCGATACAGAAAAAAGTGTACTCCATTATCTTTCATCGGATACCGAAAGCTCCAAAATCTATAATCTTCTTAGAAAAGAATCAGATCCCAAATTCGAATTCATTAATTTAAATACGCCTTATCATCAACAATTTGGTATACTTGATCTATAAAATCATATAGAGAAGGCCTTCTGAATCTTCAAAACCGCATCCACAAACCTATCCATATCTTTTCGCTCACCTAACATTCCGTTTTGTAAAATCCACACAGCGTCCGTATTGCAGGCCGCCTCAGCAACCGGACAAATTACCTTGCTGTAATCCACTGTCCCAGGAATGGCATAACACATGAAATTTTTGTTTTGAAAAAGCGGCTGTTTGTATAGCGGATGTGGATATCCTTTGAAACACGGAACGCCTTCCGCCGCCAGTATTTCTACAAATTTATCTTTCGGTATGTTGCCAAATTTAGACGCATCATATTTGAAAATATAAATATGATAACAATGCATCGTGATTTCTTCACTTCTCACCAAGGGCAATATCCCCTCAATGTTTTCAAAAAGTTCAGTAAGATAAAGCCCGTTCTGATTCCTTTTTTCTGTCTGGCTTTGTAGTCTTTTTAATTGCTGGGAAAGCAAAACGGCCTGCATTTGGGTAATCCGGTAATTGCAGCCAGGATTATAATGATCATACCATTGCCCGCCTTCAGTACGCCCGACATTTCGCAGAGAATTCATCATCGCGTACAATTCATCATCATTAGTAACTACAATTCCTCCTTCGCCGGCCGTGAGATTTTTGGATGATTGAAAACTGAAACTGCCAACATCACCTATCGAACCTAATTTTTTCCCTTTATATTCTGCACCATGGCCATGGGCTGCGTCTTCGATCACTCGTAAATTATGTCGCTTAGCAATATCCAGAATAGCGTCCATATCGCAGGAAAGTCCACCAAAATGAACAGGAATTATTGCTTTGGTACGTGCAGTAATGGCAGCTTCAATTTTAGTGTGATCAAGATTGTAAGTGTCAGGATGGATATCAACAAAAACCGGAACACAATTACATTCAATAACCGTAGATGCGGTGGCAATAAACGTATAGGGTGATACGATCACTTCATCTCCCGGTTTTACACCGCAGGCAATCAAAGCCAACCGAAGCGAAACAGAACCATTCACACAACTCACCGCATATTTACTTCCGCAGAAAGCCGCAAATTCTTTTTCAAACTTTTCAACTTCATCACCACAATCCGGATTTCCCCACTTTCCGCTGGCTATAACTTCTGATACGGCCTGTACTTCTTTTTCATCAAAAATTGGCCACGGAAAGTTACGTTTTACAGATTTCTCTCCCCCATCAATTGCTAATAATTGGCTCATTCCCGATTTGTTATAATGTCTAAAATATCATGTCTCCATCACATACTTGTGAAAATGTAATTAAGACTATTAAATCCAAAATCGCAATGAAAGAAATATAGCCTGTTTTTGATATTATACAGTAATATTTCTATAACCCTAAACCTGTCATTTCATCCATGAAAAATCAAAAGCTCTTCCCTGCTATCCTCAATGCTGCCATGTCATTAGCCACCGCCTGGGCCATACGTGGCCAGTTTGGACATGAGCAGGGAGCGGCATGGGCAGGAAGTTTTGGCGCCATAAGCATCGTTTTACTGGCCAAAAGACAAGATTGGTATGCCAAAATATTCCAGCTGGCACTCGCATCCGCCGCTGGCTGGGGCGTTGCCGGAATAGCAAGCTACGGGCTGGTTGTTGGTTATGGGCGAAGTACAGAATTTGGCAATGCCTATTACGGTCTGCTTATGCTTTTTATTATCGGCGGATTATTTGGTTTACTGGGAGGCGGGCTCTTTGGAATCGCGCTTGGAGACAGTAACGAAAAACCTGTAAAATGGTACAATCTGATCGTTGAAATGACTATTGGCGGAATCATTTTTTACTATCTCCTGATAGAAGAATTTGAGTGGCTTATGACTCCTCCACGCGGCGAATACTGGGCAACATGCCTGGGGATGACGATAGCCATGTTTTGGTATATGATCCGTCAAAAACAATATGCCGCCACTCGGGTAGCGATTTTTGCAGGATTTGGAGGCGGTTTTGGCTTTGCTTTTGGCAATTTTTTACAAATTATGGGTCACGTTTCAGAGATTAAATTCAACTTTTGGAATGTGATGGAATATTCAATCGGATTTTTCGGTGGCTTAGGTATAGCATATGGCACTTTTACGTCAGAATGGCCCGTTACCGCATTCAAAACCAACCGGAATAAACTTATAGCTCCGCTTCTCATTTTAACATTAATAATTCCATTCTTCGTTTGGGATCAATCTTTTGAAACCAAACGGCTTGTTGAAACCATTCAAAGTTTTAAACCTCTGGCAGATGCCGCTGGAATTACTAAATCCGTTCAATGGGTAGCTTTGCTTTTGATATTGCTAACTTCTGGCTACTGGTTTTACATTTTTTACTTCAAAAACAAAGAAGAAACAATTACTATTAACTACCACGACGCCAACCGCTTTTTTCTTGCACATCTCGGATTGTATACCATTTACAGCATTTTAATCACCGGTGCATTCATGAGTCTGTACAGGATTGAGCAATATCTCTACATCGTCAACGTGCTGATTATCGGTTTATTCATTGGAAAATTCCAGCCTGATTTCACCAACAGAGGGTTGAATTTTAGTCGCTGGGCCATTAATTTGATTTTTGCATTAGCTTTTATTGCGTTGATTGTAGTCGTTGCCATCAGTTCTCACGGAGAATTGAACGGCGCCCATAACCGGTTTGAATGAAAGATTGCAAACCAGACATTTCGTTATTTGATCTGATATTTTGATTATGTATATTCCTGAAAGCATAATGAGATATCAGATCAAAAATGGACATTACAAAAATTACTTTGGTCAAGATCACTTCTTCTGATCTTGAAGAATTACAAAAACTGGGTAAACAAACTTTTCTTGAAACTTTTGCACCGGTCAACACAGAAGAAAATATTCAGGATTATCTCCAAACCGGTTTCACGGATGAGAAACTTCTTAAAGAAATTACAAATCCCGGTTCGCATTTTTACTTCGCCAAACTGAACGATAAATCAATCGGTTATCTCAAACTAAATTTCGGAAATGCACAAACCGAATTGCAGGACAGCGATGCAATGGAAATAGAAAGAATTTACGTTTTACAGGAATTTCATGGTCAAAAAGCCGGACAATTTCTTTTCAGCGAAGCATTGAAAATTGCCCATGAACACCATCTTAAATACATATGGCTTGGCGTTTGGGAGAAAAATGAGAAGGCTATAAAATTTTATGAAAAGAACGGTTTTATTCCATTTGACAAACACAGCTTTGTACTCGGCACCGACATTCAAACGGATGTCATGATGAAACTGCCTCTCAATAAATAATTTGACTGAAATTATATTTCTAATCCAACGATTTATATAATTTTAATGTCTACTCAATGTTATCTAATATTATCCTCCAACGTTATGAAAAATTTATCCTTTTTTATTCTATTTGCTTTACTATCAGGCTGTACGCACGAAGCAATTACAGACCTGCCCGACGAAACTGAAACTGACGGCAAAACGATTAGTTTCAACGGCTTCACCTTAAAAGCACCTTCAAATTGGTACGGATTCAAACTCCAGGGAATCGACTCACAGGTGGGAGGCGTTACGAATGCGGTTGACACATTGTATTTTGATTTTGGCTGGTACTCCTACGATTTCTCCGATCTTCAACCATCTTTATATACAAAAACTAAGGTTAAAGTAAACGGTAAAGAAGCACTGATTGTCAAACCAATTCAACCTGGCCAGGGACTCATAGGAATTTACATTAAACTTGAAGGAGAGGATAGGTTTAATTTATACGGCGTAAGCAAAAATGAAGATGAGGTCCTGCGTATCTGCAAGTCGGTCAATTTTTTATAGATGAATGATGGAGAGATCGGTTCTCTATATATGCCTCTATGTTTTCAAATGCTGTATTTAAAATTGACCAGAAAACATGATTTTCAGAGAAGCCAGAATAGATGACATTCCGCAAATCCAGGTCGTCAGACATGCTGTGAAAGAAAATATTTTGTCCGATCCGAGTCTTGTCACGGACCAGGATTGCATAGAATATTTAACGGTAAGAGGGAAAGGATGGGTTTGTGAAATTGACAATCAAATCATTGGATTTTCCATCGCTGATTTGAAAGACAATAACATCTGGGCCCTTTTTTTGAAACCCGAATTTGAAAAACGAGGAATCGGAAGACAGCTTCATGACCAGATGCTAAACTGGTATTTTTCGAAAAAAACCGAAACCGTTTGGCTCAGTACTACTCCCGGAACCAAGGCTGATCAATTTTATAGAAGATGCGGCTGGACAGAAACTGGCAACTATGGAACAAGCCAGATCAGGTTTGAAATGACTTTTGAAAAATGGTCAGATTCCCGGTGATGAGTAAACCGTTTCTGTTTTAAACTCATAATAAATTTTACCGCTCACCTCTCAGATAATGAAATCTCAATTTGTAAAAACCTGCGCATGGTCCATGCTATTCTTTATAACGGCCATCCAATCCGTTTTTGGCCAGACAAGAAAAAATGATCAAATCATCAAAAAAGACAGCTCCCGGATTGAAAGCAAAATTCTGATTGTAGAAGACCAGATCATTCAATACAAAAAAGTGAGCGATCCGGATGGGCCGGTATTTCATTTGCTTAAATCGGATATTGCAAAAATCATTTTTGGGAATGGAGAGATTCTAACATTTTCCAACCAAATCAACAGTCCATCAGCAAATAAGCAAGGTTCGGTAATTCTTTATCCAGTACGTCCCTGGGTGCAAAAAGAATTTATAAACGACCTCAGCATATGGCGGACAACGGATCTCAGAAATGCTTACAAATATTATAATGACAGATCAAAGACCGGGAAAATAGCAGCCATCATATTGGGTTCTGCTGGTGGTGCCGCTGCCATTGCAGGAATCATTTGGGCTACTAACAGAAACAAACATGACCCATACGGATATTATAGCTCAACCGATGATGGACCAACCGTTTTAATAGTCGCCGGGTTAAGTACCGGGCTTCTTGGAGGTCTCATTGGCGGAATTAAATCTAAAAAAGATCATAGCAATGCAATTCTGGTTGGAGAAGAACTCAAAAAACGTAATGAGTCTCTAACCAGTTTTGGAATACGTCCTACCCTCAATCCACTGACCAAAAGCGGTTCTCTGTCTCTTATTCTGAAATTTTAATAATACCGGTATGCTGATTTATTTAAATCGAAGTTTTTCTATTTCTTATAGTCTATATTTTTCGAGCTTTTTGCTCTTGTTTTGTTTTTTCAACCATAAATCTGTTGCTCAGGAAAGAAACGCAGATTCTATTTTCACGGTAAAAAAAGACACTTTGATTGTAAAGATTATTGAAGTAAGAATTGATTCTGTAATGTATCAAAAGACCCGAGAGGTTGATAGAATTTATGCTGTGTCAAAATTTGATATTTCCAAAATTATTTATGGAAACGGAGAAATTGAGATGTTCAGCATAACGCTTGGCAAAGGTTCTCCGGTAATACAGGGAGTTGATTCCAAATATTATAACATGGTTTTACCCACTCCTTTTCAGAGATCCATTGCGCAATGGCCAACGGAAAAGTTGATTATTGAACAAAGGCATTTGAGTGATAAAACAGCTTTAAATTTCACACTTGGTTTTATGAGTGTTATTGGTGGCCCTATTATTTGCGTGGCCGGAATAGCGAAAATTTTCGAAAATTCAAATGCTGCCGGGGCCTTAATAGGTGCTGGAAACTTAGTAGCTGCAATGGGAATTCCGTTACTTATTTTTGGATCAAAAAATAAGAAAAAAGCCCGGTTTATTAAGATGGAACTTGGGAGGCGGGGAATTGGGAATTGAATTTCATATCAATGAGGTAATCAGTCTTTTGGAATCGCTATATTTGTAATATGAAGGAACTTACACACATAAAACAAATCCTCAGCAAACTCAAACCTGAGTTAGCTGGAAAATTTCATGTAAGTTCAATTGGCCTTTTTGGATCCATTGTCAGAAATGATTTTAATTCTTCAAGTGACATTGACATTATCGTTGATTTTAGTGAACCAATTGGCATTGAATTCGTCGATCTCGCTGATTTTATTGAAAAAGAACTTAACAAACCAGTTGATTTAGTTTCCAAAAAGGGAATCAAGCCAAAATATTTCAATGCCATAGAATCTGAGATCATATATGTCTAAAAGACAGCCAGCTCTTCTCATTGAAGATATTATTGAAAGTGGAAACAAGATTCTTGATTACACAAAAGAATTATCCTTTGAAGACTTTGTCAATGATAGTAAGACTGTTGATGCAGTAATAAGAAATTTTGAAATAATAGGAGAAGCCGCGAACAGGTTACCCGAAGATTTTAAAGATCAGCATGCCTCCATTGATTGGCACAGAATACGAGGTTTTAGAAATAGAATTGTACATGACTACTTTGGAATTGACTACTCCATAGTTTGGGAAGTAAAGAGTTTTTTTCTCCCGAATCTAATATTTCAGTTACAACAAATAGCGATCTAAAAATTGTGAAATTTTCGCAAAAATCTCTCCATAATCTTTCCTACTAACAAATTAATCAATTCTTTCCCATAAATTAGGAATCAAAAGAAAGTTACAAGGTTGACCGATTTCTATGAACCTCATTTTTACTATTATTTACCTGATATGGTTTTTGTCCGAAACCTTGTTGAACCGGTTACTACGTTCTAAAAGTACGGACAAGCAAAATGCGGATAAAAACTCCTTATTGATAATTTGGGTGACTGTGGTTGCTGCCATCATTTTAGCCGTTTACATTTCCGTTAAATACTATTTCCCCATTTATCCGGATAATATTATTCGATATGTGGGGTTAGGAATTATCTTACTTGGTATTGTTTTGAGAATTGCTGCGGTGTTACAACTAGGTAAATTTTTTACTGTCGATGTCACAATACGTGAAGATCATAAACTTAAAAAGGACGGATTGTATAAATATTTGCGTCATCCCTCCTACTTCGCCTCGTTGATAACTTTTATAGGATTTGGGATTTCAATCAACAGCTGGCCAGGATTGGTTTTAATCGTGGTTGCAGTCATGATGGTATTTATTTTTCGTATCAAAATTGAAGAGAAAATTTTAATCGGCCAGTTTGGTGCCGAATATCTGGAATACAAGAAAAGTACAAAGGGAATTATTCCATTTGTTTATTAAAAGGTAGATTCTGATGGCTATTATTAAATTGGAGACTAAGATAAAATCTGATCTAAATACCTGCTTCGACTATCCCGAAGTATTGACTTACATAAACTATCCACTGCACAAACGAGCGAAAAAGCAATTGATGGCGTAACAAGCGGACTGATAAATATGGGAGAATCAGTAACCTGGGAAGCTATTCATTTTGCTGTCAGACAACGGTTAACTTCAAAAATCACAGCATTTAACCGTCCATTTCATTTCAGAGACGAGCAAATGAAGGGTGCTTTCAAGTATTTTATTCATGACCACTATTTTGAACAAAAAAATGACATAGTGATCATGGAGGATATTTTTGAGTTTCAATCTCCATTCGGATTGATCGGAAAATTGGTTGATCAGATTATCCTTACAAATTATCTAACCAAATTCCTGATTTTAAGAAATAATATGATAAAGGATTTTGCCGAAACGGATAAGTGGAAATCGGTTTTGAAAAATTAGAAAATGAAATGCTTAAACTCAAACAAACCCTTTTAAAATTACATCATAAAATATTCACCTTAATAACAATTTCAATTTGCCTACTCATATGTGTAATCTATGGCTGGATCTCATTCGCAACCTTAACAACTAGAAGCGGTTTGTATGGAGATTTATATCTTTATTATAATTTAACTCAATTCCAATTTGCAGCATATGAAACATTCATAGCTTTGTCGGCAATTTTACTTGTTTTATTTCAGGTGACTTTTTTACTTCACTCGGCTACAAAATGGTTAACAAGAAGCTTTTGGATTTTTTTGTTTTTTATAGGATTAATACTTTCCGAAATTTACTTGCAAACTAGGTTCATCGGAAAGGCTTAATTATCTATACACTATTTATGCCTCCCCATCTCTTTCAAGACCATTATCATTTTCTCCGGCTCATCTGTTTGAATTACATCTGCGCCATTTTTAATTAGTTCTGAAATCGCATTTTTTGCATTTCCTTTCCGGATCTCCTCATCAGGTTCTCCCAAAGCATTAATCCATACTCTGGCATGTTTGTTCTTAATCAAACTGGTAACTTCCGAAGTGTAAAATTTTGAATCAATATGAACCACTTCCGGCTGAAATAGTTTGAGTGCAGAATCTGCCATCGCGTAAGAATAAGCGCGCGGCATCAGCATATATTGTTTATCGGCGGCGTCAACTTTGGCCAAAATTTCGTAATCACTGTCAAAAAAGAAAACCATATCTTTTGTTCCTGTCTTTTTGATCACTTCAATTACAGGCTGGATATTACTGGTTTTCAAATCCAGATCAACCAGGATTTTACCTTTTGCAACTGTCAATGCTTCTTCCAGTGTAGGAATTTTTTCGTCTGTAATTTTTCCTTTTACAACAAGTCTTAATTTCCGCAATTCTTCATAAGTCTGGTCTTCCAGGTTTCCTTTTCCGTTTGTTGTCCGGTCAACTTTCCCATCATGCATCAGCATCGGAATTCCGTCTTTGCTTACTTTCACATCCGTTTCTATAAGATCAATTCCTAAACGAATTCCTTCTTTGATAGCAGGAATAGAATTTTCAGGAAGTTCATGATGAACTGCTCTGTGAGAGGCTACCAATATATTTTTTGAAGCTGTATTTAAAAATTCCTTTCTAATTTCCGCAGCCTGTTTTTGAGCAAAAGTTGTGCAAGTAGCAATAAAAAACAAAACAGAAATGATTGATAATCTTGACATTACAAATAAAAATTGGTTATTAAATCCATAAAAAACATTATTATTAAACAGACAACCAGTCTATTTAACAATTTTAAACTCATCCTTTACATTTCCTTCCGGATCAAAACATTTATACAGGAGCGTATTTCCTTTCATTGAAATATGCTGGTAAAGCGGTCCGTCCTTATATCTTACAACTGCATATTCTTCCTGAAGCCATTCCTCCTGTTTACCCGGAATACTGATTGACATCGTATAAATTGTCCCTTCTGCCGGCGTTTTCATTTCCTTTCCGTTGTTCATCGGTTTTGTTCTCAAATAATAATGCATATGCCCGTTCATGACCATATCCACATGATATTTGTCGAACAACGTTCCCCATTCTTTGCGGATTTCGTCATAGGGCTCAACAAAATTGTAAGGCGGGAAATGGAAGAAAACAAACTTCCATTTAGCTTTTGAAGTTTTAAGTTTTTCTTCAATCCAGGCGCTTTGAGCAGGTACGGAAAGTGTCGCATCAATCATTAAAAACAATGCGTCCTGATAATTGAAAGCATAAGTCATTTCTTTTGGCAGACCTTTGGGACCATTTTCGGGCAAACTGAACATTTCCTGATACATGCCCGCTCCTAATCCATCCTGGCTGTCGTGATTCCCCGGAACTGGCATCAGTGGTTTACTACGAAATACACCACCTGAATACTGCCACAATTCATCCCATTCATTACGATGCAAACCTGTGCTGACTAGGTCTCCTGCGATATCGAAAAAGGAAATTTCCGGATGTCTTTTTAACGCTTTCTGTGCCATATCACCCCAAATCGGCGACTTGTGTGTATCGCCAAACCAGATAAATGAAAAACCATCATTTGTGGCAGATTCCGTTTTGAAATTTACCGGAGTTGACCATTTCCCGGATTTTGAACCGACGATATATTGATATTCCGTTCCTGGTTTCAAACCCGCAATTTTCGCTGTAAAGCGGTTAACATAGCGGTCATTTTGGAGCAATCTGTCCTCCATTTTATATACGGAAGCTTTTGAAACCAACGTGTCAGCAGATTTGTCCTGCCAATATTTTACTATTCCCTCTTTCACTTCCATATTCGTTCTCCATTGAACATTCACCGAAGTCTTAGGATCACCACTCCACGTCAGCATAATCTGGTCGGGATTTCGGGAAGACGGAAACAGCGTTTTCCTGAACGCTCCTACAAGATGCGCTTCCCGAGCTCTTCCCCGAACGGTTGTAAAAAGTTGTTGTCCAACGAGAGATTCCGGTACTTCTGTCAAAATTAATCCATCCCAATCATGGTAAGTAAACGCACCTTTTTTCATGGTCATCAACGGATACTGAGACGGTTCCACATTCGTAATTTTTAAATCATCACCCTTTTTCTGCGGACCTACACTTATAAAATAGACAGGCCGGTTTTTATCAAAACCATTGATACCTAATTCGATTTTCCCGGCGTCAAAATCTTTCTGCCAGACTTCGTAAGTATATTCTTCATTTTTAACGAACATTCCGGTTTTCTTAAATCCGCTTTCTTCAATCCAGAACGGAACTACTTTTTGTGCCGAATCTCTCATTAATGAAACGGTCACCGGGACATTTACCTCAAAAGTCCAGAATTTTGTAGCCAGCGTATGCAGTTCATCTTTTGTCAAAAAAGTCAGGATGTATTTTTCTGAAATCGTATCCAGCTGTTCAGGTTTCAGATTTTTGTAAAGTCTGGTAACGGCCTCATCCATAACCGTTTTTACAGTACCGGATTCGTTTGCCTTTTCATTTTTACATGACCAAAAAATGAAAGAAAGAAAAAGGCAAAACAATAGATTTTTAAGAATAGGAGTAAATTTCATAACGAAGGCTAAGTTTAGTTTAATAATCAAAAAAGTAACAGCAACGGTTTTCGACGATGCTGTTACTTCATTATCACTCACAAAAATTACAATACTGCTTTATCATTCGTAAGAAAAACCCGGGTACTTTCCGTGTAGGTACCACCATTTGCATCCTTGTATTTCAGATCAACATAAAAGGCACGGAAGCCGCTTGCCGGGAATGACTGATTCACATTAATTTTTGCTTTATTTTTGATACCCAGACTTTTACTTGTCCATTTATCATCTCTGATATCCTGATCTTTCGAATCCGCCGACCAAAGAATTACATCCACCAACGGATCAGCCGAAGCTTTTACAGCAATATTGACACCTTTTTTGTCCGCAGTTTCTTTCCATTCACAAACCGGATATGGGCTTTTTGTTATTGTATTTCCAAAAAACGCACTTAAAGCTTCCATGGCCTGTTTTCCTCCGCCGAGGTTATGGCCGGCGTTTGGAACGTAGTGCAGCATGTTATTACCAGGAATATCTTTCAGGTAATTTTTGATATTATCAACAACCCAATATTCATCGTTTGTACCCATGATGATCAATTTCGGCATCGTCAGTTTTGAACGGTAAGAATACGGATCGATCATGGTTGTGATGGCCGCCCCATCCGGTGTTTTGCTATTTTGCGGAATACCAAGTTTCACATAATCCTCGATCTGGATACTGTAATCACCCCAGGATTTTATCTGATATTCAAGGCTCACCGGCATATTCAAAATATCTATTACCATCGGTGCAATAGCTACAACGCGTTTGTCATTAGCGCCTGTAAGCCAGGTAGTCCAGCCACGTTTTGATGCGCCGGAAACTACAAACCGGTTTACCTGGTGATTCAGTTTTTGTTTTGAAAATTCCTGGACAACATCCATCGCACGCACTGCACTTTTCACCATAGGGAAAAGTAAAGGCCAGCTGTAATCTTTATCTTTTTTGAAATTATGCAGTGTGTAAGAAATCAACGCATCTTCCGTGAGATCTCCAAAAAACGGTTGATTTGGCGTTTGTTTTAATAAAGTTACAATTGCCTTATTCGCCTTTGCAACACCGCCCAATGTCACCAATAAATCATCCTCTTTTTTATTACTCCAATTCGGAAGTCCGTCTTTATTGGATCCGCCGGTTATGAATAAAAGTGCTCCGTCAAATTTATTATCCTTCGGCACCATAATCGTCATTTGATGCGTCCAGGTAAATTCACGCCACTTTTGTGAAGTTACAAGAAGATTATAGAACGTAACATCACTTTGTGTATAGGAATCTTTCAACTCCCATTTCAAAGATTTGTCACCATTGTCAAGATAACTTTGAAGTGCCGTTTCTGGTGTAATCGGCTTTTGTGCCAGTACAGTAATCGTAAAAATTAATTGGATAAAAAGTATTTTCAAGGCCAATTCAAATCTATTTTTTTTCATTGTGCAGAAGGTTTTGTTTATCGATTTTAAGGATTATTTATTCGTATTGCTTTGTACCATATTCATCTCAAACCCATCCGGCCTGGGACTTTCTGAAATCAGTTTCAGTGCCTGGTCAATATAAATTTCGCCTGTCATTTCTCCCAGACTTGTTCTGCTTACATAATCGTAACGTTTGAAACTGTTGAAATCAACTTTGGTCAGCATATAGCCAAAAGCATCGTTTGTCAGCCCGAACAGAAACGGAGATTTGGTATTCATTTTCCGTTTGATATAATAGCCAATATTGGGAAGTGCTTCGCCGGGGATTGTTAAAATCTGCGCGGTTCCGATGTTTAAAAGATTCAGTTGTGTCGAAACTTTATTCGGGCCGGACATTTCATTTTTAATAGGAGAATTTTTGAGAATGTATCGCATAATTTCCGAATCCACCGGAAATTCGATTTTTCTTGAAGTACAATAAAGCGCGGGATTCTGCTGAATTTCTGCTTTATTGACAATCCGTAATGCTTCATCAGCCAGCAATTCCCCGATACGTTTGCATTCCTGCCAGTCGTTTGCTTCCTTTTTATCTTCCGTCCGGTTATCCGCTGTGACCATTCCACCTTGGGCACCGTTCATGAAAAGAGCAATACCACCGGTTTGGGATTCTATTTTTTCATAAAGCGGTCCGCAAAGATCCGGGCTTAAAATACCTCTTCCCGACCCAATGATTTCAGGATGAATTGCATAATTGACCAAAGTCGCAATTACGTTTCCCTTACTTTTTCCCGAATTTGAAATCGCCTGAATGACACCGCAACGAGGATCATAAAGCCGATCAGCATAATAGTTGTAAGCAATTTTTCCTTTTGCTTCGCCCATGGCAATTTTTAAAGAAGCAGGTTCAAGATTTTTCACGGCTTCGTTAACAGCATCCGCAATCTGTTTTGTACACCAATCCAGATAATTCAGGTCTGCAAAAGTTTCACCTTTTTCATTTGGAAAAGCATACGCGTCAGGCCCGCTGTGTGTATGCGTTGCACCGATCAAAATATTTTCAGGATTTATGCCTTTAATCAACGCTCTGGATTTGTTTCCCAAAGCTGCCGGCCAGCCAAGATTATCAACGTTTACTATGGCAACCCTCGTATTCCCTTTTTCCAAAACCAAAACCCTGGCAAACAGATCTCCATTTTTTTCCGTTGATTTTTTGGGTGTCCCAATACCTCCAGAAACCGGTAAAAGTGGATTTGGCGTAATGATCCTGACCGCACCTGCCGCCTTAAAACTTTGGGCAAAACAGCTCGAAATTGTTAGAAAGACAAAGCTCAGATAAATCAAAAATGCTTTTCTCATCATCAACTTTAATAATAATGAGGGCAGTTCAGCACTGCCCTCTATTGATATTCACCAAAGGATATACTTAGATTAAAACCTTATCGTACTATCCTCTATTATTATTTCTACCAAGGTTTGCCTGCACCCTGGATTATCCACGGCTTAGACCATGCACTGTTTTTGCCATCAGCGGCCGAATAAGTGGTTGATTCCAGTTTATTGATTGCATCGTCAGCGTTTGCTTTGTTAAGATTTCTTTCATCGAGCATATAATAAAATCTAACCGGAAGAACAGTTCTTTTTCCCTGAGGACCGGTTTGAAGTACCGGATAACCTGTTCTTTTATAATCAAACCAGGCTTCACTTGCGGCTGTCCAGCTTGCAATCCATTTTTGCTCGATGATCTGTTTTTGTGTTTTGTTATAAGCAACACTTGGCTGAGCCACATAAGCGGCATAAGAACTTGCCAGTCCCCAGGCTGTGAAAGAAGCCTGAATTGCAGCTTTGTAATGCGTTTCCGCATCTCCTGCCGCCCAACCTTTTTGTGCAGCCTCCGCCAAAATAAAATGAACTTCCGCAGCTGACATCAATCTTGCTTTCAACAAATCACCTTTTGGCGCTTTGTACATGGTGTTAAGCCAGGAAACGTGCGGATTGTCGGCACCTTGTGCAGCCGTCGGGCTCATATTATAACTTGCGCCTGATAATAGCGAAACCGGCAAACCAACATAATTCTGATTCGTATCAATCGGAATTCCCGCAACTTTATCAGGTGATAAATAACGTTTCCCGTTTTTAATCACGTCCGATTTTGCCGGAAGAGTTGGATCAATTACCAAAGGAATCTGCACTTTATTTGCCCAGACACCCAGACGTGGATCGTTAACGGCAAGCATGGCTTTTACCAAAGTATTACACATTTTTATTCTTCTGTAATTACTTTCACTTGCATCATCTCTTGTGTTAGCCGGCCATGAATCGGCACTGCTATTTCCGGCAAAACCCATCGTCGCGTCGTCTGCTGCAACGTTCATGATTGGATATTGTGTTGCATTACCTACAATTTTCTCAATTCCGGCTTTGGCAACATCTGGTTTTTTATCAGAAATACGCATGTAATATCTCAATGCCAGAGAATTCGCCAGTTTTCTCCATTTGGCCGGATCACCCGCATAATACACATCAGGAATGACGATCGTGCTGTTATACTCCGCTTTGTTTTTTGATAATAGAGTATTCGCCTTGTCAAGATCTGCCAATATTCCTGTATAAATATCTTCCTGATTATCAAACGCCGGGAATGTATTCGCTGAACCGCCTTCCGATGCTTTCAAGGCGGCAGAATAAGGTGCATTTCCCCAAAGATCCGTGATCAAACCAAAAATCATTGACTTCATGACCAACGCAACACCTTGCTGCAATGGGTAATTCAGTTCAACCGAACGGTCATATACATACTGATTATTGGTAAGAATTGCATACCAGCCGCTCCATGAATTGGTTTGTCCCCAGTCGTAATCATTGTGTTCTCCACTCCATCCGTCTTTTTGCGTATGCTGCATGACACCGCCAATAATCTGGTCATAATTTAAACTGACAAACTGTTTTCCTGTTTCAGTAAGTACCGTAGAAAGTACAAGATTCGGATTCGCTGTTGTCGGATCCACGCCGTTTGGGTTCTTGTTCACTTCCGTCAGATCTTTGCAGGAAGAGGCAAGAAATACTGACATCATCAGTATAAGCGATTTTATATATTTAGTCTTCATCATGAATCAATTTGAACCGTTTTTAAAAAGTTAAACCAAGCTTAAATCCAACAGGAATAACCCAGGGCGTAACGTTGTATCTTTCAATTCCCTGTTTAAACTGGCTTCCTGAGCCTTGTGTACCAGATTCAACCTGAAAAGCTGTTTCAGGATCGATGTTAATTTTGGCTTTTGTCCAAAGAATAATATTTCTGCTATAAACCGAGAAATTAGCACTTTGCATACCAATCTTTTTTGCAAAATTCACGGGCAGGTCATATCCGAAAGATATTTCTCTCAGCTTAACAAAAGACGCATCATACGTAAAAGGACGAGTGAATGACCAGGTTGTAGCTCCTGCTAATGGCAAATATTGTGTTCCTGTTCCGCCGAGGTTTTCCGTATAACCTGTTGGATTTCCAGCCGCATCATAACCCGTTGCAATTACACCCGGAACGAAAACGCCGCCGTGAGGAAGAGGAATTCCGCTGTAATTAACCGGGAAACTTCCATAATCAGGAGTTGGACCACCTACAAGAGGAAATACATTTCCATTGATTTTGATCTGTTTTTCCTGATTTGCTACCAAATGATCTCTCAAAGCATCACCCGTAAGTCCGTTCGGATTGATCAGTTTGTCATAAAAAAGTTGAGAATGACCGTCTTCTTCACCATAACGATAGGTTTGTGAAACAAAACTTCCTCCGTTGCGCCAGTCAAATGTCATGTTTAAACTGAATCCCTTATACGCAAGTGAAACCTGGCCGCCAAGCGTAAATTTAGGATTGAAATTACCAATTTTATTTTTTGTGTTAATTGCATCCACCGACTGCCATTTACCGGTTTTATCCAGAATCGGATAACCATAATACGGAGAAGCTTTGTCTGTTACCGTTACAACCTGTGCATCATAAATATCGCCAACCTGTTCTCCTACATAAGTCCAGGCACCACCTTTTGCATCTGTCCAAAGTGTAAAGTATGGCAGGTCATCAGACAATCTTTTAATCGTTGTACGGTTTCTGCTAAGGTTTGCGTTGACATCCAGTCGCCATCCGTTTTTATTAAGTGGCGTTCCGCCCAATGTCAATTCAATACCTTTACTTTCCAAAAGGCCGGCATTAATACTTTTGGTTGTGTAACCTGACGATGGAGGCAGTTTTGTACTCAAAATCTGGTTTTTATTTTCCGCCATATAATAAGTCGCACCGAAACGTAAACGGTTTTGGAACATATTCAAATCAGCTCCCACTTCATAAGATGTAGAAATTTCCGGTTTCAGATTCAGGTTGAAAAGATTATTCGAAACCGTAAGTCTTGGAACACCATTCCAGGTTCCGGCATTGCCCAACGTGCTTAATAAAGAATAAGGATTTGCATCATTACCAACCTGTGCGACACCACCTCTGACTTTCAACATATTGATCTTGTCAGTCATCGGAATCATTTCATTGATCAACAGACTCAAAGATGCCGAAGGGTAAAAATAAGATCGGTTTGCGGCTGGTAATGTACTTGTCCAGTCGTTTCTGGCTGTAACATCAAGATATATCATTTCCTTGAAGCTCAAATTCGCCAGCGCGTAGGCACTGTAAACCGATCTTTTGTAGGAACTGCTGTTGTAGGTAAGGTTTGCCGGTAAAATATTCTGAATGGTAAAAACACCCGGGACGATCAAACCTGTACCATTTGTAGAAGAATTGGCAACAGTAGAACCATTCTGATTTCTGTCATTGGCACCAGCAGATATTGAGAATGCGAAACTTTTTAGTGTTTTATGGTAAGTGGCAAGAAAATCCGTGTTGCTTTCAAAAGTTGCTATATTAGTTAAACCATATGCACCATTCGGCTCAGCGGTATAACTGTTGGCAATTTTAGTTTGTCTTTTTTCCTGATAGGTATCAAGAGAGTAACGTCCAAAAATGCTTAGTTCCGGCGTAATCTGCCATTCTGCTTTTACGTTTCCAAAAACGCGGTCTCTGACAAAACTATTATTTACCTCGTTTGCCAGGAAATAAGGATTGTTGAAAACGCCTTTATATTGAGAGCGCTGCTGCAAACCTTCCTGTCCCGGCAGCCAGTAATCTTTCAAATCGCGGATATCCGTATGCGGTGAAACTCCGTAAGCCCATTGAAGGGGATTTGTACCCCGGTTTCCAGCCGGACGATTATTTGAATTGTTACGACTAAAATCCAGATTGCTGCTTACTCTTACCTTCTGGCTAACTTTAACTGATGTGTTAAGGTTTAAACTATTTCTGAATAAATCTGAATTTGGAACGATGCCTCGGTTTGTCATATTGGCATAAGACAAGCGATAGGTTACCATTTCCGTGCTATTGGAAATAGACACACCATTAGTTGTTGTAATACCGGTCTGTACAAAATTCCTGACATTATTTTTGTGTGAAACCAAGGGCATGGCAATCGGTTTGCCATCTGCCCCAATCGGGCTGTTCCATTGCACCTCTTCATAACCTTTATCTAATGCTGCACCATAAGTGGCAGTGATACTTTCATCTACCAACTTTTTGAAAGGATTACTATACGGATTGTTCGTGATAGAAGTTGGAATAGCTGAATACTGGCCTGAACCAAATTCTGTCTGCCATTTCAAATATTTATATGGCTTATCAAAAACAGTATTTGAAGAAACGGTAACCGTCATTTTCTTCACTTTTGAACCACTTTTTGTTGTGATTAGAACAACACCATTTCCTGCTCTTGAACCGTAAAGTGCCGCTGCACTTGGACCTTTCAGGATGGAAACGTTTTCAATATCATCCGGGTTAAGGCTGGAAAGTGCATTACCATAATCCACTTTGTTGTCCGTTCCTATTTCGGTGACATTATTTAAAGTATTGGCAATTGGTACACCATCTACCACAAATAAGGGCTGATTATCATTACTTAAAGATTTTGCTCCACGGATCACCATGCTTACAGAAGAACCCGTAGCACCAGTTGAACTGATGGCAACACCCGCCACTTTTCCGGCCATGGCGTTCAACACGTTTTCCTGCGAAACACGGTTAAATTCCTTGCCGTCCACTTTTCCTACTGAATATCCAAGCGATTTATCTTCACGTTTGATACCCAGGGCAGTCACGGTTACTTCATTAAGATTCTCTGTATTAGCTACTAACGAAACATCAACAACGCTGCGATTATTTACCGGAACTTCTTGTAAAAGATATCCTACAAAAGAAAATACCAGAACAGGGCTATCTCCTGTTATTTCGATTGAGTATTCCCCGGCCGCGTTTGTACTGGTTCCTCTTTGTGTACCTTTCAATACGACGTTGACACCTGGCATACTTGCGCCGTCCTGACCAGAAACTTTTCCCGTGATCGTTCTGTCAGCCTTTTTCTCTGCTTTTCCGTTTTTATTCCCGGCAAAAACTCCTGCTTTTGCCATTTGGCTAAACGGGAGACTCAGCGCTACAAGTATCAGCAGACGTTTGAAAACCCGCAGATAAAAATTGATAAAATTTGATCTCATAATTTTCGATGATTTATTTGAACAGCATGACGTAAGGGTAAATGATTGTAAATTCCTGATAGGGTTAATTCATAAAAATGTAAGAGGGCTTTCTCCATAGACTAATGTTTAGGTAACTAATTGTATTCTGATCAATAGAAGCGAAACCTGCCGGCGCATTTTTGAAACTGCCGGAATGAGCTATCCGGATTATCCAATTTTTATATGTTAAGAATTTGTTATGTATGCATACTAATTTAAAGGAAATACCTATCCGATTACGAATTGTCAGCCCGTCAGAAATTAGCAGTACATAAACATTTGTATTACTTTAAAACGTTGGTAATAGACTATTATCAGAAATTAAAAAATAATGAATTGAGTAAACGGTTGAAAAGGGCACAAAAAAATCCGGAAATGGTTGAAAAAATTCAGCACATTTCCGGACTAGACTCTTATTTTATTATTTCAAAACTTTCATAATCAGCACCTTGCCAAACAATTCCTGACAATCAAATGACCACTTCCTGACAAATTCTGACAACAATTGTCCGGCAAATCCAACCACTTATTGCAGCAACCAGATTTTAGAGAATTGATCGTCTACTGCTGGCGACAAAGACGATACACCAAGATCATAAGCATCTCTGTTTTGCCCAAGTTCATTACCCGGGTAGCGGTAGCGAAGCGGGAATGTATAAGTACCTAATCTGCCATTGTTGAATATATTTGGTAATTTAGTACGACGCAGGTCAAGATAAGCTTCCGCAGAAACCAGGAACAAACTGATCCACTTTTGGTCTGCGATTTTCGCAAGTTGGCCTGCCTTATCTGTTGGTAAAGCAATATTTGACTGAGCCAGATATTTTGTAACTGTTGCCTGAGGTACTCCCCAGCGAAGCAGTGAATTTGTAATTCCTTTGCGGTAATAAGTATCAGCGCTTCCGGTGATTAATCCTTTTGCAGCAGCTTCTGCCAACAAAAACTGAACTTCATCACTGTTCATAATCTGCGCTTTAAGCAGCGGATGCGTGTTTTGTCTGAACAATGTAGAGAATTTGGAAACTTTAAAGTTACCTACAACACCACCGGCGGCTGTATTATAATGCCCGTTTCCATTTTTCCAGTCAGCCTGCATACCAGCAATGAAACCAACATAAACTTTATTGGAATCAATCAATATATCTTTTGTCGCGTATTCAGCAATTTCAGGTTTTGACCTGTCGATATATTCCCAGGTTGAAGAATAAGTATAACCATTTGGATCTGTGGTTGCAAAAGTAACACCGTCAAGACTTTTGTCGCTTGTCCACGGTCTTTCAACAGGAGCAAACCAGATTGCTGCGCGCGGATCGCTCAAATCCGCCAATTTGTCAACTAATGTCTTACATGGTCTCCTTTTATTGAATTCATCAACAGAACCCCAGTTAACAGTACCACCCGTCCAGGAATTTCCCAGAATGCTTCCATTATCACCTGTCGTTCCAATATAAGAAATCGAAGCATTTTCAGTAGGTTCGGATAAAACATTTCCGGAAATAGCCGCAATTTTTGCTCCCACATCAGTGATTTTGCCTGATGCACGCATTAATAATCTTAGTTTTACCGAGTTGGCGAATTTTTGCCATTTAACTTTGTCACCTGCAAACATCAGATCATACGAGGTTGATATTTCTTCGGTTCCACCAGAAATTAATGTGGACGCTTCGTCAAGTTCAGTAAGTAATCCGTTATAGATATCCTGTTCTTTGTCATATTTTGGATACAAAATACCTTCTCTCGCTTTCAAAGCCTCCGAATAATACACATCACCATAAAAATCGGTCATGAAAGAAAAAAGCATCACCCGGAAAACCTTGAAAATCCCTTGATGTGTTTTTGAACCGCGGGTTTGTGCAAGATTGATAGAACCATCAATGAGTTTAAGAATATCCATGGCATCATACATATCCGTGGTAGCCAATCTGAAACCATCATAGAAGTTATCACCACTCTGGTAATTACTTTCCATATGCTGAACAGCAGCAGGAAGTTTTCTGTTATCAAAACTCATCTTTTGATAAAAAAGCGATGTTCTTTTGATAACAGAAGCTAGCAGATATGGATCATTTACCGACTCGATGGCATCTTTTTGCTGTAATGTATCCGCTGTTCGTAACTCGTCTTCACTGCAGGAAGAAAATCCTACCAGTGTAGCAACTAAAAATACTTTAAATATAGATTTCATAATTCTCTGAATGAACGTTATTAATTAAAAATCAACAGAAACCTTGAATCCGTATGAGCGGATACTTGGCAAAGTTGCTCTTAAAATCCCCTGACTTGTACCAACTCCTGAGAATGCAGATTCAGGATCTTCGTGACGACCTGACTTATTCCACTGGAAAAGGTTTCTTCCGTAAACTGACAACATCAGATTGTTAAGGAAA
Source organism: Dyadobacter subterraneus (assembly GCF_015221875.1). Taxonomy (NCBI): domain Bacteria; kingdom Pseudomonadati; phylum Bacteroidota; class Cytophagia; order Cytophagales; family Spirosomataceae; genus Dyadobacter; species Dyadobacter subterraneus. The sequence goes on from NZ_JACYGY010000001.1 coordinate 5,977,259, forward strand.
TATTTTTTGGTCACGGTACCAGGTACTGTGTATGCAAATGATAATTCTCTCAATTTGAAGTTGGTAGCGCTGTAAGTTCTTGTTGATGCAAAATCCCAGATAATATCTCCGTAACCGTTGTAAGGGAAGTCATAAAAAGTATTGTTTTTGTCTGCACCGTTCACGATATAATCAGCATCTGTTACTGCATCTGCTCCCGTATGGTTAGGGTTTACAAATACACCTTTTACGTAAACAGCATCTTGTACAGCAGTCGAACGCTTCGAATCGTTGTTGCTGTTAATCGCTGCGTAAGTACTTGATCCAACCGCAGGCCATGGAAGACCTCCATGTGCGGCATCACGGCCACCCATCCAGTAAGGATTGTTAGGACCTGAGCTCAAAGTACTTTCCGCTCTTCCGTTCGATTCAAGATACTGCTGGTTCACAGAAACATATTTTCCGCCTTTTCTCAAACTTCCTACGATACCCAGACTGAATTGTTTGTATTTCAAGGTTGTATTGATACCAAGAATAAAATCAGGATTGAAATTACCAAGTCTTCCACGATCTCTTTCATCAGATGACAACTGAACCTTTCCCTGGTCAGAGTCAAGGAGCATCATACCTTTATACTGACCTTCTTTTACACGTAAAATCGGATTTTGTTCGTAAATACTACCGATTTCCTCTCCCTTTGCAATTTTCACCATCGTTTTTCCATCATAGGAAGTAAACACATATCCGTTTGGAGCAAACTGATCAGACAACCTTGTAATCTTCGCTTTGTAATGTGTAAAACTTGTGGAAATGTCCCAGGAGAAATCCTTTGTTTTGATAGGAGTCAGGTTCAGTCCGAATTCAAATCCTTTGTTGGTAACATCACCAATATTGGTCAGCAAACCTGTATAACCCGTTCCAGGCACCAGTGAAATACTGCCAATCTGATCTTTTTGTGTTTTGATGAAATACGTTCCGTCAAACTTAACACGACCTTTAAACAACCACAAATCAAGCCCTGCTTCTTTCGTGATCGAATGCTGCGCTTTGATATTAGGGTCAACCAGCGAACTCGTAAGACTTACCGTATTGGCCGCTCCCCAAGGGCTTGCGTCATATGTATAGGTATCAACTGATCTTTGTTTTACCAAACCGTTACCCACGTCAGCAATGTTAATACGAGGCTTTACCAAGGTAAATACTTCCGGGAAATGGATTGATTCAGAAGCTACCCAGCTCAAAGATGCCGATGGATAGAAATAATGGATTTTTTCTTCCGGCAAAATTCCTTTCCAGTCGTTACGCCCTGTCACATCCAGGAATAATTTCTCATCCCAACCAACCGTTGCATAAGCATATACGCTTTGAGACTTTGTCGTTCTAAAAGGCCAGTTGTTGGCTGCAACCGTAGTTAATGTTCCGGCTTTTATATTCGATACGGCGAATAATCCAGGAGAGTTCAGGTCACCACCGGTAATTTCAGAACTCGTTGTATTATTGAAACGATAGTTACCACCGGCAGATGCACTCACAGAAAGTCTTCCAAAATTTTTGTTATAAGAAAGAATCACATCAGAGTTAGCTTCAATACTGCTGTTATCTCCTGTAACATAACCTCCAAAAGCATCCCCTTTGGCGCCCCACGATTGTCTCATTTCATAAAGTTCTTTCACATTTTCCATCCCTGTTCTTGCCAAAAGAGAGAAATTGTCCGAAAGTTGCCAGTTTAACTGGATTTTTCCGAAGAAATTGTCACGGGTAAATCGGTGCAGTTTTTCATAGGTAGTAAACCAAGGGTTATCGTTGGCAACATCTACACCATTGTCTTTCATGATCGATCCGTTTTGCTTCACACCTTCAAAACCTGTCAGCCAATAATCTTTCATATCGGATAGCGGCTGTAAATTTGTGGGTAAGTTGAAAAGCAAATTATTCAATACACTATTAGAACCCGTTGTATTTTGTTTGTTCGGAGAATAGGTATGGATGTAACTTGAACTAACCGATACATTTATCTTTTTAGTCAGGTTATAGTCAGTATTCAGCGTGAAAGATTTCTGCTCCGTTTTTGTATTTGGCATAACACCAACGTTGGTCATATTTGAAATACCCAAACGGAAGGCACCTCTGTCAGAATTGCCAGTAATGGCTACGCTATTGTTCCAGGTGTGTCCGGTTTGAAGATAAGCCTTAACTCTGTTCTCTTTTGAGGAAGTCATTGGCCCATTGGCCCATTTTTTGTTTTTCACATCCCAGTAATCCGATGAAAACGATCCATCAAGTTTCGGGCCCCAGGTATCTGTATTGTCATACTGCCATTCATTGGCTCTTTCACCCTGGCCAAACTCAGTTTGTTCCTGAATAAACTGGTAGGCTTTTTCCTGTGAGAAAGAAGTTGAGTAAGAAACTCCAAGCCCTCTTCTTCCGCCTCTACCTGATTTTGTAGTGATCATTACAACACCATTTCCACCCTCAGCTCCATATAATGCACCCGCGCTGCCTCCTTTCAGGATGGTCACAGAGGCGATGTCATTCGGGTTTAACTGGGAAAGAATATTACCAAAATCGACACCATCCTTATTGGTAGTTGATTGGGCACCTACCTGGATACCATCAATTACATATAACGGCTGTGAATTCAGGGAAACATTTGTTCCGCCAGGACTTGTTGTAGGCATTGTACTTGTTCCACGAATATTGACAAGTACCGACGAAGTAGGATCGCTACTCAAATTGGTAAAATTCACACCGCTTACTTTACCATCCAGCGACTTCATTAAACTTGGGTTTGACGCTTTCACAAGATCTTCGCTTTTAACCTCTGCGACAGAATAAGCAAGGGATTTTTTCTCACGGCTGATTCCAAGGGCAGTTACAACCACTTCCTTTAAGTTTTCAGCACTGGGTGTGATCACAAAATCCAATATACTGCGACCGTTCACAGGGACATCCTCCTGATTGTATCCAACAAAAGAAAAGACAAGGACCGGGTTGGTACCAGTTACCTCAATCGAATAAGTTCCGTTTGCATTGGTTGTCGTTCCTATCTGTGTGCCTTTCAGGATAATGTTAACACCAGGCATTACAGCGCCATCATCTTTGGATGTCACTTTACCTGTAACTACATTTTGTGCGCTGGCCACCGAAATACCAACTCCGGCCACAAGGACCAGGAGAAATAATCGTCTGAGCACACGCTGAGCAATAGAGTTTGAATTCATAACTTTTAGAATAATAATTGGACAAAGACAAGCGTAAAAGGGTTAATAGAGTTTTTTAATAAGCATCGTTTTTAAACAGGTTTTTTCATTACAACTTTCACGGGTTAGTTTTCTCCTGATCTTTGATTTCATGGTTTCCTGCATTTTCTTTCAGGAGCCGGTCGAAATAAATTTCAAGAGCATCGGAATACTTTTGCTGTTCGTCTTCATTTTTCACACCTTCCAGCAGTTCACCCAGTTCTTCCCCTGAAATCTTGTTAGCGATCAGTTTGTTGATCAAATTTTCAGCCCGGGAATGTGTCATTTTTATTAGCTGGTTAGTTGTTGTATGATACTCTAAGCCCGAAAGAAGAGACTATTATTATATCCTGTTTTTTTTGAAAGATAACTTTTAGTTAATAGTGGAAACAGTTCATATTTTCTCTTTACAATTCAGTTTATTTACCCGGACAGCATCATCCCAACCGATTTAAGCGTAATTTTGAGAAAGCAAACAATACGGTTACAATCAAAATATCGTTTCAAACTGAAACACGGGCAGAGAAGAATGAAGGAAACAGTACGTTATCAAAATTTTTACTTTTTATTTTTAATCCTTCTTCTCACCGGACCGGTCTATGCCCAGATCCCTTCGGCAGGCCAAACGCCGGCTGTAATCATTGGAAATATCACGGTTGAAGGAAATCACCGAACCATGGACCGCATTATTCTCAGGGAAATGGCGATTCAGTCCGGTGATACAATTCCTCAGGATAAACTTGCTGAAACGCTGGAAATTGACCGGCGAAAAGTAATTAATACCAATCTTTTTGTAATAGTAGAATTACTGCTCAAACCAAATGAAGATTCTGTCCGGACTGATATCCGGATTGTGGTAAAAGAACGCTGGTACTTCATAGCAACCCCTGTTTTCCAACTCGCCGACCGGAATTTCAATGAATGGTGGTATGACCGTAACCGTGATTTCAGCAGGACCATTTATGGTATTTATATGAGTTACGGAAATGTGACAGGTCGCGCTGACAAACTTCGGCTGGTTGCAGAATTTGGTTTTATTCCAAAATTTGAAGTTTCCTATTCGCTACCCTATCTGGATAAAGCCCAAAAAACGGGAATCACGGTTGGAGCATCTTATTCAATTAATAAAACAATGGCTTTTCGTACTTGGAGAGATAAATTGGATTATTTCAACAGTGAAGACATTAACAAAAAACGGTTTTATACTTTCGTAACACTTACGCGCAGAAATAAATATTACACCTATCACTCGCTGGATCTGCGTTGGAGCGGCACATCGATCACAGATACTATTGCGGCACTTAATCCCAATTATTTTCTGAAAGGAAGAACCCGGCAAACTTATTTCCAGGTAACCTATTCGTACAGTTACGATAAGCGCGATAATTACCAATATGCTTTGCGGGGAAGAGTTGGAGGAATCCAGTTTTCCAAAATCGGACTTTTGCCATCTGATGAAATTAACCAGGCTTACGTTTATGGTTCCTTCAAACAATACTTTGCTTTGGGTGGTAGGTGGTTTGCAAATTCCGGAGTGCGCGGACGCTTTTCTATTCCTAAAAAACAACCTTATCTGCAAACTGTTGGAATGGGTTACCGAAATGATCTGGTAAGAGGTTATGAATTATACGTAGTAGACGGACAGGATTATGCCCTGATAAAAAATGAGTTGAAATATAAATTATTTTCGGTTCAGAAACATTTCTCCTGGGTTCCGATCCGCCAGTTTAATACGCTTCCGCTGGCCGTTTATATCAATTCTTTTGCAGACGCGGGTTATGTCAAAAATTATTATCCGCAATTCAGCAACACATCGCTGGGAAATAAAGGTATTTATGGAGGCGGCATTGGGCTGGATGTGGTTACTTTTTACAATATCGTTGCGCGCTTCAACCAAACCTTTAATGCAAAAGGAGACCGCCGTTTCTTTTTCAGCATCGGCCGGGAATTTTAGTACAGAACCGGAAAATATTCCCCACTCCCGAAATTCTGAATAAGGGCATACTTTTTTACTTCTCCGATTAAGAATCCCGTTTTTTTTAGATATTACCGAAATATATTTAGCGGATAATTAAAATGACGTTAAAAAAAAGAAACTGATAATAGTTAGATTTGCGGTATATATTTCTTTAAGCAAAAAATGAAACACTTTACACTACTTAGAACCCTTTTGGCAGTTGTGCTTCTTGCACTTACATTACAAAATTGCAAAACAAAAACCAGTCAGGAAAAAGATGCCGAGGTAACGGATTCATCCGCAGTTGCTCCTCCTGCGCATGAAGAACTGAACAGTGACCAATCCGCCTTGCTGGAAAAAGTGATTGGAGATTCTCCCGCCGGAACCTTCCGTGGCATTGTTTTTGGAGATCCTTTATCAAAAGTAAAAGCGACTGAAAATTTTGAAATGTTTGAAGACGTAGCCGATCATGTCGGTTATACTTTTGAAACGGAAAAACTTGAAACAATCGATGTTCAGTATTTTTTGACTGCTGACAAAAAGGTTAACAAAATTACCGTTGATGTTTATTTGAACAGTCCGGATGCTACGAAACAATTGTGGAATGCAGGTAAAAACTATTTCACAGAAACTTATCAGACTCCGAAAGAAAACGGTAAAACAGTAACCTGGAACAAAAATTCCATTCATGTAAGTATGGAAGATGTATCAGAAGGAAAAGATTACGGACTGAAATTCCAGTTTACGCCGGATAAAAATGTACTTGCTGCTAAATAATTTATGATGAAAATTAACCGCCTGATTTTGCTGACAGCTTTTTGTCTGCTGGCATTAAATTCGTTTGCTCAAAAAAAATCAAAAAAGGATTACCTCGTAACCATTACGACTGATTTCGGTAAAATGCGCCTTATTCTGTTTGATGAAACACCGAAACACAAGGAAAATTTTATCAAACTTTCGAAAGACAAATTTTATAACGATTTGCTGTTTCACCGCATTATTAAGGATTTCATGATTCAGGGCGGAGATCCGAATTCACGTAATGCGAAACCGGATGAAGTTTTGGGAAAAGGTGATAACGGATACAAAATCCCGGCAGAAATAAGTCCTAAGCTTTTTCACCGCAAAGGCGCGCTGGCCGCTGCAAGAGATAATAATCCAAAAAAGGAATCAAGCGGATGTCAGTTTTACATCGTTGAAGGTAAAAAATGGAGCAAATCGGATCTTGACAAACAAGCCGCACGTGCAGCAAGAAAATTGACGGATTCACAAAGAAAAGTTTACGAAACAGAAGGCGGAACGCCGCATCTTGACGGTGCTTATACTGTTTTTGGACAAGTAATTGATGGTATTGATATCGTTGATAAAATCAGCGTTCAACCAAAAGATGAGCGTGACCGACCTGATAAGGACATCAAAATGAAGGTTTCTGTTAAGAAAATGAAGAAGAAAAAGATCACAAGAAAATATGGATATGTTTTTGAAAGCTGAAATGCTGATTTGAAAACTTATCATTAAATATAAATCATATAGTCGCCGAAGTTCTGCAAAGATCTTCGGCGACTTTTTTTGTGACAAATCTTCGCTTCTGCGTCCAAAGCTGGTATCATCAAATATCACTTCATCATGAAAAACAGACTTATTTTGGCCATAATCTTATCAGGACTCATGGCAAACGGCGTATCAGCCCAGGTAAAAAAAGATTCCCTGCAAAAGACAAATTCAACAAAAGTGATGCAGAATACAGTCACAAATGATTCTGTCAAAAACCAGCAAACGGTCAGGGATATTGCTGAAAAAGTTGTGGAATCAACATTTAGAAATTATCCGCAGCAGGCAGGACAGCCAACTATTATAATCAATAATATCATCGTCCCGCCAGATTACAAACAACAGCAGATTCCGGCACCTAATGAAAAAACTTCTTCATCATTTTCGGAATCAAAAGAAAATGAGGAATATCAGACCTGGCTCCGCGAAAAAAGAGCGAGACAGGAAACGCCTGTTGCAGATGATAATACAACAAGCCACGTTTCAGATCTGACAAATTCGAAATCAGAAAAGAAGAACATAACTTTTCAGCAACGATTTGCTGAGCGTCCGGTGAGAAATTCCGGAGCATGGGTGATTCCCGTGGTTGGCGTACATGCTTCTGCTTTCGATTCTGACGTAAAAAAGGATAACACCTCTGGCCGCACAGGCTGGAACGCGGGTATAGATATGAGATTAAGAGCAAAAAGATTTTTTGTGCAGCCAGGACTTCATTACTTGAATTCATCCATGGCGGTTACTAAAAAAGACAGTTTAACCGACACGAAGTTTTTCTCCGGTCCAAGAATTCATTCTTTGAAATTACCCGTTATGATCGGCATTTATTTGACCAAGGCAAACAGCGGCTTTTTTAAGCTAAATGTGAAAGCAGGAGCTGTTGGAAATTATATTCTTGCAGTGGATAAAAATAATCAAGCCAAATTCACAAAAGACAATCTTCATGAATACGCGTATGGTTTGAATGGAGGAATCGGAATGGAATTTGGACTGATCACTCTGGATGTAACATATGAAGGAGGAATTACTAAATACTTCAAGGACAGCAATGTTAAAAACAACATCCTGCGGGTTACGCTGGGGATTAAAATTTAAGGTTCAACAATTTTTAGGAATAAAGCTGCTCGCCACTCCGGTCAGCAGCTTTATTTTTTAGATATTTATGTTCTATATTGTTCCAAACAAGCACTTATAATCCAGACATGACGGTTACTGCACAAGATATTTCCAATTCCGCATCAACAAAAAAACGGTTCCTGATCACCGGTTCAAACGGGCTACTTGGTCAGAAACTGATTGAGTTATTAATCAAAGATTCTTCCATCGAAACGATTGCCACGGCACGCGGAGAAAACCGGCTGCCATTTCATGACGGCTATACTTACCACGCGATGGACATTACGGACGCTGCTCAGGTTGAAGCGGTTATTGCATTAACAAAACCGGAGGTAATTATTCACACAGCCGCCATGACAAACGTGGATCAGTGTGAAGCGGAAAAAGATGCGTGCTGGAAACAAAATGTAAATGCGGTAGAATATCTGGTGTCATCCTGTAAAAGACATGATGTTTTTCTGGTCCATGTTTCCACGGATTTTATTTTTGACGGAACTGCCGGCCCTTATAAAGAAGATGCTGAACCGAATCCGATCAGTTTTTATGGATGGAGTAAGTATGCAGCTGAAAAAGCGGTAACTCATTCTGATATAAAATGGGCGATTGCACGGACGGTATTAGTTTATGGAATTGCGCATGATATGAGCCGCAGTAATATTATTCTTTGGGTAAAAAAATCGTTGGAAGAAGGTAAAAATATCAAAGTAGTAACGGATCAATTCCGCACGCCTACCCTGGCAGAAGATCTGGCAACCGGTTGTTTTTTAATTGCTGATCAGAGAGCAGAAGGCATTTTCAATATTTCAGGTAAAGAACTTTACACGCCATATGAAATGGCAATTATTGCCGCCGATTATTTCAAACTGGATAAATCTTTTATTTCTCAAACAGATAGTTCTGGTTTTTCACAACCCGCACGCCGTCCGCCGAGAACTGGTTTTGATCTGACAAAATCTGAATCTGTTTTGGGTTACAAACCGCATAGTTTTGTTGACGGAATTGCTTTGCTGGCTAGTCAGATTGGGTGATTTCAGATAATTAACTAATGATATTTTGACTTTTTATTCGCGTTGCAAACGCTAAACCATGCTCACCCTGCGTGGGCCGCCCCGAGTGCAAATCGGGGCGGCCCACGCAGGGTGAGCATTTTTCATTTCTTCACTTCGTCTTTGTAAATCATTACTTCACTTTTTCCATCCGCTTTAATGTAACCGCGGTACATTCCTTCGCTATTGAATGGCATTGCGAAATTCCCGTTTCTGTCAAGCGCAATCACCCCGCCTTCGCCTCCGCGTTCCACAAGCTTTTTCATAACGACTTCATCCGATGCATCTTTCACAGACAAACCTTTATATTCCATCAAAGCAGAAATATCAAAAGCTACAACAGATCGGATGAAAAATTCACCATGACCGGTGGCTGATACTGCACAGGTACTATTGTTTGCATAGGTCCCGGCACCAATAATCGGTGCATCACCAATACGCCCATATCTTTTGTTCGTCATTCCGCCTGTTGAAGTACCGGCTGTCAGGTTTCCAAATTTATCCAAAGCCACACATCCAACGGTTCCGTATTTTTTTCCTTCTGTAAAAATCAGATCTTCCTCTTTTGCAAAACCGGTTTTTGGTTTCTTTTGAATTTCTTTCTTTGTGTTCTCGGTATGATCAAGCTCTATCTTTTCTTCTTCTTTCGCTTTTAATAAGGCTTTGTAGCGTGCTTCTGTATAGAAATAAGACGGATCGACGATTTCCAGACCTTGTTCTTTGGCAAATAAATCTGCTCCTTTTCCGGCCATTAGTACATGCGGAGATTTTTCCATGACGGCAATTGCACCACGAATTGGATTTTTGATTGTCGTTACACCTGCAATTGCACCAGCTTTCAAAGTTTTGCCATCCATGATCGCGGCGTCCATTTCGTTCTTTCCTTCATTCGTAAAAACAGCACCTTTTCCTGCGTTGAAAAGAGGGGAATCTTCCATAACCATAATCGCGGTTTCAACGGCTTTTTCACTGGTTCCGCCTTGTTTCAAAACTGCATAGCCTTTTTGTAAAGCGATATTTAAAACTTCGCGGTATGCTTTTTCCTTTTCCGGAGTCATGTTGGCCCGGGTTATGGTTCCTGCTCCGCCGTGAATTACGAGAGTGATTTTGTCAGAATAATCCTGTGCGAAAGAGGTCTGAATGAATAAAAAGAAAATGAATATTGAAGAAATTAATTTCATAGAAGTGAATTTGGTTGGTTTTTTAACTTTCTCAAATTTAGGAGTTTTTCAGGTTTATTTCACGCAAAGCAAAAAAGGAAGGGGCACAGACCGCAAAGCTTTTACTTCGCGGTCTGTGCCCCTTTTTCTTCCCTTCTTTGCGTGAAACCTTTAATCTAAATCTTAATACAACTTCTCATAATACTCCCGAGCCATCCGATCAGAATTAAACGGTTCGTTCACATCATTCATACTATTCAAAGTAATCCGGTCCCACTCTTTCTGATTTTTATAATAAGTCGGCAATACTTTGTTTTCAATCAAATCGAAGAAATTATCACAATCCGTTTTATTAATATCATCACCTTCTGCCACCGGGACGATAAAGGAATTTTCTCCGTCTTTGGCAAATTCACAAATCCAGCCATCATAGGTAGATAAATTTATCGAAGCATTCATTGCCGCCGTCATTCCGCTGGTTCCTGATGCTTCACGGGTCACAACCGGCGTATTAAGCCAGACATCCGAACCGTCCTTTAACAGTTTTGAAAGTGCTAATTCATATCCGGTCAAAACCGCCATGTTATCAAAATAATGACTCAGGTAAAAAAGATGATTGAATGTATTAATAGCGCCTTCATCTTTTGGATATGGTTTGCCTGCCCAGATAATTTGAATAGGGAGATCCTTATTTTTTAGAAGTTTTTCAAAACGGGCAACATCCCAGGTCAAAATATCAGGACGTTTGTAAGCAGCAAACCTCCTTGCCCATACGATGGTCAGCACATTAGGATCAAATATTTTTCCGCACTGGTCCGCAACTGTTTTGAAAAGAATACTTTTAAGTTCTTTTTTTCTGGCTGAAATCGCTTTGGAATCTTTTTTGATTCTTGCCTTTTCCAGCGTTTCGTCCACCCAATAAGTATTATTCTGCGCATTGGTGATGTGTGTGATTTCACAAATTCCCGGATAGCTTTTCCACATTTGGCGGGAAACTTCTCCATGCAACTTCGATACTCCATTTGCTTTTTTACTTAACCTTAAAGCAGCAAGCGAATGGTTAAAAATGTTATCCTTAATCCCTGTAATTTTCCGAACTACATCCATTTTTAATCCTGAAAAGAAACCCAGATTTTCGAGGAAATTTATATCATGTTTTTCATTTCCTGCTTCTTCCGGTGTGTGGGTTGTAAATACCATTCGCTTCTTTAACTCCGGAAGTTTTTTGTATTTCTGGTACAAATAAAATGCGGCAGAAATGGCATGTGCTTCGTTGAAATGATAAATATCCGGCTGATATTTTAGTTCGTCGAGCAGCTTTGCTCCACCAATTCCCAACACCATGCACTGAGCTACTTTCATCGTCACATCCGAGTCATATAAGGAATAAGAAACTGCCCGGGTTTGTTCGTCATTTCCATCCACATCCGTGGTCAGGAAAAACATGGGAGCAGTACTAAAAACTTCCGGAGCAAGATAATAAGCCCTAACCCAAACCTGTTTCCCTAAAATGGGAATCTGGAAATTGATGCCGGTATCTGTCAAAAAATGATATATTTTTTCATGAAACTGCGGTTCCATGCTATTGTCTCGTCTTCGTCCCTGATCATAATACCCATATTTCCAGAGCATCCCGATACCTATTAAGTTCTGACGCAGGGCATATACGCTTTTCATATGTGAGCCCGCCAGAAAACCCAATCCTCCCGAATAAGATTTTAAAGCCTGGTCGAGGGCAAATTCCATTGAAAAATAGGCGACTGATTTTGTATAGTTTTTATCCGGTGTGAACGGATGTTGAAAGGGCACAGAAAATGGCTGATTCATCGAACGCTGATTTAAATGAAAGAAATTTTCTAAGGCTTCGGATGCATTTTTTCATAATGCAATCGAAGTAAATCCTCGCCGAAATCATTGGTCAGATCCCGGACGACGGTGTGGATATGGTTTGCGTTGTTTTGGGTATTGTCAAATTCGATGAGGATTGTCGGCCCCTGAATCCGATAATAAAACCCCGCTCTCTCTTTTATTTCCGGATCCACATTACCCATCCAAGCAAAATGTATGCCATCAAGCCCCGATTTCTGTAATTTAACCATTTGTTGATCTTTCAAAGTCACGTGATAACGATTCAGATAAACGGCGATAAGCTCCTCAAATAGTGCTTTTTGTGCAGTGGTCATATCCTTCATCGCCATGCCTTCGGTTTTCACGACAACCAGATTACTCCGATTATTTAACGACAAAATTTCCCAGGGCGCTTTTTCTGCTAAAATCACTTTTTTTCGTTGTGAATCTGAGAAAGAATGAAGCAGCTGAAATGCAATATCCTGTTCATCTTTCAAAATCCGTTTTCCTTTTTGAGGGACATCAGCCAAAACTTTTCCCGGATTTGAACCCATAAAACCCGGTGTAAATGTGATGACACCGTTGACGGATGTAAATTGTAATGAAACATGATGGCCTTCCATACGCCAACCCCAGGGCTGTTTCATGTCGGGTGTACCAAAAACCATAAAAGAATAATTCTCCGGATCTCGGTATGTATCGTTTGAAGGACGTTTTTCAACAACACGCAGCACATTTTCCAGATCAACAATATCCAGCGTTTTCTGATAACCATTCGCGCTCATGACCAGCTTCACCATTTCAAAAGCTTTGGCCCGTTGTGCAGGGTTCATATTTCTCAGGGTCAGACCTTTTCTGGTTCTTGGTACGTAATGCCAGTCAAACCGAATGGTATCTTCAAAAGAAACGCATGCTTCCTTTACTTGTCCCGCGTCCAGTGATTTTACAAAATCATTTACGACGACTATCATTTTCCCGGAAAGCACTTTGTCTTTTGAATCCGCAAAAATCTGATTTAGAGATAAAAACAGAAGAAAAGTAAGGCAGAAAAATCTGTGACGTGGTTTATAAGATTTCATGGTTTCCGATGTTTTTTAGTTCAAACAAAAGAAACCCTTACTGTCGATTATACTCTATTATTCTCCATCATGCAGCGTGACATATTGCGCTCCGCAGATAAAACTTCCATTTACCAGCGAGACTTTATTATATAAAAACGGTTCGCCATTCAAAGTTGTCATTTGTCCGCCGCTTAATGTCAATATTGCTTGTCCCGCAGCCGTATCCCACTCCATAGTCGGATTTTGACGAAAGTAAATATGCGCTAAACCTTCCGCAAGCAGACAAAATTTAAGGGAACTGCCAATAGCAATTTTCTTCACAACCGGATACCTGGCCAAAACTTCTGTTTCCTCCGGTGCTGCATGGGAACGGCTTCCGACAGAAATCCAGTCGGTACTGTTTTTATCAACTTTTAAAGCGGTTTTAACTCCATTGGAATCAATTTTCCAACCGCCAGTCTCCTGATTTGCGTAGTACATAGTATCAGTCACCGGGATATAAATAATTCCTAAAACGGGTACGCGGTTATGAATCAGCGCAATATTGATCGTAAATTCTCCATTTCGGTTTATGAATTCCTTCGTCCCATCCAGCGGATCCACACACCAGAAATATTCCCAGTTTTTACGTTCTTCGTAAGAAACATGTAATTCCTCTTCCGACATGACCGGAATATCAGGTGTCAAAACTTCCAGTCTTGCAACGATCAAATTATTGGACGCCTGATCCGCCAGTGTCAACGGTGAGTGATCTGCCTTGTACTCCACCTCCTCCGACTTTTCAGCGTCATAATAAATATCCAAAACCACCTTTCCGGCGTCTCTGGCTATTTCCAGCAGTTTGTCAATATCAAGTTCCATAGTGTATATTTTTCAAATCCCATTCAGGAATATAATAAAAAAGCCTGCCTGAAAAGAATTCAGACAGGCATCATTTCAATTTTAATTCCTATTATTTTCCAAACAACCTGGCCCAGAAACCTTTGGCTTTCGTTTTCGTTTCTTCCAGTTTTTCAGAAGCTGCAACTTTTAGTTCTTCAATTTCAACTTCTGCTTTTGCTTTCAGTTCTGCCGCCTTTTCCTGCGCTTCCGCCAGTTTTTCAGAAGCGATCTCCTTTGCATCTTCAAATTTCTCAGCCGCAATTACCTTTGCATCTGCAAATTTTTCAGTCGCATCCTCTTTCAGATCAGCAAACTTTTCAGCAGCTTCATCTTTCAGATCTTCAAACTTACCTGCCGCTTCTTCTTTCAAAGCACCAGCGCGACCTTGCAATTCAGAAATAACTTCTTCAGCCTTCACTTTTCCGGCTGCGATATTTAGTTCTACCTCGTTTTGAAGTTGCTCAACTTTTGCAGAAAAACCGGATTTTACTTCTTCCACTTTCTCAGCCGCCTCTTCTTTTACTTCCGCTGCTTTTTGAACAACTTCGTCTTTCACTTCCACGGCTTTTTCCTGTGCTTCGGTTACTTTTTCACCGGCTTCGGCTGCAAGTTCTTCTGCCTTGTCAGATGCTTCAATTTTCGCATCCTCAAATTCAGTTTTAACTTCTTCTATTTTTTCCTCTGCAACTTCTTTATAAGCCTCAGCTGATGCAGCGACATCTTCTTTTACTTCTGCCACAACTTCTTTTGCATCATCAATTTTATCAGAAGTATCCGCTTTCAGTTCCTCTACTTTTTCTCCTGCCTCTGCTTTAAGTTCTGCCGTTTCACTTTTCACTTCCTCAACCTTTTCTTCCGCAGCAACTTTCAATTCCTCCGTTTTGTCTTCCGCTGTCGCAGCAAGTTCAGATGCTTCACTTTTCGCATCTTCAACTTTATCTTCTGCAACTTCTTTATATTCCTCGGCCTTAACTTCCGCCTCCGCTTTTAATGCTGCGGCATCCGTTTTCACTTCCTCAATTTTTTCTTCAGCTGTTGCTTTTGTCTCCTCAACCCCAAGTTCCGCCGCATCTTTCACATCTTCTCCAATTTCCTCAACGCTGTCAGCAGTTTCGTCTTTCAATTCGGTTGATTTCGCTTTGATATCTTCGATTTTTTTATCCAATGATCCTTCGGATGGTGTTGGTTCTTCATTAGCTGCCATAACTGCTGTTGTTGATTAGGATTGAATAAGTTAGAAAAGGTTGAATGCGTAAGCTACAAAGGAGTTCCGAACGTTGCAAACAAACGCAGACCTTTTTGCTATGATAACCTTCTAATGATCAATTTTTTAACGATTTCGTAGAAGATATCCGGCTGAAGGGTGCGCCAGTTATCGATCTGCAAAGTTCCGCCGAAGTTTAGATAATAATCCAGGCGATAGCGTTTCCATTCTTCCTGCACATGGTCCCTGAAATTTACGGCAGCAATCCAGCCGTCTTCGATGTCATCAAACCATTCAGCATAATAGTCGTCCTCACTGCCGTGAAAATTCAAAACATTTTCACCCAACAGAATAAACTGGTTAATTCCTTCATCGATCAGGGGCTCAACCACCTGCCGTTTCAGATACATAATATCGTTGTGCAGGGCATCGTTCCATTCACCCATAAGCTCAATAATGGCAAAATGTTTGTTATAATCTGCGAAAAGAATTTTGACGTAAAGTGTCTCCGAACCGATCTCATCCCAGAGCGGATGAATGTAATAACCATAAATCGCATTTTCGTAATAATCAAGATTGTAAGTCCTGCCATAAAACGGCGAACGGCGATCCCGACTGGCAACATAATGCTTCTCCCAATTATAATATGGCTCAATCTCCTGCATATTTTTAGTCGTTGATTAGTACCCGCAGATGATTTTAGCTGCATGCTTAATTAACGTAAATTGGGGGTTTGGGGGTTCAGTTTTATTGGAAGACTTATGGGAGATAACGTAATTATATTTCTTAACTTCTAAAAGAAATTTATTGATTACAGTTAATTGAATAAAAAGTTAAACGGAATTTAAAGCCATATCTTAAAAAATAAGGTTTGGAATCAAGTGTATATCTTTAAAGTACCAGTTCTACAATAATTAGCTCTTCTTCGCCATAAACTCTCCGGACGCAACACCGTTGAAGAAGCATACGCCGCTATTGAAAACCGCCTTACGGATGGAGAAGTAGTGAAATTCAGGACAACTAAAAGTGCCTCTGGACTTAAATCCGAAGGCACTTTTTGTATTCGCCTTCTACTGATACAGTTGCGTCAAAATTTTGCAGATTGTCAATTATTAGCTTAATAATTCGTTGAATATGCAGCAGGTCATTAATATATTTGCTATAATTAACAAATACCGGAACAAATAACAACTCAACACTATGGATGCAATAGATTATTTACGTGAGGAGATAAAAACATACTTTCCGGAATCTTCTGAATTGCAACTTTCCGGTGAGTTTGCCCAGCGCCGACGATTTAATTTTTACTTTAAAATAAAGGACAACTCCGCTTACCTGCTTTACTTAAACTGGGATGGAGAATATGACCAGTTTATTCTGAAATGTCTGGAATTTACCAACGCCGAAATTCTGGAAAAATTAATTGCCCAGTATCCCCTAAATGGCGCAAAAACTTTCAACCTCGGACAACCTTGTCTGGCAGTTTCATTTATATACCGCAGCGAAAACAGATTGGCAGTTCTGGATTTTAAAGGGCCGGTTGACGCAGAAATTCATTCCAGAGAAATTTCAGGAAATAAGTTAATGACGTGTGTTGATCCGGATTTGATTAAAAATTAAATGTGATTTTTAGAAAAGCATTTTTTATTAAATCCGGTGTCTTTTCCATTTAACAGCAATGGAAGAACCTTCTGCTAACATAACTGAATCGGGTTTTATGTCTTTCAAAAAATCGAAATCTTCTCCATACATCGCAGCAAAATTGCAGTTGATTTCATAGTTAATCACCTGATTTACATTCCACCGGTCGTGCTGAATATTGTATTCTTCCGTTGCCTCACTATCAATTTTGGTATAACCGTAATAATGTTCAAAAATGAATTCTTCTATACTTCCAGCTTCCATAGGAATACTTGCCCGTGAAGCTTCCGTATAAATTGAATTCCATTCGCCATTAATCTTCCAATCAAATTTTATCTACCCCGTGGTCTGTGTCCTCACAGACCCTTCAAATATCGGAGCCTAAGAAGCCCAGCAGTCCCCAAACCAAGCCCTTAAAACTTCAACAAAAAAAGTGGATGCAAATCAAAGATTCACATCCACTCTAAAAAACAAACCTGTGACCGCGACGGGAATCGAACCCATATCTAGAGTTTAGGAAACTCCTATTCTATCCGTTGAACTACGCAGTCAAAATAATTGGTATCCATATTCCTATGAATACCAATCGGGGTGCAAAATTGGAAAAATTCCGATTCAATTACAAGTGATTATTCTTCTGATTGCACAGCAGAATATCCCAAATCAAGCCAGTTTGGATAAATTGCGAAGTGTTTTGATTTTACCGCAGCAAATAACGTGTTGCGTAGCTCTTCCATATTTTCTTTTTTGGCAGCAGAAATAAATACGACCGAATCTGCTTTATGGGCCAGGTAGCTCTTTTTCAACTGATCCAAAACGCTTTCATTGGAAGCTTCTTCGGGAACAATATTTCCTTCATCATCCCACTCCTCTGCTTTTGGAGCCGGTTTGTATAAATCTATTTTATTGAAAACAAGGATCGTCTGCTTATCCGCCGCTCCGATTTCCACCAGAGTATTGTTAACAACTTCCAGATGCTCTTCATAAGATTCATGGGAAATATCAACCACGTGTACCAAAATGTCAGCCTCACGCACTTCATCCAGAGTGGATTTAAAAGATTCGATCAGCGTAGTTGGCAACTTCCGTATAAAACCAACGGTATCAGTCAATAGGAATGGAATATTTTCCATATTCACTTTCCGAACCGTAGAATCTACGGTGGCAAAAAGCTTGTTTTCAGCAAAAATATCGGATTTTGAAAGTGCCTGCATCAGCGTTGATTTCCCAACGTTGGTATATCCGACAATCGCAACACGTACCAGACGGTCACGTTCCTTGCGTCTTGTCATGCTCTGACGATCTACTTTTTCAAGTTTTTCCTGCAAAAACGCAATCCTGTCTTTTACAATACGTCTATCCGTTTCAAGTTCCGTTTCCCCGGGACCGCGCATACCTACGCCCGCCCCTGACTGACGACTTAAGTGGGTCCAAAGTCTGGTCAGTCGTGGATACATATATTGGTACTGCGCCAGCTCAACCTGTAATTTGGATTGTGCCGTTTTAGCACGCATCGCGAAAATATCAAGGATCAGCAGACTCCTGTCAAGTACTTTTATATCTTTAAAAACAACTTCAAGGTTACGCACCTGCGAAGGCGAAAGATCATCATCAAAAATGATCATGTCCACAGGATTGGCGGTCACGAAAGTATTTATTTCTTCAAGCTTTCCTTTTCCAACATAAGTCTTGATATCAGCACGTTCCAGATTCTGAGTGAATTTGTGCAGGGTTTTAACACCAAGCGTCGCAGCCAGAAAATCCAGCTCTTCAAGGTATTCTTTTGTTTTTGCACTGGTTTGTTTTTGTGTACTTACAGCTACCAGCACAGCTGTTTCCTGCTCAACGGCAGTAGAAAATAACTTACTTTTATCAATCATTCAGGATACATTTTTTTCAGGCTTTCACACATTCCTGAGCTGACCCAGTGGCAAAAGCATCCCTTTTTTAACAGAAAGGGTAAATTAAGAACGGATTATAAACCTCAAAAGTTCAGGCTCAAACGGCATGAAGTTACGACTTAGACAAATAGTATTCCAGTTTTTTATTTGAATATTAAAAAAACAGTTTTGTATCTTTGCCAAAATCGCTCTAAGCCTATGTTGGTGTTCATCCTCGGTTAATTTTTAGCCACTCCGTCTTTACATATCCTTTCACAGGATTTTCCATACTGCGTTTCTGAAACGCAGATATTCTATTATTAATCAGAATTTTACTTTTTATACATGAAAAAGTGGTTTCAACTGCTTCGTCAGGCTTTAAGCGGGTCCGAAGAAAGTTTTACTGATGGCAGCATCAACCGGGCAATTTTCCTTCTTTCCGTTCCCATGATCATGGAAATGGTCATGGAATCTCTTTTTGCCGTTGTTGATATATTTTTTGTTTCCAAAGTTAGTATAGAGGCGGTTGCAACTGTCGGACTTACCGAATCGGTTATTACGCTGGTTTATTCCGTAGCGATTGGGTTAAGCACAGCCGCAACCGCAACCATTGCCAGACGTATAGGCGAAGAGAACATGGCGCAGGCACGGGTAGCAATCGGACAGGTTATTTTAATTTCACTTGCCATTTCCTTACCCATCGCTGTTGCAGGTTTTGTCTTTGCAGGTGATGTATTAAGTACAATGGGGGCAGATCCCAATGTTATCAAAACCGGAACCGTTTTTGCTCAAATCCAGTTTCTGAGCGCCCCGGTTGTGATTTTACTGTATTCATTAAGTGGTGCTTTACGTGGTGCCGGTGCAGCGGCGACAGCCATGCGATCACTGATTATAGCAAATTGTTTAAATATGATCCTGGGTCCAACGCTGATTTTTGGCTTTGGCATTATTCCTGCTTTTGGGGTCACCGGGGCAGCTATTGCGACTGCTTTAGGCCGCTCCATTGGTGTTGGTTATCAATTATATTCATTAACACGTGTTAATAAAGCTTTGGCGTTTGTCTGGGCCGATTTGAAACCGCACAAAGAAACGATTGTCAGCATGCTAAAAGTTGCCGCTGGCGGAACGGGGCAGTTTTTAGTCTCTTCCGCAAGCTGGATTTTCCTTACCAGAATTCTGGCAGAATTTGGCAGTGATGTTGTTGCCGGTTATACCATTGCGATTCGTGTAATCATGTTTACGCTTTTACCAGCCTGGGGTTTGGCAAATGCAGCGGCAACTTTGGTCGGACAAAACCTGGGTGCGGGAAAACCGGAACGTGCAGAAATCTCGGTATGGAAATGCGCCTCATACAATTTGTTTTTCCTGCTCGGACTTTCCATTTTAATGTTTGCGGGAGCAGAAAGCATTATTGGCTGGTTCAGTCCGAATATTGAAGTCATTCATACCGGGAAACTGGCCTTGCGCGTTTTGTGTCTCGGTTATGGATTTTATGCTTACAGTATGGTAGTAATCCAATCGCTAAATGGTGCAGGTGATACAAAAACGCCAACCGTTTTAAATTTAATTTGTTTCTGGTTACTCGAAATCCCGTTGGCTTATGTGTTGGCAATATTTTTCGCACTTGGCCCAATTGGTGTTTTTATTTCAGTACCCGTTGCTGAATCAATTTTGGCATTGCTGGGCATATGGCGATTTAGAATGGGAAAATGGAAAACGGTGAAGGTTTAGCGGTCGGCAGTCGGCTTTCGGCTTTCAGATGATGGAATTGAACAAAGTTGTTACTCATTCAGTTGAATGTCTGAACTGGTATAAACATCAGAATCTAATAAGCTGAAAAGCCGACTGCCGAAGTTAAAATTATCATCCTTATGTCCACTGACTCTTTAAAGATTCGTCAATATATCGAAATTCATTTCTCCTTTTTTGAAACAGCTTTAAAGGAAAAAATAGAAGAAGTTGCTATTCTGAAACATTTTCCGGCAGGAGAATTGATCATGCGTCAGGGACAATATTTTAAACATACCGTACTGATCGCAGAAGGTCTTATCAAACTGTACCGTGAAGGCCACGACGGTGAAGAAGCTTTCATCTATCATTTAAATCCAGGGCAAGCCTGCGCTTTATCCATTATATGTGCCGCCAAACAGGAAACCAGCCAAGTCCTCGGCAAAGCGGTTGAAAATACTGTGGCTATTTTAATACCGGTTCCCGTCATCGACGAACTGATGAAAAATTATAAAAGCTGGTATTATTTTGTTTTGGAAAATTACCGGGAACGTTTTGATGAATTACTGCTTTTGCTGGACCATGTTATATTCAAAGGAATGGATGAGCGCCTGGAATTTTATCTTCAAAATCAGGTTAAACAAAAGGGGAGCAATGAGCTTACTGTCACGCATCAGGAAATCGCACTGGATTTAAATTCTTCACGTGAGGTTATTTCCCGTCTGTTAAAGAAAATGGAAATGGATAAGAAAGTCAGGCTCAACAGAAATTCTATTGAATGGTTAAATTAATTTCTGACAGTGATAATTGTCACAGACTTGCTTTTTTTTTCTGTCGAAATTTGTCAAAATCAGTAGAAATAAAAATGGAGATTGTTGGCTATCTGGCATCTATACTTGCAGGCTTATCGTTAGGATTAATCGGAGGAGGCGGATCTATTCTGACCGTTCCGATTTTGGTTTATTTATTTTCTGTCAGTCCGGTAAATGCCACCGAATATTCACTGTTTATTGTTGGAATTACCAGTCTGATCGGCGTAATTCCTTTATATCGGGAAAAATCCATCGATTTCAGTATGGCGGTAAGATTTGGAATTCCTTCTGCGCTGGCTGTCATATTTGCCAGAAAAGTAATTCTTCCGGCCATTCCCGAAGAAATTATTTTATTCGATTCTGTCATTATTCTGAGACGATTACTAATCATGCTTTTCTTTGCCATGGTTATGATCGCAGCATCTCTGTTTATGATTTTCAGAAAAGAAAAAAGTGAAACAGAACTGATAAATAAAGTCAAAAACAGTTTAGGATTGATTTTAGCCGAATCAATTTCTGTTGGCACAATCTCAGGAATTTCCGGAGCTGGCGGTGGTTTTCTTATTATTCCACTTCTGACTATTTTAAACAAAGTCCCGATGAAAAAAGCCATTGGGACTTCACTGCTTATCATTGGCGTACAGTCAATGATTGGTTTTTTCGCCGGCTTACCTGCTGCAAATCCGGATTGGGATTTGTTGTTAAAAATTACCACCTTATCAGTATCAGGCTTTTTTACCGGAAATTATTTATCTGTAAAGTTCTCAGCCAGGACACTTCGGAACACCTTTGGCTGGTTCGTTCTGTGCATTGGAATTTATATTATCCTGAAAGAGTTACATTTTCTAATGTGGTAGGTTTTCGGATTTCCAGTTTCATGATGACAAATATCATCCACTCTTATCAACTTTTATTCGAAATTTGAGTATTGGTTAAATATAACCTTTCGGAATTTCTCTTCGGGACTTTCCAAAAACAAAGCAATTATGATGAAAATCGAACAGATATATACCGGCTGTTTAGCTCAGGGAGCTTATTTTATTTCTTCCAACGGTGAGGCGGCAGTCATTGATCCATTGCGTGAAGTAGCGCCTTATATCGAAAAAGCTGTCAAAGCAAACGTGAAAATCAAATACGTTTTTGAAACCCATTTTCACGCGGATTTCGTTTCCGGACATATTGATCTGGCAGAAAAAACGGGAGCAGAAATTGTTTACGGACCAAAAGCAAATACCGGTTTTAAAGCACATATCGCAAAAGATGGCGAAATCTTCAAATTGGGCGATATCACAATAAAAGTTTTGCACACGCCCGGACATACGATGGAATCTTCCTGTTATCTGTTGTCTGATCAAAACGGAAAAGAAATCGCGCTTTTCAGTGGCGACACCCTTTTTATAGGTGATGTGGGCAGACCGGATCTTGCGCAAAACGGAGAAATAACCCAGGACGATCTGGCTGGAATTTTGTTTGACAGTTTGCGTACAAAAATCATGACTTTGCCTGATGATATTACCGTGTATCCGGCTCACGGCGCAGGTTCTGCTTGCGGAAAAAGCATGAGCAAGGAAACCAGTGATTCTTTGGGCAATCAAAAAAGATTCAACTATGCGCTTCGTGCGGATATGACGAAGGAGGAATTTATTAAAGAAGTAACAGCAGGATTAACCGAACCTCCTCAATATTTTCCTGAAAATGTGAAAATGAACCGCGACGGTTACGAAAGTATAGATGATGTTTTGGAACGAGGTGATCACGCATTATCTCCGGATTCGTTTGAAACAAAAGCAAATCAAACCAGTGCTTTGATTTTAGATACCCGAAAACCGGAAGATTTTGCCAAAGGTTTTATTCCAAATTCCATTAATATCGGCATCGACGGCGGATTTGCTCCCTGGGTTGGTGCGCTTATTCCGGATTTGAAACAAACCATATTATTGGTAACCGATCCGGGACGGGAAGAAGAAGTAGTAACACGCCTGGCACGTGTTGGTTATGACTATGCCATCGGGTATTTAAAAGGTGGATTTAATGTCTGGAAAAAATCAGTAAAAGAAGTGGATACGGTAATTTCTCTGCCAGCCCAGGAATTTGCAGATCGTTATAATGAAGGAGGAATTAAAGTTATCGACGTAAGAAAACCGGATGAATTTGAAGCCGGACATGTGGATGGCGCAGAAAATATTCCTTTGGATACGATCAATGAAGGTATGGGGAACTTATCAAAAAATGAAACACTTTATGTGCATTGTGCCGGCGGTTACCGTTCAATGATTGCAGCTTCTATTTTAAAATCGAGAGGGTTTGATCATGTGGTGAATATTGAAGGCGGTTTTGGAGCGATTCAGAAGACGGAAGTGGTTTTGAATTAATTTTGAACATTATTAAGTTTCAACAAATTCATCGCCAGAGCAGGAGGCTCCTAAGGAGCCGGACAATCCTTATTTACACATAATTTCTATAAACAGGAAGCCCGTATCGGGCTAATTACTAGGAAATTTCTATAAATTCAGCCCGGTAAGGGCTTCCTGTTTATAGCATCCAAGATGAAAAATATGTCCGGCTCCTTAGGAGCCTCCTGTTGATATGCAGGTTTAATTAAATCTCGAAACAAGAAAAGGTATTAACATCATACAACATTCATATGGAAATCTTCGAACTCATCCGCAAACCCTGGCCTTGGTACATCGCCGGGCCGCTTATTGGTTTTACAGTTCCGATTTTACTTTTACTAGGAAATAAATCTTTCGGGATTTCTTCTTCCTTACGTCATATATGCGCCGCTGTTATTCCTGCCAACATTTCTTTTTTCAAATACGACTGGAAAAAAGAAGCCTGGAATTTATTCTTCGTTGCGGGAATAACTTTGGGTGGTTTTGTGGCCACTTATCTGCTGACAAATCCTGATTCATTGATCGTTGCAGAATCCACAAAAGCCAGTTTAACTCAATTAGGAATAACAGATTTTTCAGGATTAATGCCGGCCGATATCTTCTCAGTTGAAAATATTTTATCTTTAAAAGGATTGATCTTTTTCGTTTTCGGAGGGTTTCTGGTTGGTTTTGGGACACGTTACGCTGGAGGCTGCACATCCGGACATGCCATTATGGGACTTGCCAATTTGCAATGGCCTTCGCTGGTAGCAACGATATTTTTTATGGTTGGCGGTTTCTTTTCAACCTGGATTCTGCTACCCTGGCTTTTAAACCTGGTCAGATAAATATTTTCCACTGAAATTAATTGAATACTATGACAACCATTAAAAATAGCTCTGCTGCGGAAATTGAGCTTTTAGATAAAAATGAAGACAGTTATGACGGTACCAATCAGCAGTCAAGAACTGAAAGTTTTATCGGCAATTTGAAATACCTGATCGTCGGTGTATTTTTTGGAATCGTTTTTGTCAAAGCGGAAATCGTTTCCTGGTTCAGGATTCAGGAAATGTTCAGGTTGGATTCCTTCCATATGTATGGCGTGATCGGGTCGGCAGTTGCAGTGGGTTTGATTTCTTTACAAATCATCAAAAGATTTAAAATCAAAACAATTAGCGGTGAAGAAGTAAGTATACCACCAAAACACTTTAATAAAGGACAGATTTACGGAGGGTTTTTATTCGGCCTGGGCTGGGCAATTACAGGCGCTTGTCCTGGACCATTATTTGCACAAATCGGAAGTGGTTTTCTGGTTGTAATAATAACCTTGCTGAGCGCAATTGCAGGAACCTGGACTTACGGATTGTTACGTTCCAGACTCCCGCATTAACATTACAGTTTTCTTGCAATAAGATATAATTGTTCGTCTCCCAACATAAATGGATCCGCTTCCAGATTTCCAAAAGCGCCAATAACTTTCAGTCCAGCAGATTCAAACATAAATTTGAGTTCGGCCAAAGTATAAATATGCTGACGAACCGTATGTGTTACTTTTTCAGTCCCCGAAATAAAAGTCTGCTCAGCTTCTATGTAACCTTCTTCCGGATAATATTCATTTTGAGCGAGATAGACGATATCACTCTGCACCGGCATCCAGTTTCTTATCTGATAATTGGGAAAAATACTTTCCGCAAGATTTTCAGTATGAACAGCAAACTGACCGCCAGGAATTAACAGATCAGAAATCTTTTGAAGAAATTTCTGCATATCCGGACGCGGAAAAAAGCTGAAACTGTTTCCAAAACAGTAAGCCGCATCGAAAGATCCGGCCTCAAAAGAAACGGCAAGAATATCTTCACAAACCACAGCAACAGGCAAACTTTCCTGCTCAGCAATTTTTTCTAACTCTTCACAATATTCCGTTGATAAATCAACGCAGGTAAGCTCGATTCCCTGATCTGCAAGCGGCAAAGCATGACGGCCATAACCAGCCATGACATCGAGAACCTTGTTTCCTTCTTTCAGATCAAGTGTATCCCGCAAAAAATCGACTTCAAATTCCGTATACTCTTCGTCCTGATTTAACTTCCATGCCTTCTGCGGCAAACCTTCAAAATATGTATGATACCAGGCCAATGTGCTAAACAATTTAATTCCCACAAAAATAGTCAATTTTATTAAACGCAGAGTTTTGGGAGTTATACGCTGAGTTCGGGAATTTTTGTTTTTGTCAGTTTAACAAGAGAACTCCCCTAAACGCTGCGGAAAACTTCCAATACCTCCGCGTTAAAAAAACAAAACTCACCGTACTCTGCGAAAAACTCCGCTAACTCTGCGTTTAAATGTTTTTTAGCAGTAAAAAAGATGGTTTTCTTCCTCTTAACTCTTTTTCGATATACATTTAGTCTTTCAAGGCTAAGACGTTATTCCATACCAAACAGTTATTCAACCTGATGACCCCTAAAAACTTTTTACGAAAACCACTTCCGATACTGGCATTAACCGCCGTTGTGGTCGTTTCCTGTATGAAAATGGCTCCATCGACTACCAAAATTTCCAGCAAACCGATGGTGATTAAGGAAGATCCAGCCACTGGAAAAGCCAGAGCTAAGGAAATCCGTGACAATACGGTTATAAAACTTGCCGATGGATTAAAACTTGACCTTTGGGCATCAGATTCTCTGGCACCAGATCCGGTTGCCATTTCCATTGACGATAAGGGAAGAGTTTATCTCAATAGAACAAACAGACAGAAAAACTCTGAATTTGATATCCGCGGTCACCGTAACTGGATGACGCCTTCCATTGCTTTGCAATCTGTTGAAGATCGTCGTGCGTTTTTGCGCAGCACTTTTGATCCTTCCAAAAGCAAGGAAAACGAATGGCTTAAAGATTTGAACGGCGACGGCTCACACGACTGGAAGGATCTTACCGTTGAAAAAGACGAAGTATGGCGTTTGGAAGATACTGACAATGACGGTATCGCAGACGTTTCCATGCGCATTTTGAGTGATTTCTTTGAAGAAATTTCAGATGTTGCCGGCGGTTTGCTGGTTCGTGCACAAGATACTTTTGTAGCCATCGCTCCTGATGTCTGGAGACTGAAAGATACCAACGGTGATGGAATTCTGGATCAAAAAACATCCATTAGTCATGGTTATGGTGTACATATTGGATTCGGCGGTCACGGTATGTCAAATCCGATTGAAGGTCCGGATGGGAAAATTTACTGGAACATCGGTGATATCGGAGCCAACATTACA
Organism: Dyadobacter subterraneus; assembly: GCF_015221875.1. Lineage (NCBI taxonomy): Bacteria > Pseudomonadati > Bacteroidota > Cytophagia > Cytophagales > Spirosomataceae > Dyadobacter > Dyadobacter subterraneus. The sequence goes on from NZ_JACYGY010000001.1 coordinate 6,003,995, forward strand.
ACCAAAGAAGGTGAGAATTTCAAACGCCCTAATGAAGGAATTATCGCAAGATCAAATCCCGACGGAACTGATTTCGAGATTTTTGCAGGTGGTTTGAGAAATACGCACGAATTCGTTTTTGATGAATACGGTAACCTGATAAGTTCTGATAACGACGGTGATCATCCCGGCGAAAGCGAGCGTCTTGTTCACGTGGTTGAAGGTTCGGACGCCGGCTGGCGTTCAAACTGGCAGTACGGAAAATATACTGATCCAAAGAATAACAGCTATAAAGTATGGATGGACGAGAAATTATATGTTCCGCATTGGGAAGGTCAGGCGGCCTACATCATTCCTCCTATCCAGAATTTCCACAACGGTCCAACGGGAATGCAGTACAATCCGGGAACGGCTTTGGGATCAGAATGGAAAAACAAGTTTTTCCTGGTTGAATTTGTTGGTAACCCTGCACGTTCGCCAATCTGGTCATTTGGTTTGAAGCCAAAAGGTGCCTCTTTCGTGCTTGATGGAGAAAAAAATATTTTGAACGGAATTCTGCCAACCGGTATTCGTTTCGGTCCGGATGGAGCACTTTATGTGGCTGACTGGATCAATGGCTGGGATACGAAAAACTACGGGCGCGTTTGGCGACTGGATGTAACGGACAGCAAAAATGATCTGAAAGCGTTGCGACTTGAAACAAAACGTTTGATGCAGCTGGATTATACCAAACAGGCTGAGTCAATGTTGTACACTTTGTTGTCAAATCAGGATATGCGCATCCGTTTGAAAGCGCAGTTTGAACTGGCTTCCCGTGGTGCAAAAGGTGCTGCGGAATTAAACAAAGCCATTACGGCAACCGGCAGTCAACTGGCTCGTATCCATGGAATTTGGGGTATCGGACAATTGGCGAGACAAGACAAAGCTTATGCAAATACTTTGTTCACTTTATTGAAAGATGCTGATCCGGAAATCATTTCGCAGGCTGCAAAAGTTTTGGGTGATGCAAAAATCGCAGAAGCGGGTCCTTTGCTAATTCCTTTACTGACTGACAAAAATCCTCGTGTGAAGTTTTTCGGCGCGCAGGCTTTGGGGCGTATCAAAGAAAAACAAGCAGTTACTGCGTTGCTTGATATGATCAAAGCGAATAAAGATGAAGACCTTTATTTAAGACACTCGGCAGTTCTTGCCCTTTCCCGGATTGGTGAAGTAGAACCGATTGTTGCGCTTGTTAACAATCCTGACAAATCGCTACGTATCGCCGCCGTCTTGGTATTGCGCCGGTTGAGCAGCGACAAGGTAAGTTTGTTTTTGCAGGACAAAGACGAATATGTAGTAACAGAAGCTGCTCGTGCGATCAATGATGATTTATCGATTGAACCGGCTCTACCTGCTTTGGCAGCAATTTTGAAAGAGAAAAGATTTACTTCTGAGCCTTTACTGCGCCGTGCGATCAATGCATCCCTGCGTGTAGGTGGCGATGAACAATTGGACAATCTGATTGCTTTTGCTAAAAGAAAAGACGTAAGTAATGAACTGAGAGCGGAGGCACTGGCGACTTTGGGTAGCTGGGCAAATCCATCAGTTCTGGATCGCGTTGACGGTCGCTACCGGGGCGTAATTACCAGAAATCCTGAAATTGTTAAGACAAAAATAAAACCTCAAATCAGTTCACTTTTGCAGGAAGACGATGCTGCCATTTTAATCGCAACATCTCAGCTGGTAAGCGAATTGGGAATTTCTGACAATAATGCGACGCTGGCTAAAATCCTTGACGATAACAAAAATCCGAAAGTAAGAGCCGCTATGTTAACTGCCTTGCATGACCTGAAATATTCAGAAATGGAAACGGTTATGAAAAAAGGGATGACCGATCCGGATGCTGATGTTCGTACTTCTGCATTGGCTTTGGTGAGCAGTGTAAATATGTCAAAAGAGACACTTTCAGATATTTCCAAGACGATTTTTGAAAAAGGAAGTATCAAGGAGCAGCAGCAAATGTTGCGTGTTTTAGGTGGTTTGCCAGTTGCCAAAACTGAAACAATTTTTGATGGTTTGATTGGTAAAATGGCTTCAAAAGAACTTCCTAATACTTTGGCTCTTGACCTTGGTGAAGCTGTGGATTCAACAAAATCAAGTACATTAATCGCCAAAATGGCTCCAATGCGCTCTACCGGAACAACGGTTGCAGATTATCAGGAATCACTTTATGGCGGAAATGCCATGCTGGGACGCAGATATTTCATGACGAGTTCGCAAGCAGAATGTACACGTTGTCATTCCATCGGTGGACAAGGCGGAGCAGTTGGTCCGTCACTTTCCAAAATTGGTTCAACTTTGACAAGAGAACAAATTCTGCAAGCGTTGATCGAGCCAAGTGCGAGATTATCCCCTGGTTTTGGTATGGTGGTTCTGACACTTAAAGACGGACAAACCGCATCAGGAATTCTGTCAGAAGAAAACGCACATGAGCTTGTACTTAAAACTTCGGAAGCCGAGCCTTTGAAAATCCCGGTATCAAGAATTGCAAAACGCGATAATGTTCCTTCCAGTATGCCTCCGATGGGTTCAATCATGTCCAAAAGAGAAATTCGGGATGTGGTTGAGTTTTTGTCTGGGTTGAAATAGGTGTTTAAATATTTGAGAATACCTGAGAAGTCAAGTTTTGAAAACTTGACTTCTCTTTTTTATAGCTCTTCCGATTTTACTTAATCGAATATCATCCGTCAAACTATGGTATTGAAAGTAAGCCATTAAAAATGTATATTTGATTATACATTCACACATGAGAAATATGAACGAAATACTTTTTATTGTAGAGCAGGAACAAGACGGAGGTTTTATTGCAGAAGCCAAAGTTAATGATAATGAGCAAATTATAACGGAGGGTGATAATATCGAAGAACTTAAATCTATGATTAGAGAGGCTTTGGAATGTCACTTTGAGAATTCTGAAGATATGCCAAAAACTGTACGCCTTCATTTTATAAAGGACGAAGTATTTGTTATTTAGAATTTTCTTAGAATTTACACACACTACATAATGATCCTTAAGAATCTAACAGGGCAAGACCTTATCAAAAGGCTTGCTCAATTTGGATATATCGCTGTCCGCCAGAATGGAAGCCACATATGAATTAAAACGTCTCTGAATGGAACCCATTCAGAGACCATTCCAAATCATAAACCTTTAAGAGAAGGAACTATCAACAAGATACTTAAAAATATCGCTGATCATTTAGAAATTCCCAAAATGGATCTTGAAAAATTGTTATTCAATAACTAGGTGTATAAATATTTTATTACCGGTTTAAAGGGTATATCCGAGAGAAGTCAAGTTTTAAAAACTTGGCTTCTCTTTTTATTTCTAAACCATCCTATTTCCAGAAACCTAACCCATTCCAACCGGCACGATATTCATAATAAAAAATTAAAAAAGGTATATTTGAAAACACTATTTGAGATAAAAACAATACCTTTTCAAGTAAACCTCATCATCAACTAAATGGAATTAGAAAAAAAGGACGCAACTATTCTCGACAACGCGATTCAGTTCTGGCAGGAGACGAATAAAATCACGCCGGAGCTTGCTGAGGATTTACGAAATAGCTACCAGCTTCGCAATTCCAATGCGGATACGATTACCTGGTATGCCTTTATCTCGGCGGTTTCTTGTGGTCTGTTGGCATTTGGGGCGTTAGTTATTGATGAAAAGTGGATTGAATTGCTGCGTAATAAATGGGGCTTTTCAGAAACCATTGTTGGAATCGGATTTTCGTTGTTAGCCATCGCCTTCGTTATTTTAGCCAAAAGAAGAAAACTAAAATACCCGACTGCAAAGGCTAGTAACGAAACTTATACAATCACCATTATTTTAAGCGTAGCCATAGCCATCGCATACTGGACACGGAGTTTTGCTTATTTTGAAGGCAATTATGCCAGACCATTACTGATCGCTGCCGTCGCTTATTTCATCAGCGCAGCTTACCTGAATTCTCAGCTTTTATGGACGGTGATGCTTTTGACAATTGCAGGTTGGTGGGGAGCACAAACCTATTTCTGGACGGGTGGAAACTGGCGTTTTGCAGGAATGAATTACCCATTAAATATGACCATATTTGGGCTTGTCATCTGGTCATTGTCCTGGGTTGTTGCTAAAATAGATTTACTCAAATCCTTTACACCAGTCACTTATTCAATTGGTTTATTCCTGTTTCTTCTGGCAGCCTGGACACTTTCTATTTTTGGAAATTATGACGATTTAAGCCGATGGACGGTTATTCGACAGGGAACGCTTTGGTATTGGGCTGTGGGTTACACCATTGTTTTGGGTGCACTAACAGCTTATGCTTTTCAGGTTAAAAATGACGTTTTGCGGGATACATGCCTTATCTTTTTCCTTCTTAATATTTACACCCGCTACTTTGAATATTTCTGGGACAGAACCAACAAAGGAATTTTCTTTGCTATACTTGCGGTCTCTTTCTGGTTTGTTGGTAAGAAAGCAGAACAGTGGAGAAACAAGGATAAAAAGTTAGCCTGACATTGAAATTACAAGATGAGAGAAAAAAGACTAATCCGGCAGAACGAAAAAGATCTGATCGAATTTCTGTTAAATCAATTAAACCTTAACCCTGAAGAATATCCAGTTGATGAATATGTTGACGAATATGAAGACGGGAAAATGGGAAGTATCAGTCTGGGTGGTGACGTTTCGGCTTATGCCGGCGATTTAATTCAGGTTGAATATGTTGATTCGGATGAAACTCCGGTTGTCATTACCTTAACGAAAGACGATAAAGGTCATTTGCTGGATCTTGATTTCTGGAAAGTGGATTTTACCAAACTTTTAGAATATCCCACGCCGGATAAAATTATTCTGAGAGGCAATTTGTAGCCGCTCAGAATAAGGTATTGAATTTAGTAACGATATGCGCTTTCGCTTCATTCTGAAATTGTTCAGGCGACAAGCCGGTATGCTGTTTGAAAAAGCGGCTGAAATACGGTCGGTCGGTGAAACCAAGGTCATACGAAATCTCCTTGATCGTATTTTCACTGTGGATAATCTGACGTTTCGCTTCCAGGATAATTCTGTCGTGAATTAACTGCATGCCCGTTTTGTCCAGTTTTTCTTTCAAAATCTGGTTTAGGCGTTTTGAACTTATCCCCAATTTTCCTGCATAAAAATCTGTGTTTCTCACCTGCTGATAATTCATTTCCAGCAATACCATAAATTCATAAACACGTTTCTGGTTAATATCCTGCACCGTGAAATTATGCTCTTTAATACGAACCAGTTGAAGCAAAAATACTTTCAACAATGCCTTAATAATCACCAGACTATTATTTTCCCGCTGATATTCTTCTTCCAGTAGTTGATAAACTTTCCCTAATTGCTCAGCCGTTTCATCACTGATTTGCAGACACGAAAATTCTCCCTGGATATTGAAAATCTTGAAAACATCCAGCAAAAATTCCTTCACATCATCATCCAGAATATCTCTTTTGAAGGATAATAAAATGCCTTTTTTACCAGCTTTGTTAAGCTGATGAACACGGTAAGGAGGAATCAGATATATCCAGTCTCCCTTCAATAATTCATCCCCTTTCACGGTATGAAGTGCGTTTTCGTTTTTCAGCCAGACAATTTCAAAGAATTCCTTTCTGCTTGGATCGTTAAGATAACTTGGTGGACAATTATCCAGATTTCTTATGTAAATCAGCGTTTTATTTAATTCAACGCTTAGCTTCGTTTCTTCCATTTTTTCAACTTTATTAAATTCCGGAATCATTCGTCACAAATGCTATATTCCGAATTAGACACCAAAATTAGCAAATTCTGCAATCGATTAATTATTCATTAGCAAATAGTCCAACATATCGCGCTGATAGTGTAACGTGTTCGCTATAACTCCCAGGTACCTTTGTGATCTTGATTTAGGGGATTTTCTTAATTAACAAGATTTCAATAAATATTTAGTGAGATAATGAGTTCAGCAGTGAATATTGATTTAGCGACTGATATCCAGGCGAATCTGGTGATGATTCTGGAAGAAAATCAGAAGCTGGCGGGTAAGATCGATTTTTATCAGGTTGCCAATATGATTCCCTTTATTCAAAATGCTGAACGGATTTTTATCGTCGGTGCAGGAAGGACAGGGTTGGCTTTAAAAGCTGCGGCGATGCGGTTAATGCATTTGGGTTTTACGGTTTTTGTCGTGGGTGAAACGACAACATCAGCAATCAAAAAAAACGATTTGCTCATCGCAGGTTCAGGTTCAGGAACAACCAGCAGTATTGTCAAAGCAGCCGAAAAGGCAGTTTCGGCAGATGCGCAAGTTATTACAATTTCAACCACAATGGAATCTCCATTGGCTAAGTTATCAAGCCATGTTGCCATTCTTCCGGCAGCTCAAAAGGAAGATCACGGCGGCAGTATTTCAAAACAATATGCAGGAAGTTTATTTGAACAATCTGTATTACTTCTTACTGACGCTTTGATCCAGACTTTATGGAAACTGGACGGAACACCGGCAGAAGAACTTTGGAAACGCCATGCCAACCTGGAATAGTATTACATTGAATACCAATAATTTACAATTAAATAAACAGTACAATCATGGTTAAATTACAAGTCGCAATAGACTTATTAACAACAGAAGACGCAATCGCATTAGCAACAAAAGTTGCTCCTTATATCGATATTATTGAATTGGGTACGCCTTTAATCAAAAGTGAAGGTTTGGCTGTGATTACAGCGATGAAAAAAGCATTTCCGGACAAACTGGTTTTCGCTGACTTTAAAACAGCTGATGCAGGTGAACTGGAAGCGGATATGGCTTTCGGTGCAGGCGCAGACTTGATCACCATCCTTGGCGCAACAGGTGACGCAACCATTATCGGCGCTGTTAAATCTGCTAAAAAACACGGAAAAGGTGTTGTAGTGGATACAATCGGCGTTTTGGATCGCGTAAAACGTGCTCAGGAAGTTATTGCTTTGGGTGTTGAATTTGTTGAATTACACGCAGGTCTTGATGAACAGGCTCAGCCAGGATATTCAATTCAGGTTTTGATTGATGAAGCTTCTCGTGCAGGTGTTCCGGTTTCAATCGCTGGTGGTGTTAAGTTGAGCAATATCGCTGCGGTGAAAGCTTCCGGCGTTAAAGTTGCGGTTGCAGGTGCTGCAATTTACGGCGCTGCCGATCCGGCTGCGGCTGCGAAAGAACTTCGTGAAGCATTGGACGCTTAGTATTTTTTTATAAAAAAGAGCTGTTTCCCCGCCGGAAACAGCTCTTTTGCGTTTAGGTGAATTTTATGATTTTCGTCAGTTTCAGTCAGCTAATCTTGCTAAATTGATCATTGCTAGTCCTTTTCTCTAACTTTGCGGCAGATTGAAAATATTGGTACAGTAAAAAATAATTCATGGAAGTTAAAGATGGTAATGGGAACCTGCTTGCAGAAGGCGATTCTGTAAAACTGGTTAAGGATTTGAAAGTCAAAGGTTCGTCAACAACTTTGAAAAGAGGAACGGTTGTAAAAAATATTCGTCTGACTGACGACGCGGAAGAAATTGAAGGCAAAGTAGAAAGAACTGTGATGGTTTTGAAAACGATGTTTGTACAGAAAATGTAGACAAAGAGTTAACTTTTTAGGAATGGATTCCTAAAAAGTTAACTCTTTTCAGGAATTCATTCCTAAAAAGTTGTATATTTAATTTTCTCTAGATATATGATTAAGCGAATTCTTGAAGATCATATTAAAGCAAAATTGTATGATGGTAGAGCCATCATACTTCTTGGCGCCCGTCAGGTTGGAAAAACAACTTTGTTAAACACCATATTTAACAACTCAGGTGATACGCTTTGGCTCAACGGAGACGAACCTGATGTTCAAGCTCTTTTCGAAAACACTACTTCTTCACGACTGAAAAGTATGATCGGTAATAATCGAAATATTATTATTGATGAAGCACAACGAATTTCAGACATCGGTTTGAAACTAAAATTGATAACTGATAATATCAAAGATATTCAGCTTATCGCAACCGGGAGCTCAGCTTTTGAATTGGCGAATAAGGTCAACGAACCTCTAACCGGTCGCAAATGGGAATATAAAATGTTTCCAATTTCTTTTGGTGAAATGGTCATGCAGCATGGTTTGCTTGAAGAAAAGCGACTGCTTCCCCACCGCCTTATCTATGGATATTATCCGGATATAATAAATCATACAGGCACCGAAAAAGAAGTTCTCAAACAGCTCACTGATAGTTATTTATATAAGGATATCTTAATGTGGGAAAATATCCAGAAACCGGACAGACTTCTTAAATTATTACAAGCGCTGGCATTTCAGGTTGGTTCGCAAGTATCTTATAATGAGTTGGGACAGATTTGCGGACTCGATAATAAAACGGTAGAAAAATACATCAATTTATTAGAACAGGTTTTTGTAATCTTCCGACTGGGCTCTTTTAATCGGAACCTTCGGAATGAACTTAAAAGCAGCAGAAAAATTTATTTTTACGATAACGGAATCCGTAATGCACTTATAGCCAATTTTAGCCAACCTGAACTAAGAACAGATATTGGCGCCTTATGGGAGAATTTTATTATTTCAGAGAGAATAAAATTTATAAACTACAACGGAATTTGGGCAAATTCTTACTATTGGCGTACAAAAGAGCAGGCTGAAATCGATTACATAGAAGATTCTGACGGCAAACTTAGCGCTTATGAATTCAAATGGAATCCAAATGCCAAGACTTCTTTTTCCAAAACCTTTTCAAATGCTTATCCAGATAGTGAATTTAAGGTAATCCATAAAGAAAATTTTGATGAATTCATTTTATGACGTTCAAATCAATTCATCAAAATTTTCTTCCTACTTCTTACCAAAAGAAAAATTCATCGTAGTACCAATCCGGAAAACGGTGTGTTTGTACTTGAATCCTTCAAAACTGTTAGCCACTTCAACACGGAATGGAAAGCGGATACCAACGTCCAGCGCATAACCCAATTCCCCGTAATTATTTGAATCCGGCGTTGCCAGATAATGTGCAAAGAAATTTTCCTTAATCCCAAGTATCCTGAACCAGGCGATTTGGGTTAGCAAAAACTTCCGTAATTCAGCCAATGCGTGTGCTTCCGCAAAACGTTTTGAAGTGCTGTAACGGTAATAATCCAGCATTCGGAAAGTACCGACCGGATCTCCATATTGGAAAAAAAACTGGTTTCCGGCAAAGTGCTGGAAGTCAGGAAACGGTACAGAATCATTATTTATAAACATACCCGCGGCGACTTTATAGCTTAGTTTGCTCCGAATACCGATATCAAATCCGTGTGCAATGCCAACCTTTACGAAATCAAAATCGACGTCGCTGCCAAATGCATTTTTAATTCCTTTCCGGTATGTGACGGAAAGTTTCGGAGAATCATCGTCATAAAAGGTTGTCTTTCCTTTTCGGATTTTATATTTCTGCCAGGGTTTGTAATCGGCCGATATGCCCAGAGTCAAAGCCTGATGTGGCTGCATGTTGACATTGGTTGTTTCAGACTGATGTGCCAATTCCGAATTAAATGGATCATTAGACGTAAAAGAACGTTTATCCCAATCAATCCAGCGGTATGGATTTGTTTTTTCCAGGTTAGAAAGTCCCTGGCGATCTGCGTATTCAATATTCGCTTTCAGCTCAAAATGATCATTTTGCTGATTGGTTTTAAAATCAAGACGAACGAAATTTTTCTCATAAATCTTGATAAAATTTCTTTCCAAAAACAGTGTTGTCAAACTGTTCAAAATCGGATGCATCGGATTATCAGGATTGTATTGGGAAACTGTTTTTCCGCCAGAAAAACTGATCAGATTTCGTTTCCAGGCATAATCTGCCCCACCGGTTCCAAACAACTTTTGTCTTCCAAAAGAATAACGGGTCAATCCACTGAACGTCCAGGTACCTTGTTGTCGGACCGTATTTCTTTTAATGCCGTTACTGGATATATTAATTTCATCCGAATTCTTTTTCGGTTGTGATCCTCTTCGATATCTCAATTTAAATCCACCACCATTCAAAACCCAGCCTTCAACGGTATTGACCTGCAAACCATAAATAGGGCTAACATATTCCAGTCTCCATGGACTTTTCTTGCCTAAACGGAATGTGTGACCCGTAAAAATATCACCAATAGAACTCCCAAATCCGCCCCCGCCGCTTTTCCTTTTTGTGGTATCCGCTTTGGAAACTTTCAGACTGTCACGCTGTTGCTGCGTTCCTTCTTTTATAATCACCAGACTATCAAGTCGCGTGTAACTTTTCACCTCTGCGACCGTCAACGGAACAGAGCGGATTGAATCCCAGAAAGCCATACTTCTACGATTGGCCATGGAATCAACCGAAGTCGAATCTTGTCTTGTAAAATTCAGATCGACATCCTCCCCTTTTTCCTCTTTCTTTTTAAGATCCTGCTTTTCATATTCCTTCATCATTTTTCTGAGGTTTTTCGCAGAGAATTCTTTCTGCTTGCTAACCACATCTTCCAGTTTCTGCGTTTTGATTTCACGGTTCGTAAGCCCAACTTTCTTCGCTTCATCCTTTTCTTTTTTCCCGTCAACGACAACAATATCAGCCTGAAAAGCAGGGTTAACTTTCAGTTTTGAAAAAGTCTGAGAAATCACCAGATCACCTTTTCCTTTGATACCATAAATCCCGCCGCTCACATGAAACTGCTGATTTGTAGGCATCCATACACCTTGAACCGGACTGTAAACCTGTTTTATTTCAATATTAAAACCCGTATTAACCGTTTGCAGATTAAGACTGTAAATGCTCCAAAGATTTTCGGTAATATAAATTGTTCCCTTATAAACACCTTCGCCATAAGAACGCGGTGTGACTTTTATCTTATTAATTTCAACCCCATTTTCACGAAAACTGCCTTCATACTCAAACCTGTAATACGTAAAAGCGCGTGGTGATAATGGCGAAACTGCTTTTACAACTTCCGGCTGGTAAAAACTCGTCAGGAAATATTGATTGGCACTTGCAAAATTATTATCCTGGCTATTTCTCGCCGCAATCACACGCTGTTTATATGAATTTGGCTGACGAAATGTTACTTCCGAGACACTTTCGTTTAAAATCGGAACACCTTTTTTGAAGTTGGATTCCTTTTCAATTTCTTTTAATTCCTTTTTATAGAGAAATTCCAGAGGAAGATCGGTGATTACGAAAGAGGACTTTGAATAAGCTTTGGCAGTATAACTTTCAACCTGTAAAAAATGATAGCGGCTTTTTGCAATCGCCCGGCGCATGATTGTATACGCAGGATCTTCGCCCTTATTTCCAATCCTGACTTCGCCCAGATTATAGGCTTGTTCTTCCATCGTCAGGTCAAAAGTTTCCATTTTATTTTCGATGGTAAATGACTTTTGACCGGTTTTGAAACCCAGATACTGGAAAATTACTTCGTAGTATCCAGGTTTTAAATCGAGCTGATATTTTCCTTCTTCGTTGGAAATTGTGCTTATTTCTGTTCCTTTCACAACGATTGCTGCAAATGGCAAAGGTTCACCTTTTGAAGTTTTAATGACGCCTTTTACACCCGTGCCGGTTTGCGCATGAACCTGACTAAATATTGTAAAAATTAAAAAAACAATCAGAATAGAGCGATTCAGCATAGGAGTAATTCATTATAGTTTTTCACGGCTTTTGAGAAGATGTTCCACTGAAAGAACAAGTTGCGTGAATATAAAAATAATTATGAAATTACTTTCTCCAAAACTTCGACAAGATCACTTTCTGTAAACGGTTTCCCAAGCAAATCATTCATTCCCATACGCAGATAATGAGAGCGGTCTTCGTCTGCCACATTGCCGGTATATCCAATGATAGGAATGCCGGATTTCAGAAGATTCTGATCATTTCGCACCAGTTTTGTCAGCTGTAATCCGTCCATTTTTGGCATTTGCACATCCGTAATAATCAAATCATAATCCGTTTTATTGAATAAATGATATGCCTCTTCCCCGTCCGATGCGAGGTCATAACGAATCGCATTTTTATCCATAATCCGACCCAGTAATAACAGATTAATTTTGATATCATCAACCATCAAAACCCGCTTATCTTTTAAAAGTTTACCGATTCCGATCAGGCCGCTCTTTTCCTCAACCTGTCCTTTTTCAACTGCCATATTTAATGGAATTTCAATTTTAAAAACCGAGCCCTTCCCCAGCTCACTTTGTACACTAATTGTTCCTTCAAAAAGATCAACAATTCTTTTACAGATCGGCAATCCCAAACCGGTACCTTGCTGCCTGTTTCGTTCATCTGAGGATTCTATTTGTGTAAAATCTTCAAAAATCAGTTTCAGGTTTTTATCTTCAATACCTACACCTGAATCTGTTACCGAAATTTTCAACATTCCCTGGTGATCCTTTATTTTATCAAACCTGGCACGAACATGCACTTCTCCTTTCTGCGGAGTAAATTTTATTGCGTTGGTAATAAGATTTATAATTACCTGTTTCAGGCGAAAATCATCACCGCTGAGCATTAAACTTTGGTCAATTTCAAATTGTTTGTGTAATTGAATTTCCTTATTTACGGCCAGTACAGATAACATTCCCGTCACGTTTTCAAGCATTTCAAGAGGATGAAACTTATGGTCGACAAGCTTTATTTTACCACTTTCAAATTTTGAGAAATCCAGAATTTCATTCACCAGCATAAGTAATACGTCAGATGAATTTTTAATCGCGTTGATTTTCATCTGCAAATCTTCCTTGGGTTTTGCAAAGTCAATCTGGCGCGAAAACCCTATGATTGAGTTTAAAGGCGTACGTATTTCATGGGATACATGTGACAGAAATTCACCTTTTTTCTTTGCCGACTCAACAGCCAGAATACTGTACTCAAGAATTGTCTTCTCGCTTTTGTATAACCTCAGAATGTTCCATAAAATCATCACGGTCAGTATCAGCACAATTGCTACATTTCCCCACCACAACTGATCTAGTTCCGTCATATTGTCGGATGTTTGTACCAATATGGAATTCCTTAAAGTTTCAACATCTTTGATTTCTTCCATTTTCAACACCTTTAAAGCCGATTGAAGATTAGAAAAAATACGATTATTGAGCACCAGCAATTCCAGTTCTGCCTTGTTAAGTTCTCGTCTGGCTTTTTCCAGAGAATGGTCGTTCACCGAAACACTTACCACCTCCTGTTTTCTTGGATGTATTGCAAGTGAATCCGCAAAAGTGGTTGTAGTTTTCAACGCGGCCACTTTAACTTCGCTGCTATCTTGGTTTTTATTTGAAACAGCCTCAACCAGCCTTCTCCAAAACTTTTTATTTTTCTTTCTCGGAACAATCGTGACAGAATCTGATTTAGCTATTTTGGTTGTTGTTTTGACAACATAAGGCTTCTTGACGGGTATTGTGACCGTAACTTCGGGTTGTTTTTGTTCAGGACGAAACAGCATTAAATCGTCAACCATTTTCTTTAAATGCACAAATTCCTCATCCTTAGTCTGCTTATTTTCAAGAAGTTGTGGAAGATATAAATTATTAAAAAACGATTGCTTCTTCTTTTCTTCCTGAAAATCACTTAGAATCGAAGAAACCGTATGCATCTGTTGGGTGTAACGATCCAGAAATCTTTTGTCCGAAGTGACTGCATAAAGCCGACTATTATTTTCAGCAACATATAAAACAGAAATACATGTATCGATTCTGCGGTAATTGTCATTACCGTTCCTGAGTACACGAATATTATTTTGAATAATTCCGGATTTTGAATTGGTAATCAGCGTTATAAATACAAAGGAGGCTAAAATTAAAATCAGGGTTATGGTCCAGGCAAAGGATTTCAGGGTAGCTGTTTTTATGTCACTTTTCATCGTTAAGCATGATCATTTACTCTAGTAAAGTTAAGGGTTAGTTTATCTTCTACAAGAAAAATCGATTTAGCGATTAATTATATAAATTATTCTACAAGGCTGAAAAACAGGACTTCTACCCGTAATTTAAAATTCCGCGAACCGACTTTGTTATAACACTGTTATCAAAAATCAGTCCAGAATCCAATTTTCCAAGAAATGAATAACAGAACTTACTTTTACCTTATACTTATTTTAGGCAGTTTAACCGCATTAGGACCTTTTTCGATTGACATGTATCTTCCGGGATTTCCGGCTATTGCAAAAGATTTACACACCACTGCTTCAAAAGTTTCTCTTTCATTATCAGGATTTTTTATTGGAATTTCTGCGGGGCAATTACTTTATGGGCCGTTACTGGATCGTTTTGGCAGAAAAAAACCATTGTTTATCGGACTCGCCGTTTACATTCTGGCATCTGTCGGTTGTGCGATGTCTACTACCATTGATATGCTCATTTTGTCGCGATTTGTACAAGCCATTGGAAGTTGCGCAGCCGCTGTTGCTTCTGTCGCGATGGTTCGTGATCTTTTTCCGGTAAAAGACAGCGCAAAAGTTTTTTCTTTGCTTTTGTTAGTAGTAGGCGCTTCTCCTATGATCGCCCCTACCGTTGGTGGATATGTTACGGCAGCTTTTGGCTGGCAGGCAGTATTTTTAATTTTAACAGGAATGGGCGTGGCGATTCTTGCAGCTTCGGTTTTATGGCTGCCAGACAGTTTTAAGCCAGATACCACACTTTCCTTAAAACCAAGGCCAATAATTCTAAATTTTCTTTCCGTAATCCGTGAGCCTCAGTTTTATACTTATTCGTTTACTGGCGCCATCGCTTTTGCCGGATTATTCGCATACGTATCCGGTTCTCCTCTGGTTTTTATGGAAGTATTTCATACGAATGAGAAAGTTTATGGTTGGATTTTCGCCTTCTTGTCAATAGGTTTTATCGGTTCCAGTCAGATAAATACCTTATTATTAAGAAAATACAAAAGTGAGCAGGTTATCAATATTGCTCTTGTTTTCATGGTTATGATCAGCCTTTCCATGCTGTTTGCTTCCTACAACGGCTTTCTGACGTTAACGCTTACCATTATACTTTTATTTCTTTTTCTGTGTTGCATCGGACTTACTTATCCAAATGCGGCCGCACTTTCACTGGCTCCGTTTTCAAAAAATGCAGGTAGCGCCTCCGCACTAATGGGCGCAATCCAAATGGGCATGGGTGCTGCGATTTCTGTTGTTGTAAGTTTGTTCGAAGAGCCGTCAACTTTCCCAATGACGCTCGCTATGGCAAGCTCATCTTCTCTGGCACTTTGTGTTTTTCTGATTGGTAAAAGAATGATAACAAGGCCGATTGAAGTGGAAGCGGGATTGGATGGTGGATTGATTCATTAAAAATTAATTCTAACGAAATCAATTACAGCTTAACCAGCAATTCTGATCGTTTCTCAAAACTTTGGAGTAAATTGAGTTGTATTTTGGAAACGGATATGATGTCAAATCAACTTCCAAAAACGATTCAAAATCCTTAATCACTTCAAACTAAAAAACAATGTTTAAAGTCACCGTTTTGTATCCCCGCGCCGCCGAAGATGATTTCAATCTGGCTTATTATCTGGATGTTCACACACCGATGCTTAAAGAATTGCTCAATCCCTGGGGATTGTTGAAAGTTGATGTAGAAGTAGGAATTGCCGGTGTTGCACCAGGTTCAGAGCCTGTTTATGCACTTATTTGTGGAATTCATTTCAGCGATCTTCAATCTTTACAAACGGGAATGGATGCAGAAGGACCAACGATCATTTCCGATATCTCCAATTTTACAAGTGTAACTCCGGTCATGCAGATCAGTCGGGTCGAATAGAAATTATTTTAGTGATAAAAGAATAGCCCGGAAGCTTTGAGCTAGCGGGCTATTTCATATAACTTCAATTCTGAAAAATTACACAAGTGAATTTTCATGTACCGGACAAACACTGGCCGTCATGATACGCTTTCCTGTTCCGCGTTGGAAAAAATAGTCCAGCCTTCCCAGATTAATTCCTGCAAATCCAACCTGATTAATGGTAGTAATTTTTCCATCCAGGTTTTTGATATCCTCGGGAGCCTTCATAAAAGTATGTGTATGACCGCCGATTACCAGATCAATATTTCTGGTCGATTGAGCCAAAATCTGATCCGATACTTTTTCTTCCTTGTATTTGTATCCCAAATGTGAAAGACAAATGACAAGATCACAATGCAGATCATTTTTCAACAAACTTGCTGTTGCATTGGCTTTTGCAATCGGATCCTGATAAATAATCTCTCCATAATTCTTTTTATCAACCAAACCTGCCAGCTCAATCCCCAAACCAAAAATACCAATTTTGAGACCTTGTTTTTTGAAGATTTCATATGGCTGGGTTCTGTCCTTTAATGCCGTATTCTGAAAATCATAATTACTGACAAGAAATGGGAAGTTGGCATGAGGCAATTGTTTTACAAATCCATCGATGCCATTGTCAAAATCATGATTTCCCATGGTCGCCGCGTCATAACCCATATCGCTCATGAGCTTCATTTCCAGTTCTCCACCAAATAAATTGAAATAAGGCGTTCCCTGGAAAACGTCTCCTGCATCAAGCAAAAGCACATTTTTTTGTTCAGCGCGAATTTTATTTATCAACGCAGCCCGTCTTGCCACGCCACCCATTCCCTGATTACGGGAACCGTCCATCGGAAAAGGTTCGATACGGCTGTGGACATCGTTGGTGTGCAAAATGGTCAGCTGCACCGTTTCATCCTTCGCAAAAGCTGCAAAAGGAGAAACACTTAATGCCAATAAAGCAGCAGCCGTACTACCACTTTTCAGAAAATCCCGGCGATTAGTTGTTGACAACAATTCTTCCATCTAATTGAGTATTTATGGTTTTTCCAGCACTTGTAAGACCGTTGATGTAATCAATTAACGCATCCCGCACCTTTTTATCAATATTTTTACGTTCTGTGGCTTCACTTAAAAATTCCAGACCTTCTGCCCCATTGGCCAGATAATCGTAAGTCAGCAAATTATAACTTTGCGTTATATCAAAAGGTTTTCCGGCAATCATTACGTCCGTCCCTTTTTTATCCTGGATGTTCATTCGAATTCCAGCAACCGGTTGTCCGCTTGATTTTGCGATAAAATCTATCACTTTTTGAACTGACGCTCCTGACAATTTCAAAACGACAAGTTCATTTTCAAACGGCATCAATTCAAAAACATTGGAAACCGTAATGTTTCCCTTTGGAAAACTGGTTCTCAATCCTCCTTTTGTTGATAAAGTAAACTGGATTGCCGGGTCTTTTTTCAATCCTTCTGTCAAAATTGCATCAGAGAAAAAATCGCCGATTAAAGTTTCCGGATCAGATGTTTTTGTCAATTCCTGATCAGTCTGACCTATAACACGGCTCATTTCCGCATCCATCTGTTTTTTGTATGGCAAATAATATCTGACCAGAGAAGAGTCAATACCCGCCGACTGATCAATAGCGTATTCTTTATATTGATTTCCTGAAACGGTAAAGTGGCGATTGCATGATGAAATGAGTATTGATCCAAAGATCAGACTTAAAGCAACGCGCCTGTAATTTTTTGATGAAAGCATAACGGGAACGGTCGGATTGAAGTACAAAAGTAACAGCAATTGTTCAGGTTATATTGATACAAATAAATTTGATAAAAAATTAATATAAACTTAACCAGGTCTTTAAAACAAAAAAGAAGTCTCCTTGTAAAAGAAGACTTCCCAATGCTAAATATGATCCGGATTATTTTACTTTACTCTTTATCAAAATATATTCAAGTTTATCCTTTTTTGCGAAAGCGGCTATCTGGGTATATTTTTCATAGTTGTCCCACCGCTTCACTTCGTCATTTTCAAAGGTTGGATTGGTATCACTTTTTAGACCAAGCAGTCCGAGAATAATGTGATTTTTGAAACTGTACTCCGAAAGATTATTAATTGTGATCCGGTCAGCGATTTCTTTGATGTAAATAATTTCTATTTTACCATCTCTGTAAACCACCTTTGGACATTTATCACAACCAGCGTCCGCATCCCGCCAGTAACTGTCAAGCTTACCTTTTCCCAAAATTGCTTCAACTTCCTTTTCACTTTTAAAAGCTACTTTGCTAAGATCGACTTCAACAATTGGTGCTAGCATTTCTTCTTCTTCATCCTTCAAAACAAAAAACTTAATGAAGATTGCAAGCGCGATTATTGCCAATCCGATAAATCTCCATTTCGCCCATTTTTTTCTGAAAGGAGTTTTTTCATTTTCCATGTATTCCCGGTTAAAGTGATTTTGATATTCTACTATAAAACATAGCAATATCATGCCACCGGATTCGGGATTGGTCTATCACATCACCAGATCGCCATAATACATTTCAATTAATTCGAGGACGTTTTTAACACCAAGTTTTTCAAAAACAATGGACTTATGCGTTCCAACGGTGGAGATTTTTATATTTAAATGGCTCGCAATAGCTGACACCGATTCTCCTTTGATCAGATAATCGACAATTTCTTTTTGTCTTTTGGATAGCTTATCATTCAGGGAATTGGGCGTGTCCGTTTTATTTTTGTGAGGAGAAATTTTTCGACGATGAACATTATTTAAAAAAGTCTCCTGGGCCATCGCTTCCAATAATTCCAGACATAAATATCTTTCATTATTCAACACTTTTGTAATGGCCCCAACTATTTCCTCAGCAGATGCATTCTGGGTAAGAAAGCCATTTGCTCCTGCTATCAAATAGCTTATAGCATGCGGATAATGCAGATTTTTCGCAAAAACTAAAATTCGTACTTTGGGAGAAAATTCCCGGATATCACCAATAAGTTCATCAAGCTGACCCAGATTTGATCCAAGTATAACCAGATTGAGATCGGAATTTTGTTTTACTGCGAGTAATGTCTCATCCAGTGAGCTGGTTTGTATTGGCTCTTCAACAATAAAACTTTCACTCGCTAATTCCAGCAGCCCCACTCTAACAATTGCATGACTGTCGGCAATCAATATTTTCCATTTATTCATACTCATTCACACTGGGGGCAGAACATCACCCGGATACTCTAAAATTTTATCAAAATAAATTCCTGTCATTCAACTGAATCAGCAGCAATTGAAATATTGTGTATTTACGATAAAATTAACTACATAGATTTAGGTAATTGAAGAAATAATGAAATATTGTTGCAAAAGATAAAAAACGCTCTCAAAACGCCAGTTTTGTATCATTATAAAATCTGATAGTTATAATTTTCAAACAGATTTATCTGGTAATCAAAGCTTAGAAATTAATCTTCGGAACCAATTTCAATAGAACTTATGTTAATTGAACTCACATGTTGAAAGGATATTTTCGGATCGGAAACAAGCTTTTTTCTACTTCAACGTTTTGTGATATAACGTATTCCCCGGTCCTCTTAGCTGAATCTTATATTAAATCATTTAAGTATTCGAGATGACAAAAGCACAGGTTGTAGTTTTAGTAATGGTTGTTGCGCTTAGCGTTTCCTTTGGCTTTCAAAAAATTAATCCACTTTTCGTTTCTTCTTCTTACCAGATTCAAAAAGATACAGTTTCCATAGATTCCGATTCGGTTGAAAAACCGGAATGGGCGATGTTGTATGATTCTCTTGATTTAAAAAAACAGGGACTTTCTGAAACCGCATTTTTATATGCCTGGTACGGATTTCACAAAATGAAACTTGACAAGCAGATCATGGCCATTGCTGATTTCAGCCAGTCGTCCTGCAAGAAAAGATTATATGTAATTGACCTGATCAAGAAAAAACTGATACTAAATACCTTCGTCGCGCACGGCAGAAATTCGGGACAGGAATATGCGAAAGAATTTTCCAATGATAATTCATCGTTCCAGTCAAGTCTTGGATTTTACAAAACATTGGGAACTTATCAGGGCAAACACGGACTTTCTCTTCGTTTGGAAGGACTGGAAAAAGGTATCAATGATCGCGCCTATGAACGTGCTATCGTCATGCACGGAGCGGATTATGTCAGCGAAGATTTTATAAAAAACACCGGTCGTTTGGGAAGAAGCCAGGGCTGCCCTGCCGTTTCAATTGCGGATAGCAAAAAGCTAATCCAGCTTTTATACGATGGAGCCGGCCTCTTTATTTATTCCCAAAACCCGCGTTATTTCAAATCTTCAGCTTTGTTATCCGGCATCAATATGATCAAAGAAAAAGGTCAGACTCTTGGCGCATCCCTTTTGTACACATCAGCAAAATAAAGAAGATCACCTTTTTCGTTACAGTCGGCTCCCAGGTATAAAAGGAAAACAGGAATACGTTTTTTCAATTTATGCCATTTTGGGGGGATTGATGTTGTATCCGGTTCCATCAAGGAATCATTATCCAGCAATTGTTCACCAGCCATAAAGTTGGCAAGTTCTGTCGGGTGTTGTACTCTCACACATCC
Source organism: Dyadobacter subterraneus (assembly GCF_015221875.1). Lineage (NCBI taxonomy): Bacteria > Pseudomonadati > Bacteroidota > Cytophagia > Cytophagales > Spirosomataceae > Dyadobacter > Dyadobacter subterraneus. Next base: position 6,024,379 of record NZ_JACYGY010000001.1, read on the forward strand.
GTGACTTCTCCATCTCTGGTCTGTATTGAAAAGATACCGGGCATTTGTATCGTGTAGATAAATGGCAAGCGGATTTTTAATTTCAACTTTCAATAATCCAAGCGAATTATCACCACCGGTTTCCTGGCGGAAGCGGTATGGAAATTCTTCCGGCGTCATAGATTCCCAGTCAATTTCTCCGGCATCTACAACCTGTCCTTTTTTATCAATTACCTCAATTTTATTTCTCGACAAATACTCTTCATCCTTCGCTGCTTTTGGGAAAATTTCTTTTATCGCGATACTTTTTGGTACGTTCCAGTATGGATGCGTAACAATGCTCGTAGCATAAGTATCAATTGTAGGCGTTTGTGTATCAAATTTTCCGGCAACAGTCCTCATGGTAATACCATCTTTTCCATCAGCATCCATTCCTGTTAAATAAGCACCACGGATATTAACCATCACCAAACGCGGTGCATCACCGGCTTGTCTGTGAATCCAGCGATATGCGTTGATCGATTCGGCAACCACAGCTGCACTATCCTTTTTATTTTCGCCGATCAGTCTTGTGTAATGACGTTTCAGGTTTTTATAAACCGGATATTCAGGTTCCAGTTTTTCCATCACTTTTTCAAGCGATTCACCTTTTACCAAAGCAATGGCTGCTTCTTTTAAAATAACCGTATCTGCTTTTACTTTTTTGTTGATATATCTTAATGAAGGCTGATGACCGTAACCGGTTTCTTCAAGCAACGCAAATACAGGCGCATCGGATTCTTTGAAAGCAAATTTTTCCGTTTTCACTCCCGCATTTCCTGCGTATTCCAGCAATGCAGTATATTTCTTTTCTTTACTTAATTCCTTCACCAGCTCTTGTGTTGTCATCTTTTCAACATCCTTTTTACAGGATTGCAGAACAACAAAGACAAGCAGAATCAGTACCGAAATGTATTTTGACCGGGATAAACCAGAAGATAATTGCATGAGTAGTAAAATAATAGTTCTGGTTAACTTAATAAAATTGTCGTGCTAGGTATCAGAAACGAATACTAGCATCTATAAAGTACTAAATAATACTATGTTAAATAATATAGTCTGTTTCTTCGTCTTCAATTTGAGGGAAATATGGGGAAATAAATGAACAGCAAATTTTCAATTTCAAATCTGTTGGTACGGAACGAAACTTCTTCAAACACGATTATTTAATCTATTACTCATCTCCTATTTTTGTGATTCTCACGAATCAATTGAAATGAAATCTTCAAAATATTACATCGCAGCACTTTCTTCATTTTCCATCTGGGGATTCTTCAGTTTTGCACTAAAAGCTTTACACAACTACGCCTCGCTGGATATTTTGTTTTACAGGGTTTTCTTTTGCGCAGTTCTGATGCTGGTTATCAGTCTGCTTTTCAGACAAAAAGTTTTGAAAGAAAATTATGCTTTTTTCAAATCGCTGAATCAGAAAAAGAAAAGAGAAATTGTCGTGGTGACTTTACTGGGAGGCTCGTTACTTACTGCGAACTGGTTCTTTTTTATCTATGCAATCAACCACATCAGCGTAAAAGCGGGATCATTGGCTTATCTGGTTTGTCCAATTCTGACGACGGTGCTGGCTTATTTTATTTTGCATGAAAAACTGAACCGCTGGCAATGGGCAGCCGTAGCGTTAAGTGCATTCAGTTGTTCCATATTGTCTATCGGCCATTTGACAGATCTTTTATACAGTCTCATCATTGCCACTTCCTATGCGCTTTATCTGGTAAGCCAAAAGAAAAGCACAGGATTTGATAAATTCCTGCTGCTTACTTTTCAAATTGTATTTTCGTCTTTACTTCTACTACCCTTTTATCCAGTTTATAGTGCCAACGTTCCCACTGAGATTTCATTTTACGTATTGATTGTAGTCATCGCTATTGTTTTTACCATTGCTCCGCTGTTTTTGAATCTGTATGCTTTGCAGGGCGTCAATTCTTCAACCATGGGCATTCTGCTTTATATCAATCCGCTGATCGGTTTTATAATAGCAGTATTCTATTTCAAAGAAGAAATTACGGGATTGCAACTGGTCGCTTATAGTCTGATTCTGGCAGCAATTGTGATCTTTAACAAGAACTATATTTTCAAAAGTAAGAAGGAACTTTCCGCACTTTAAAATTTTAAATTTATTTTCGATTATAGGGGTATAAGCAGTTACAAATCACATCTTTATCTCAAACCGTCATTTTTGTATTTGCCGTCAAAAAGTAATAGTGATTAGTGCCTGATTTTAGAGTTTGTGAATTGCAACTAAATAATCCTCTATATGAAAACTTTGCTGTTTGTACTATTGCTATCGGCTCCTGCCAGTGATCTTGTTTCTCAAACGATGCCTCCCGGTTCAGGAAAGGAAAACAAAGAAGGAATTCGGGTTTCTCCGAAAGGAATTTACCAGTTTGAAGAATTTAAGGACGGCAAGGTTTATTTCAAAAATGGAAAACATACGCGGGTAAAACTGAATTATAACTATCTGCACGGTGAAGTTGAATATATTGCCGCAAGCCGCGATACCTTGCTGATCACCAACAAAGAATTCATCGACCATATTTCTATTGGCGAAAATATTTTTTATAGCCGGCTTAAAAAGGGAGAAATGGAAGTTGTTGGAAATTTCAATAATGTGCTCCTGGCAAAAAAGAAATACCTGGCAGTAAAAGGAAGTTCCGCGAATATGTCGGAAAGAAAACTGACGGCTACCAGCGAAAGTGCAATCCCAACTTCTCTCTTGATCAATAATCTCAACGGAGAATTTCAGTGGCAAAATAATGCATCACGCCCGGATTATAAATACAAAACTACCTATTACCTGATTGATCAAAATCGCAATTTTCATCCGGCCAGAAGGTCCGGTTTTTCAAAAATCTATGCAAAACAGCAGGATGTGCTATCAGAATTTCTTCGGAAAAATGAAATTGATTTTGATAATGAAGATCAGCTGAAACAGCTTCTGAAATTTTGCAGTGAAATATAATTGGTGGTTCTATTTTGATAAAAATGAAAAAGGGATGTCATTGCCGACATCCCTTTTTCATTGAGATATTCTGATACTAGATTTCTCTGATCCAGATATTACGGAAACTTGTTGTGTTGTTGTGATCCTGCAATCTGATCGGGCCTGGTCCGTGAGGCGTGATCATCGGTTGTCCAATGTAAGGCGTGGTCCCTTGAATTGCTGTATGGTTTTGAACCAAAACACCGTTCAAAAGAACTGTGATATATGGAGGAATTGTCATTTGTCCATCTTTGTTGAAATGCGGAGCAGTATAAACGATGTCGTAAGTCTGCCATTCGCCAGGTCCAACAACCGGGTTTACCAACGGCATTGTTTGTTTGTAAATAGAACCAGCCTGTCCGTTTACATACGTTGGGTTATTGTAGCTGTCAAGTACCTGAAGCTCATAAATTCCCTGCATAAAAATACCGCTGTTTCCACGTCCCTGGCTGCTTCCCTCCACTTTTGCAGGAGTACGCCATTCGATATGAAGCTGATAATCTGAGAAACTTTGTTTGGTAACGATATCACCTTTTTTAGGTGCACAAGTTAACGCGCCGTCAGCAACTGTCCATGGTGCAGGCCCGCCGCCTTCATTGCCTGAAACCCATTGATCAAGATTTTTACCATCAAATAAAACAATTGCATCCGAAGGTGCTGAAAAACCATAACCGGTTGGGGCAGCTTTTCCAGGTGTTACAATGCGAGGAACCGGAGTCCATAATTCGCTAGATTCAGGAGTTTGTTTCGAGGGCTGTAATTGTGCATACGATGCGGCTGTTGTTAACAGACCAGCCACAATCATTGTAATTTTTTTCATAGATTATCAATCGATTTTTATTTGGGATTATAAGATTTAAAAAGAACTGATTTACTCATGTTTTTTAGTCCGCAGGTCAATTCCTTACCTTTGGATGTCTGTAAAAACGTGAATTTCGATCAGAGATTTCAAATTTACGCGTCTTAAATTGCATAATAAGCATAAATATTAAAAATATAAATTGCTGATGTGTTTGCTAAATCGATTTATATCTACTTTTAACTAAAAGTTAAACGCTGACCTTCAAGTTTATGCCTTTATTTTCTATCAATACAAATAGTAAAATGACCCTGACAAAGCTTTTTTCCACCGCCTTTTTTCTTGCTTCACTTAGTTCTTTTGCCCAAAAAGGAACAGAAAATTTTGTCCCTTATGCACATCCACTGGTTGGAACGGCCAAAATGGGACACACCTATCCAGGCGCAACGGTTCCTTTCGGAATGGTTCAGTTGAGTCCGGATACCGATACATTGCCATATGGTGTCAACGGAAAATACAATGCCGATGTTTACAGATTCTGCGCGGGTTATCAATACGACAGCAAAACAATCACAGGTTTCAGTCACACGCATTTCAGCGGAACCGGACATTCGGATCTTGGAGATTTCCTGATTATGCCAACAACGGGAAAACTGCAATTAAATCCCGGAACGGAAGATAAACCGGAAAGCGGCTACCGTTCAGCTTTTTCTCACAAAAACGAAACCTCGGAACCCGCTTATTATAAAGTAAAACTCGACGACCATAATATCACGGCAGAATTAACGACCAGCAACCGTGTTGGGATGCATCAGTATACTTTTCCAAAATCGGATGAGGCGCACGTGATTCTGGATTTAATGGCCGGACTGTATCAATATGACAATAAAAATGTCTGGACTTTTGTACGCGTTGAAAATGATACTTTAATCACCGGATTTCGTCAGACAAACGGTTGGGCTAGGACACGGATCGTTTATTTCGCGATGACTTTCAGTAAACCGTTTAAAAATTACGGTACCAGAATTGACGATAAAAATGTCTATAAAGGTTTCTGGGGAAAGTTCGATCAGGCGCATAATTTCCCGGAAGTGGCTGGAAAAAACCTGAAAATGTATTTTGATTTTCAAACAGCGGAAAACGAAAAGATCAAGATCAAATTTGCCATTTCTCCGGTAAGTACCGAAGGTGCATTGGCGAATATGAAAGCTGAAATTCCGCATTGGGATTTTGACCGTGTCAAACAGGAAGGACAAGCGCTTTGGAACAAAGAATTCAATAAAGTTGCGATCAAAGCGATTAATGAAGATGACAAAGTGAACTTCTACACTGCGATGTATCATTCGTTTTTAGGACCTACCACTTATATGGACGTTGACGGATCTTACAAAGGGATTGATCAAATTGTTCACAAAACGGATAGTTTTACAAATTATACAAGTTTCTCACTTTGGGACACTTACAGAACTTTGCATCCGCTTTTCAACGTTTTGCAGCCAGCCAGAAATGCAGATATGATCAAATCCATGCTGGCGCATTATAACCAAAGTGTGCATAAAATGCTGCCGGTATGGTCGCATTATGGAAATGAAAACTGGTGTATGATCGGCTATCATTCTGTGCCGGTTATTGCGGACGCGGTAATCAAAGGGAATGCTAATTTTGATGTTAACAAAGCGCTGGATGCCTGCGTGACAACAGCCAGAAATAAATATTACGACGGACTGAATTACTACATGGAAAAAGGTTTTGTGCCGGATGACAAAAATTCGTCTTCCGTTTCAAAAACTTTGGAATATGCATATGACGACTGGTGTATCGCGCAAATGGCGAAGAAATTGAACCGTTCTGACATTTATGATGAGTTTATCAAACGTGCTGCTAACTACAAAAATGTTTATGACGCATCCATCGGTTTTATGCGCCCAAAATTGGATGATGGTTCCTGGAGAAAAAACTTTGATCCGCTTGATACGCACGGACAAGGTTTTATTGAGGGAAATTCCTGGAATTACAGTTTGTACGTACCACAGGCACCGACTGATATGATCGAGTTGATGGGTGGAAAAAAACGTTTCACAACCCATCTGGACTCACTTTTCAGCATGAATTTGCCGGATAAATATTTTGAAAATACTGAAGATATATCCCGCGACGGAATCATTGGTAATTATGTTCACGGAAATGAGCCTTCACACCACGTAGCTTATTTGTACAACTGGCTGGATCAACCATGGAAAACGGAGGAAAAAACACGGATGATCCTGAAAGCGATGTACAAATCTTCTGTTGATGGATTAGGTGGAAATGATGATTTCGGACAAATGAGCGCCTGGTTTATTTTCAGCTCACTGGGTTTTTATCCGGTAGCACCAGGTTCAGATCAATATATTTTTACCAGTCCAACGGTACAAAATGCAAAGCTTAATCTTGAAAACGGTAAGACTTTTGAAATCGATGTAAAAGACCAGAGCGATAAAAATGTGTATATTCAGAAAATTGAACTGAACGGTAAAGTTCTGACCCGCAATTACATTACGCATGCAGAAATCATGGACGGAGGCAGGATCAATTTCGTTATGGGTGCCAAACCGAACAAGAAAAGAGTGGCGGCAGAATCAGTTAAGAAATGATTCCGTATATTGCTTTCTGAATTTTTTGTATAAAATATAGGAGTAAAAATTCATTGAGAACCCCGTTTTCAGTGAATTTTTATTTTAGTCAAATTAACGTCCGCCTTTAATAAAAATGAGTAAAAAACTTTCCATACGGGATATCGGAAAAGAATTAGGAATATCAATCACGACTGTTTCTTTCATTTTAAACGGTAAGGCCAAGGAAAAACGAATCAGTGAGGCACTTACAGAAAAGGTTTTGAAATTTGTCGAAGAGGTGAATTTCAAACCCAATATGATGGCTCAGGGATTACGGACGGGCAAATCCAAAATCATCTGTCTGATGGTGGAAGATATTTCCAATAACCTTCTTTTTGCCCAGGTTGCAAGATTGATTGAGGAGGAAGCGCATAGTAAAGGTTACCGCATTATTTATTGCAGCACGGATAACAAAACAGAAAAAGCCATAGAACTCATCCGCCTTTTTCGTGATCGCTCCATTGACGGATTTATTATCACACCTCCGGAAGGAATTGAAGATGAAATCCAATCGCTTATTGATGAGGATATTCCCGTTGTTCTGATTGACAGAAATCTTCCAAAACTGAAATGTAATTATGTTGGTATTGAAAACCTGAACAGCAGCTACCAGGCAATTAACCACTTAATCACGAACGGCTTTAATAATATTGCTTTTGTATCAATTGAATCTGATCAGATGCAAATGGTCGACCGGCAGGGTGGCTATGATAAAGCAGTCTCAGGTGCGGGTTTGAAATCATTCGTCAAAAAACTCAATTTTTATAACAGTCCGGAACAAAACGTAAGCGAAATTGCTTCATTTCTTACTGATAACAAGGAAATTGACGCAGTTTTCTTTTCAACCAATTACATCGGTGTCTGGGGTTTACAGGCAATTAAAAGTCTGAAACTGAATATCCCAAACGATATTGCCGTCGTATCCTTTGATGATCACGACTTGTTTAAATTTTATAGTCCGTCTATCACCGTTATAGCCCAACCCGTTCCGGAGCTGTCAACGCATATTATCAGACTTATGCTGAATGCTTTGAAAGAAAAAGATACCAATATTCATGAAATTATTCTTCCTGCACAGCTGATTATCAGGGATTCTTCAACAAAAGCGGTTTCCTGAAATCATATTAATAATATGTAAATAATAAAGCCACTATTGAAAAATTATTAATATCTAAGTAAGTTTACTAAACCGATTTAGTTTTGTGCGTTAAAATTCACTCCCCGATTACACTGAAAAATACCCAAATCATCAAGATATAATTATTCCTTACGTTTAGCTTTTTCCGGCAGATCCAGCAGCGGTTCATCAACAAACCGCAGGCTGGATCTGTCAATATTCAGACTAGTCGTATTTTGATTTTAAGAAGTATTCAGATTGATAATAATTCAACCTGAAACTTTTCTTGTGTATTATGGAATAGTGTGTTAAAATGGTTGATAAATGTTTTTTCGGCAGAAAAGAAATGTGATTTTCCCGATTCTTATATCGTAATTTGTACCTCTTTTTATCTATAAACCTATTAAGCTTACTTTTTGTATGTTTAAACCTAACAGTTTCTTTTTACAACTTTTCGCCTGGGGTCTGGGAGTGATAGCCGTGCAATCCGCTTTTGCACAGGAGGCTATACCTCTGAACGATCTTAGCGCATTTACGAACAAAGCCGGCAATTGGAAAATTGTGGGCGACGCCTCTGTTGATATTTCCAAAGTCAATGTTTTGAATACCAAACCTGGTAAAGGAGTTTTAGCTTCCATTCACGAAAAAGGAAAATACGGCCAGGAATATGAATTGATATCAAATTTCAAACATGGAGATTTAGATATTGAAATGGATTTTATGTTGACAAAAGAATCCAATTCCGGTATTTATCTTCAAGGCAATTATGAAGTTCAGCTTTTTGATAGTTGGGGTAAAAAAACAGCCAAGTATAATGACAATGGTGGAATTTACGAACGCTGGAATGATTCCAAACCGGAAGGCGAAAAAGGTTACGAAGGATATGCTCCTCGTTTTAATGTAGCCAAAGCTCCTGGTTTGTGGCAAAATATTAAAATTTCTTACCAGGCTCCGCGTTTCGATGTGAGCGGAAAGAAAATCTCAAACGCTGTGTTCCTGAAAATAATTCTGAATGGCGTTCTTATCCATGAAAATGTAGCAGTAAGCGGCCCGACACGTGGTTCTCTTACAGCAGAAGATGTTGCGATGGGCCCTATCCGTATCCAGGGTGACCATGGTTCTTTGGCGATCAAAAACATTGTGATCAATAATTTTGACAAAAAGCCGGGAACGTTATCAGACCTTACATACAAAACTTACTACGGAAATCTGTCTGAAAAAGAAGATTTATCAAAACAAAAAGTAGCTGAATCAGGCAAGACAGACGCGCTTACCTGGGAAATTTTGAAAGAAGCGAATAACTATTCTTTCGTTTATAATGGTAAATATAACGCTCCAACTGCCGGTGAGTACAATTTCAGGTTACAGGCAGCAGGCAATTCTTATTTGAAAATTGACGGTAAAAATGTGCTGCCATTGGAAGGAAGAGACAATAACAGTTTCCGCCAGGCAAAAACTACATTAGCTGCCGGCGATCACACCATTGAACTTTTCAACAACAAAACAGAAGGCTGGATGAAACCAGTCCTTGGACTTTGGGTTTCTGGTCCTGGTTTCAGAGAAACTTCTTTGAATACTTTGAGCTCCGGCGCAACAGGCGGTGGTGTTGATCCAATTCTTGTTACTGCTCCTACCAACACAGTTATGCGCAGTTTTATGGATTTCAAAAAAACGCCGACAGCGAAGAACATCCGTATCGTACACGCAGTTTCGGTAGGAAGTCCTTCAAACCTGCATTACACCTATGACCTGGAAAAAGGTGCAGTTTTGCAGGTTTGGCGTGGAGAATTCCTTGACGCAACGCCAATGTGGCATGACCGTGGTGATGGATCTTCCCGTCCACGTGGCAGCGTTACGCTTTTAGGAAATGATATGTTGCTTGGTAAAATTAACGGACAATCTGCCTGGGTTGCGGATACAACCGGAAGCGGTTACCGTCCAAAAGGATATTCATTGGATGATACAGACGCTCCTACTTTCAATTATATCGCTTTCGGCTCACCGGTTTCTGATCATCTTTCAGTTGTTAACGATCAATATTTTGAACGTGAAGTGAAAGTTACAAATCCTGCAAAAGATCTTGTAGCGAAACTGGCAGAAGGTACTTCTATTGAAAAAGTTTCGGAAGGACTTTATGCGGTGAACAACAAATCGTACTTTATCCAGATCACTGACAAAACGGTGAAACCTGAGATCAGAACTGTCAATGGAAACCAGGAACTGATCGTTCCGGTGAAAAATGGTGATCTGAAATACGCCATATTATTCTAAACTCAAAGTAATCAAAGCTATAAGCTGATAATAACAATGAAAAAAATTGCTCAAATAGCATTAATAATTTTGGCGGCTCTACCGATGGTAAAAGCTCAGGAATCGCCGAAAGAGGAGGATTTTTACAAGATTATCACCCCGCCGATTCCTGAGGGAATTGTATTGGAAGTGGGTGGTCTGACAAGTTTGCCAAACGGATCTCTGGGAATTTCAACACGTCGCGGAGATGTGTGGATCGTGGATAATCCAACGAGCCGCACGCCCTATTTCAGAAAATTCGCAACAGGTCTGCATGAAATTCTTGGTCTTGCTTACAAAGATGGTGTTTTGTATTGTGCACAACGTGGCGAGTTGACAAAACTGATTGACAAAAATGGGGATGGAAAAGCAGATGTTTATGAAACCGTTTATGCATGGCCATTATCGGGTCACTATCATGAATATTCTTTCGGTCCAAAAGTTGCACCGGACGGAAGCTTTTTCGTAAGTGGAAACGTAGCATTTGGTGACGAAGAATGGTGGAGAGGCGAAAGCCGTGTTCCTGGCCGTGGATGGATTTTCCGTATCACGCCTGATGGAAAGTTTGAGCCATACGCAACGGGAGTTCGTTCTCCTGCCGGTATCAGTATGTTGGCTGGCGAACTTTGGTATACAGACAATCAGGGTGACTGGATGGGAACAGGTGGTGTTTTTCCTGTGAAAAAAGGTGGATTTATGGGACATCCAGCCGGTTTGAAATGGGCTGAATTACCAAATTCTCCGGTTAAATTGACTGAAAAACAATTCTTCGCAGAACGTGATAACCGCAAAGAAAGGGATTCGAACGACCGCGCTATCAAACCTGAAAACACGCGTAACGAAACGCCTCAGTTCTTGTATCAGCTGAAAGAAAAATATCCGATGGTTCAGCTTCCTGCTGTTTGGTTGCCTTATGGTGTTCACGGAGTTTCTACTTCTGAATTGATTATGGATGAAACAAAAGGTGGTTTTGGTCCATTTACAGGTCAGGTTTTTGTAGGTGACCAGGGACAAAGTAATATCATGCGTCTGGTGCTTGAAAAAGTAAAAGGTGAATATCAGGGTGCTTCTATCGGTTTCCGCAGCGGATTCCAGTCGGGTGTTTTGCGTATGGCTTTTGATAAAGATGGTTCTATGTTCGTGGGTGAAACAAACCGCGGATGGGGTTCAGCTGGTGATGCAAATCAGGGCTTGCAGCGTTTGGTTTGGAATGGTAAAATGCCATTTGAAATGTATACTGTAAAAGCGCAGCCAGACGGTTTTGAAATTGAATTTACTATGCCGGTTGACCGCAAATCTGCGGAAGATCTTGATTCTTATAAAGTGAGCAGCTATTTGTACAAACACTATCCTGTATACGGAAGTCCTCCGATCAATACAGAAGAAGTGACTGTAAAAGGCGTGAAAGTATCAGAAGATGGCAAAAAAGTGAGAATCGTACTGGACGGAATGCGTCAGTATTTTGTTCATAAAATCCAGCTTGAAGGTGTACGTGCTGCCGGAAATTACTGGTCACTTGTTCACCCGGATGCTTATTACACATTAAACAACATTCCTGACGGCGAGAAATTGAAAGCCGCTGATTTGAAAACAACAAGATCAGGAAATGTAAAAGCAACAGAAGCAGCACCGGTAAAAGAACATATCTCTCCGGACGGAAAAGGAAAAGCTGCACCAGCGAAAACTGCCTCAGCTTCAAAAGCACCAACATGGGAAGAAGTTAAACCTTTACTGACAAAAAATACCTGTCTGGCTTGCCATGCAATGGATAAAAAAGTAGTGGGTCCTGCTTATGTTGATGTTGCGAAACGTAAATATACAAATCAGCAGATCGTTGATTTAATCTACGCTCCGAAGCCTGAAAACTGGCCTGATTTTGCAACACCAATGGCTCCAATGCCTCAGGTTCCAAAAGCAGATGCAATGAAAATTGCCGCCTGGATCAATTCCTTGGCAAAATAATAAGTCAAAAAAATATTTCGGCAGGCCACTTCTTATTGAGGTGGCCTGCTTTTTTTGTTTAAAATATTAAAACCTGATTCTCTAAAATTGACCCGAAATGCATTCTTTGGAAAACTAAACGTTTTTTTTGCAAAATTGCGTTACTAACAAATACATGATCAATCTATAATGTCTTCAAAAAGAAACAGATCGTTTACAAAGTCTGTAAAAGGCAAGGTGCTGCTGGGCTTCTTTGTGGCCGCCATAGCGCTCGGATCTTCATGGATTGTCAGTAAAATTGCATTTGAAAACATGCTGGAAAAGCTGGAAATTCTTTCTACGCCCAGCGAAAAATTGCGCATTGTAAACAAAGTTTTCAAGGATATTCTTTTGCTGGACCAACTGCAAAATGCACGGCCCCTTCCTGAAAAAGAAGATTCTATTAAGCAGCAATTTTTGAATCAGTCGGCGCAGCTTATCCGTACGCTGGATACGCTAAGTTTCTTTTGTCGCGATACACCATTGCAGGTAATACGCATTGATTCGATGAAAAGCATCCTCATCGCCCGCGACAGTATTTACAGTGATTATGTAAAAGTTAGATCCAAACTTGTAAATAATAAGGCACTTTCAGAAGAAGTACATAGCATTTCCGGACTTATCACGACCAAGAAAAAGAAGAAACCGGACAGCACTGTAATTACCACAGAAAGAAGAACTACCACCACGACAGTTTACACAGAACCAGTGGCTTCCGCAGCCCCTGAGGCAGAAAAAAAGGGATTTTTCAACCGCGTTTTTGGTAATAAAAAAGTAAAAACCGCACCGCCGGTTGTGGTGCCAAAGATTGTCAGAAAAGAAGAAGTTACATCACATATTGATACGCTGACCGTTGCGCGTGAAGACAGCACTATAGAACAGGTTGGCGTTGCGGTACAAGCCATTGAAAAATCCCAGCGTGCCCGAACAGATCGCTTTGTTAATCGTGAACATGAATTAACAACGGCTGGAAATGCGCTGGTGGGACAATTGCGAAATGTGATGCAGGAGGTTGAAGGTGAGATTGTTCGCCAGGCTAGTACGGATGGTTTGCAAACCCAAAATATGGTTGGAGAAAGTATCAATCAGATCGAATATATTATGATCGGATTTTTCTTTTTAACCGCTTTGCTGGCTTATTTTATTTTTACAGATATTACCCGAAGCAGCAAATACCGTTACGAACTTGAAGAAGCAAAAGAAGAAGCCGAGTATCACAGTATGGCAAAACAGCGGTTTTTGTCCAATATGAGTCATGAAATTAGGACACCGCTGCAATCGATTATCGGTTATGCAGAAGCACTGAAAAAAGAAGAAAAACCGAAAAAAGAAGATCTGGAAACACTTCATTCTGCATCGGAACATTTGTTATATCTGGTAAATGAAGTGCTGGATTACAGCAGGATTATTTCAGATCAATTCACTTTTGAAGAACGCACTTTTGCTATAACACCTTTACTTAACGAGGTAGTAAAAATGTTGAGTCCGACGGCCACTGCCAAATCTTTGGTTTTGTCTTTGGAAAATTCACTTGGTGCAGATGTGTATTTAAAAGGAGATCCATTCCGGCTTCGTCAGATCCTGTACAATTTGCTTACAAACGCCATCAAATTCACGGAAAAAGGTCAGGTAACGCTACGGGTTACGCACACGGAAATAAAAAATAATTACACTGTAAAATTTGAAGTTGAAGATACCGGAATCGGATTGTCAAAAGAGCAGGCAAACCGTGTTTTCAATCAGTTTGAACAGGCGGATCCTTCTATCGCCCGTCGTTTTGGAGGAACCGGTTTAGGATTGAGTATTGTAAAAGCGCTGGTGGATGCCATGGGCGGCACTATTGAAGTGAACAGTACATTAAATAAAGGAACAACATTTATTGTTAACACAGATTTTCCAAAAGGTGAAACACCGACAGGAATTACAGATAAATCACTGGAAAAAACTTACAACATTACCGGCAAAGTCTGGCTTGTAGATGATGATGCATTCATCCTAAAATGGTGTGCTTCGGTTTTGGAAAGCCATCATATTGCGCACGAATGTTTTTCATCAGCCGAAGAAGTTCTGGCGAGAGAATGGGACAACGAAGTTACCGTCGTGCTAACGGATATGCGTATGCCTGGCCTCAATGGTGCAGAATTATGCCAGCGTTTAAGAAAAGTAGCGGCGAAGTCTGTTAAAATTTATGTCCTGACGGCACAAGCGTTACCGGAAGAACAAAGTAATCTTTTGGAAATGGGATTTGACGGAATCTTAATGAAGCCGTTTCATGCTAATGAAATTCTGGATTTGTTACAGGCAAATTCGGATAATCAGCCGGTAAAAATTCCTGTCAATCCACCTGTTGTAAGTGCAGAAAAACTGTCAAGTGCCCCAGATTTTAGTGTTTTGGAAGAAATGACTTTTGGTGATGAAAGTTTGCTGAAAGAAATTTTAGAACAATTTGTAAAAGATACCCGGACTGATTTATCGCACTTGAAAGATTCTATATCTAATAATGATGTTGAAACCATTACAGAGATAGCGCATCGTTTATCGGGTCGTATTGGACAAATTGGAGCACCCGAAATCTCGGTCCAATTCCGAAAAATCGAAGTTTCACTTAGAGAAAACCCTGAAAGCATTTCAGCCTCCGAACTGAATGAAACAGTTGCAGAGGCTGATTTATTGATAGAACAGATTGACGAAAAGATTCTTTCTTATTCGATCTGATATTTTTCGATTTTATAGTAAAGTGTTTTGCGGTCAATGTTCAAAAGCTTCGCAGCCTTACTTTTATTGTAGCGGACATCCTGCAAAACTTTTTCGATCATTTCCTTTTCATGCGTCTCCTGTAATAATTTAAGATCGGAACCTCCCGGCAATTTTACGGGAGCGGCTGGTACTGCCTGCATCGAAGTGATCATTTCCTGAGGAAGTGATTTAAGATCCGCAATCTCTTCTTTTGATAAGAGCACAAGCCTTTTTATTACATTATTAAGTTCGCGCAAGTTACCAGGCCAGTCATATTTTTGAAAAATATCCATTACTTCCTTAGATATTTCACGAACATCCTTTCCTAATTCCTCATTCGCTTTATCAACAAAATGCTGAATAAATACTGCCAAGTCCTCCCCTCTTTCACGAAGCGCAGGTACCTGAATTTTAAACTCATTCAAGCGATGATAAAGATCTTCCCTGAAGTCGCCAGTTTGAGAAATCACCATTAAATCTTCATTTGTAGCAGCAATTAACCGGACATCAACCTTAACAGGATTTGTACTTCCAATTGGTACCACAATTCTTTCCTGCAATGCCCTGAGCAATTTTATCTGGACATCATATCCAAGATTACCAATTTCATCCAGGAACAATGTCCCGCCGTCAGCTGCTTCAAACTGACCAATTTTATCTTGTAGCGCTCCCGTAAAAGCACCTTTTTTATGTCCGAACAGTTCGCTGGCAGCCAGGTCTTTTGACAGTGATCCGCAATCTATGGCTACAAACGGACCCTCACTACGTTTACTCAAACGGTGGATTGATTTCGCTACATGTTCCTTACCCGTACCACTTTCACCCTGAATGATCACTGACATATCCGTTGGTGCCACTAAGCGAACGTACTCGTAAAGCTGTTTTGAAATCTTACTATTTCCCTCAATGAAATCAAGCGATTGCTTTTCAGGTTTCTTGGTTGTCTTTACAGAAACAGTTTCTTTTCTATTCAATGCCTCTTTCAAAACCATTAACAATTCTTCCGGATTGACTGGTTTCGTAATATAATCAAATGCACCGCTCTGCATAGCTGTCACGGCCGTCCTGATATCATTAAAGCTTGTCATGATCAATGCAGGCGTTCTGTTTCCTTCCTCTCTCAGCAATTTTAAAAGATCCAGGGAATTGCCATCAGGCAGTCGATAATCCAGCATCAATACGGCATACTCATTTGAAGTTCCCGCATTTGAACGTATCGCTTCTTTTGCTCCGGCTATTGTTGAGCAAACCTGCACTTCATGGCCATGCTTACCAAGAAAATTACTTAGCAGTTTAGAAAATGTAGTATCGTCTTCAACAAGGAGCAAGTGAGCCATAAGGCAAAAATGGATTAAGTATTAAAAATTTCTTTATCTAACGTTTTGCGGAAATGCAAAATTGCAAAAATTAACGCCAAAAAGCCGGAGAATATTTCTGCTTTTTGGCGTTTTCTTTCCTAAAACCTTTATTCAACCTTTCTGCCGTCTTTATCAAGATTAATTTTTGACATTTCGCTACCCTTTTTTACAATAATCTCGAAAAACTGAGTCTTGTCAGGCTTCGTTATTAGAAAGGCTTCGGTAATTTCCCATCCTGCATAAGCGCCTGCAGAAAGCGTAGACTTGATAGGTTCAGGCAAATCCTCTGGTTTTACAGACATCTTGTCTTGTACTAAAACTTCTACATTACTATTGGCTGTGGCATTAGCAAAAGATGAAGAAAGTAAAAATACCATTATTACAGCCATTATTAGTTTTTTCATGATCTTTTCAATTTTGTTCAACAATTATTTCAGGCTTTTTAATCTTTAGAATAACACAATAAAATCTCCGCCTATCTCCTGGAAAATTTAAGTAAATGTGACCAATATCGTTTTAAAACTACTGATAATAAGAAAGTTAGAATATATCACAGAATAAATCTTCATACCAGTATTTATAAGAAATTGTAATCAAGATAGAAATTATAAAATAAATTTGATATTTTATCACATTACCGTCTTTTAAATATCTTTTCCGGCCAACTACGATAGTTCTCAAAACAAAAAAAAATTATATTTTTTTATTTCAACCATTTATATAATTACAAATATTTTTATATATTTACATCGAAGTTTTTACCCGATTTTGTGTAGAACAAGTATTACTTCGGATTGAAATTGTAATCTATTGTGGTCTGATATACCGATTAAATATTCATTAACATTAAAATTTAAAAAATATTACATAAACTTTTACTCAACGTTATCTCAAAAATCTGTACTTTTTGGTACAAACATCAAAGACAAAAGCTTGGCATAATTTATACCGGGCTTTTATTTTTGATGTTTTTTTGTGTCTATTGACCCATCTTAAAAGAAAAAAGAACTGTCGATATTATATTACATAATCGCATTCATACACCAAGAAAGTCTTCTTCAAATTTCTCAATATTCTGACATTTTTTTCCTGACTCAGAGCGTCATTCTACCGTAAAATATTTTTTCAGTAAAAATTTCCAATTAAGTGTTAGTTTATTGTAGAAATTTTACTATGTTTATGATAGAATAAAATACTTAACGGAATGACACTAGTTTGATATTTCCAACCAGTAATTTAATTTTAGATAATACAATGGAATATTACCCTATATTGAAGATGTGAAGGCTTAAATTATAAATCAGATTACAAGTCCTTGCAGTAACCTTACCCACAATGCTGCCGGTATAGCTCATAACTTGCTGGCTTAAAATCTGGTCTGTAAAAACAAGCCCGGAACTCCACAATCATTAAAAGGTAGTAATAAGAAGAAGAGAAGGAAAATTAAAATATAGCCTGTACTACTGTCAAATGAGATAGTAATATTAATAAGATTTTCAACGATCTCATTGAAAGGATATATTCTAGTTAGGAAGGCAGTTTATGTCTTGACGATTCTAAGAATACCCATAAACATATTTCTCACCATTTATAGTACATTTTATGAAATGCACAACACTACTATCCCCCCGTCTTCACAGTCGCGGAAAATATGATAAATTCCGGGGACAAACCCTTCAGTCCTATTCATATTTCGAGTGTGGCTCGCCGCCAGTAATTCTTTAATTTCTTTTTTGATCGGCTTTTCTGTACCTAGGATAACGAGATTTTATCCTTGCGGGAGAACTATGCCTGATAATATAATGCGCTTTTACTAACTATTTCTCACTATATATTAATCCCGTTATGAACACTTCTATCTTCCGTATTCGGAGAGATATTATACACCGGCCTTCGTGTGTATCACTTCGTCATCATTTATTTATCAGTAAAGCGGTTTCTCTATATCCGTCGCTTGATAAGCTAAGGCTCACGTCATTTGGTATTCATTCTTTTACTTATCCAAAGGTCAAAGTTTTTCAATCCCTCTAATATAGAAACCATGAAATCATTTTCAAATTCAACCGCTTTCGCGAGAAGCAGGGCTTATGCCTGCTTTTTTGCTGTTTTGTATGTATTCTTTTCTGTGTTTGTATCCATCAATGCAATTGCACAGGTCAGCAGCGCAACATGTAATACGTACATGCCATTAACAGTTTCAGCATTTGGTAATCTGACGGTAACCTCCAGTCAATCGATTGTTTCGACAGATGAATTTTCGAACAAAAGCCGACTTACTGATGCCAATCTGACCACACCTTCGAACTTCGACTTTATTCTTGGAGGATCAGGATGGATTCAGGTGAAAGATAATAATGCTACTACTACCAACGTTTTCCCAAGTGGTTCATTTGCGGGATTTGCCGTTGGCAACGGCGCACTGTCATCAGCATTGGGAGCCGCTACAATAACAACCTATCTTGGAAATACTGAGCAGGAAAGCAAAACAACTACTTCGCTTGTTTCTGGTGAAATCACAGCCGGAATTTCCAAATTAGGGTTTTACACCACTAAGAGTTATGACAGAATACGTTTCACTTATTCAGGTCTTATTGCAGGCTCAGTAGACGTCTACTATGCGATAGTTGGTAATTTGTGTGCGGCTCCATCAAATGCACTTGCATGCAACACACCTACATTATTAGCTGCACCAACTTTTCCTGCAATTATTAACGTTGCAAATACAGGGGTATCAGGAATATCTGTCGGGTCCGTAAATAATGCAATTAATGCCGTTGACAACGATGCCGATTCTTATGCGGAAATTGCATTTTTGCTAAGTGTTGGCGGAAATGCAAGCCTTTCCGTGGCAGACTCCAAAACTAACTATCCGGCAGGAACCTATGCTGGTTTTGATATACAGAATACCTCTTTACTTCAGGCAAATGTTTTGGGAGGGTTAACGATTTCAACTTATAAAGACGGAAACACTACTGCCGAGGAGAGCTTTTCTGGTAGTAATCTGATATCACTATCGACTTCACTTCTTTCGGGAAATACACGTCAAAAAATTGGTTTTATAACGACAAAAGAATTTGATGAAGTAAAAATCACTTTGACACTTACCGGTGCAAATCTTGGAACAACAAGAATATATGGCGCTGTGTTTGAAACCTTCTGCGCCGGGCCTCAGTTGGTCTGTAATGTTCCTACCCACTTGACAGGCGGACTTGGTAATTTCCCTGTTTTTGTAAATGGACCCAATACAGGTGTTACAGGAGTTTCAGTAGGATCCGTAAATAATACAGATAATGCTATTGATACAGACCCCGCTACATATGCAGAGATTGCGCTCTTGGCAAGTGTAGCCGGATCGGGAAGCCTTTCAATAAGAGATGCTGTGACAACATATCCCGCAGGAACATTTGCCGGATTTGATATTAACAGCCCGGCACTTGTTGGTGCTTCCGTTTTAGGCGGACTGCGTATTGAAACGTACCTTAATGGGGTAGCAACAGGTGATTTCTTTGAAAATGGTACTGCGGCAGGAGCTTCTGCTCCATTATTAAGTGGAACTGGAAGACAGGTTGTCGGATTCCTTACCAAGCTTCCTTTTAATGAGGTAAAATTAAAGGTTAGCCAGACAGTCGGTGTAAATGTTGGTACAACACAAGTTTTCGGTGCTGTTTTCACAAGATTTTGTATTGCCGATCAACTTGCTTGTAATACCCTGACTAGTGTTACAAATCCGGGTTCTCCTGTTTTTGTCGATGGAAAGAATACTGGTATTAATTCTATTGCATGCGTGGCATGTACTGTTAACAATCCTGGTAATGTAATCGATAGTGACCCTGCAAATGCAGCGACTATTGTTATGGCGGCCGGTGTAGCAAGTTCAGGAAGTTTCGCTGTTGGTAATGCACTGGAAACTTTTTTACCTACTTCCTTCGCGGGCTTTGATGTAGAGACATCTACTTTGCTTTCAGCAGGTGTTCTAAGCACTGCTACTATTACTTTGTTCAATGACGGCTTGCCAGTTCAAACCGGCACGGGAAATGCTTTAATCGTCGGAGCTTCTACTGCACTTTTGACGGGAACCACTCGTCAAATTGTTGGTATAGTAGCCACAGTAAACTACGATGAAGTTAAAATCACTTTCAATCAGGTTGCAGGTGCCGATCTTGGTAACATAAAGATATATGGTGCCATTTTTGATAAATTATGTGCAGGAACAATTGCATGTAACAATAGTTACCTGCTTACCCAGCCTTCTTTCCCGGTGGTTATTAACTCGGCTAATACAGGCATTACAGGAGCTGTTTGTGCAGGTTGTACGATAGCTAATCCATGGAATGTTGTATCCGCGAGCAATTCTGATTTTTCCAGAGTTACAGTCGTAGCTAACGTTGGTGCTACTGCTTCTATCGCAGTAGTTAATCCTATTGATACATATCCAATTGGAACAGCAGCCGGATTTATTATCCGACCGGTAGGCAGCATTGCGCAGGTTGATTTGTTAAATTCAATCACAATTTCTACATATAACAACGGTACTTTCCAGGAATCAAGAACTGGTGGCGGTTTGCTAAATCTGGAACTGCTGGGTGTACTGACGGTAACAACTGGAACTCCTACAACCAATGTCAGCTTTATCGCTTCTAAGCCATTTGATGAAATAAGAATTGAATTCAGAGCGCTTGCCAGCGTAATTAACGAAAATGACGTTTATGGAGCTTTTGTAGATACCCGTACATCTCAGGGAGGTGGTGCTTTAAGTTGTAACATTGTCAAAAATCCTGATTTCAATGTAACACAAATCAATGTACCGGTTCCGGGTAATGTCAGCACAAATGATAAGGTACCAGCCGGAACCACTTACGGACCAACAGCCACTGCTGGTGGAAGCAACCCTGCCGGAGCGACATTTACATTGAATACTGATGGAACTTATACTTTCACGGCTACAACGGTTGGGGTTTATACTTATCAGGTACCTGTCTGTGTTCCTGACCTTGCTTGTACAGACGTTCCGTTGGTAATTACGGTTACTGATCCTACAAAAGTTACCAATAAACCCGTTGCTAACACTGATATTGCTGCTGTAACCGGTGCCGCTACAAGCCCTGGTTCAGTAACAATCAATGTTAAAGCAAACGATGGCCCCGGAAATACAGGTGGCGTCCTTGGTGATCCAACACCGACAACACCAGCACACGGTACCGTTTCGGTTGTTGCAGGAAATGTTGTTTACACACCAGCGGCCGGTTATTATGGCGAAGATTTATTTACTTATACAGTATGCGAAACGCCGGGAACTAACCTTTGCGCAACCGCTACCGTTTATGTAACAGTAAAACAACCGGGAGCTACAAACACAACTTATGCTGCTGATGATTATGTAAGCACTGCCGCGGGAATTACTGCTACTGGAAATGTTTCTACGAATGATACAGATCCTGAAGGTAACGGGCATAGCGTAACGACACAAAGCATTACCAACGCAAAAGGTGTTTTCAACCTGCTTGCTGACGGAAGCTTTACTTTCGTACCGGCAACAGGTGTAACAGGGCCAGTAGATTTTATCTATACAACTTGTGATAATGGATCGCCTTCGGCTTGTGCTACGGCTACATTGCATGTTTTGGTGTTAGCAGTTCCTGATTTGACCCCAACAATACAAATCAATGACCTTAGCATTGCGGCATCGGGAGGTTCCCTTGATTTCATTGTTAACCTTTATGAAATCCAGAATACTTCAACTGATTTGTCAAGAACAATTACTTTCCGGGTTTCCAAGCTTTCAGCTTTTGATATTACTTATCAAAATGTCAATACTACTTCAAATGTCGAAGGTGGTATCGTCAATGAAAATGAGAACTGGAATTTTTCAGACACCAATCCTAATTTCATAATCGTATCTTCCAAACCGAGTGTTAATATTCCTGCAAATGGAAGGGCAAAGATTGGCTTTAAGATTACTAGAAAAGCAAATGTACCATCGAATACCTCTCAAAATCTTACAGTGACAATTGTAGCGGAATCTGGTGGGGAAGTCGTATTCGAAAACAATATTGTAATTAGAACCATTACAGCCAATTAGTACTAATCTTAACATTTATATGATGAAAAAGATAATCTTAAAAACATTTCTTATTCTTAGCGTAGTAACGCTGGTCAATAAGGTTCAGGCTCAAGATGTTAGTATTAACCTACTGGCTAATCCGGGGTCCATCACTAAGGGAACTCAGGGAATTATACAAGTAACAGTTTGTAATAATGCTCCAAATAACGTTTTTGTTCCAATTGACATACTTCGTCCGCTAATATCTCTGACGGGTGCGTCAGTAACAATTTTAGGAATTAATACACAAACCAGTACTGCTGGATGGACAATCGTTTCAAATACCGGAACCGCTATTACTCTGGCTAATACAACTGCAACATTTGGCCCATCTGATTGTAGTGTTCTTAATTTAATTGTCTCTGGTGATGAAGTTGGCGGACCTTGGACAGTAACAGGAAGCTTAGGTTTTAATGGACCGCAAACAACCGGCAACCAAACTGGGAATGATAACACTACAACCAGTATTGCGGTTAGCTCCGCTCTCCCAGTCACCCTAACCTCCTTCACAGCTACAAAAGAAGGCCAAATGGCTCAATTGAAATGGTCAACAACGGCGGAAACTAACAGTGACCGTTTCGAAATTGAAAGAAGTCAAAATGGTAAAAGCTGGGATTTGATCGGAACGCAGAAATCTAACGGTGAAAGTACTACGCTGAAAAACTACACTTTTTCAGATGCTAAACCGCTGAATGGAGAAAACCTGTACCGTCTGAAAATGATCGATAAAGATGCTACTTTTGCTTACAGCAGAATTCAGTCCCTGACCTTTGCAGGTGATCTTGTAACCTCTTTCTATCCTAACCCGGTCGCTGAAAAACTAATCATTAAAACAGATGATTTTAGCCTTGTGAAAAACGTCAAAATCTTTGACGCCAACGGACGAACAGTATATCAATCTTCCGCTACACCAAGCAGTGAAATCAACGTACAAAACCTGTCGGCAGGCTTGTATGTAGTTCAAATGATGAGCAAAAGCGGCGCGGTAATTTCCCATAAAGTAGTTAAACAATAAACATAACAAGAAGATAAAGCACTATACACAAAAGCCTCTGGATTTATTCCAGGGGCTTTTTTATGCACATAGTAACCGTTAATCATAAAATAGAAACATGATAAATAGTAAATAAATTATACCTTTTTTACTATTGATTGATCTAAAGACAATTTACAGGCGTAGGTTTTTCAAATAATCTTTCGACGGGCGAAAGGAAAATCGTAACCTTTAATTGCTATGATCAAAAATAAAATTTCACCAAACGATTCTGAAAAGGACGGACAAAAATCAGTTCTGAACAGACGACTGTTTTTGCGCTCAGCAGGTGTTGCAACAGCAGTGGGTACACTTGCATTAGGAGCTTGTAAAAATGACGATGATGATAATGTAACTCCCGTTGATGGAGCAACTGTTGACCTTGGCTCAGGTGATGTAGGAATTCTAAACTACGCCTATGCGCTGGAACAATTGGAAGCTGCATTCTACGAACAAGTTGTAAAAACGCCTTACACTGGAATCACAGCTGCTGAAACTACAATTCTTACAGATATCCGCGATCACGAAGTTATCCACAGAGATTTTTTCAAAGCCGCTTTAACAGCAGCTGCCCCTACACAGATCATTCCCGCACTTGAAGTTGATTTTTCAAAAATTGATTTCACAAGTCGTGCGGCAGTTCTTGGCGCAGCAAAACTTTTTGAAGATACCGGAGTTGCAGCATACAATGGTGCAGGTAAATTTATTAAAGATGCAAACTACCTGTTAATTGCTGGGAAAATTGTTTCAGTTGAAGCCCGTCATGCAGCTGCGATCAGCGATTTGCTGACACCGAAAACAGCTGATTTTGCAAGCGATACGCAAATCGATTCAAATGGTTTAGATAAAGCAACAGCTTCTGCAACTATTCTTGCTGCCGTTCAGCCTTACGTAAAAACCAAGATTAGCGGAGCTAACTTACCTAAATAATTTTCCAACAGACTTCAACTTTTGACCGATATGGACATTTTCAAAATATTAGATGAAATTCAAAAAATAGATGGTGATTCAATGGGCCGTTTGGAACATGCTACACGCCGTCATTTTATGAACAGAATCGGAAGCAAAATTGCTTCTGTGGCTGTACCAACAGCTTTTGCTTCGATCGTTAACAAGGCATATGCCCAGTCGGCCGGTGCTATTGATATTTTAAACTTTGCTTTGACACTTGAATATCTTGAAGATGGATTTTACCAAACTGCTAATGCTGCGGCTGGTTTAATTCCTTCTACCGATAAAGCAATTTTTACACAAATTGGTAAACATGAAACTCAGCACGTTGCTTTCCTTAAAGGCGCATTAGGTGCAAAAGCGGTAGCAAAGCCAACTTTTGATTTTACAGGAAAAGGTGCTTTTGCAACAGTGTTTACAGATTATAATACATTTCTTACCGTTTCACATGCTTTGGAAGATACTGGCGTAAGAGCGTATAAAGGTCAGGCTGGCGGTTTAATGGGCGATCCTGATTTGTTACAATATGCTTTGCAGGTACATTCAGTGGAAGCACGTCACGCATCGATTGTCCGTAAACTGCTTGGTGCTGCTACCGGTAATGCTGCAATAAAATCTTGGATCACAAATGCAGACGGCGCACCAGCACCAGTTTATGCAGGAGAAGATAACAAAACACAAGGTGGTGTAAACTTAACCGGCTTGTCAGGAAAATCGGATGCGGCTATTACTGAGGCATTTGATGAACCGCTTACAAAAGATCAGGTACTTACCATTGCAGGTCTTTTCTTGTAAAATTGAAAAATTGAACCAGTAAATCCCTTCCTGTTGAACATATACATGCACTAACAGTGAGAATGAAAGTTCAAATCAGTGAAACACGCTATTTCTTGAATCGCAAGGCCATCCTTAGGTAGGATGGCCTTTTTTTGAGTAATTTTCAGGGAATGATGACTTTTAATAACGAGGTTTGTTATAAATTGACCTTGTAATTTTTATAGTTAGTATCCCATTCTATGAAGTCATATTTTAACAGACGAGGTTTCCTGAAAAAAACCAGTCTTGCCGCCATAGCTACTACATTGGGTAGTGAAATCGTTTTTGCAGACAAATTACCCAGAAAATATCTTCCTATTGCGTTAGGTGAAAAAGACGCGTTAAAAGGAAAAAATACTGACATGATCGTTCAGGGTGATAAACCATGGAATGTTGAATCTCCTCTGAACTTGCTAGACGACCGTGTTACTCCGGTTGATAAAATGTTTATCCGGAATAATGGGTTGATTCCCGAGGAAATTGATGTAAAGAATTGGACATTAATCATTGATGGAGAGTCCGTCATAGCTCCAAAAACTTATACTTTTGAAGAATTAAAAAAGAAATTCAAACATTATACTTACCAACTTACACTTGAATGTGGTGGAAACGGCCGTTCAGGCTACTATCCTGCCGCATCCGGAAATCAATGGGGACAAGGCGCCGTGCATTGTGCAGAATGGACTGGTGTAAAATTGAAGGATATTTTAAAAGATGTAGGTATTAAAAGTGATGCAGTTTATATCGGCTATCATGGCAAAGATCTGCATTTGAGCAAAGATCCGAAAAAAGAAGCTATTTCAAGAGGCGTGCCTATTGCCAAGGCTATGGAAGACGAAACTTTAATCGCCTGGCAATTGAATGGAAAAGATATTCCTGAATTTCATGGTTATCCATTACGTCTGGTTATCGGTGGATGGCCGGCTTCGGTTTCAGGAAAATGGCTGAGCAGGATTTCTGTGCGGAATAAAGTACATGACGGAGCCAAAATGGAAGGGCATAGCTACAAAATGCCAAAAAATCCGGTTCCTCCCGGAACAGAACTTCCTACAACGGATGAATTTTTCAGGATCATCGAATCCATGCCTGTTAAATCGATCATAACTTTTCCAAAAACAGGTGCGGTAATTACTTCCGGAGAAAATCTACCCTTACGCGGGCATGCCTGGGCGGGTGATCAATCTGTTAAAAAGGTGGAAGTTTCGATAGATTTTGGTGCGACCTGGCAGAGTTGTAAACTTGAAGCGCCTGTGAATCGACTTGCATGGCAACATTGGAATACCAACATTAAATTTCCTGTGAAAGGTTATTACGAAGTCTGGGTGAAAGCTACGGATGATTCCGGCGTTTCTCAACCCATGGTAATTCCTTCCTGGAATCCGGGTGGATATCTTAACAATGCATGTGAAAGAATTGCAGTGAAAGTAAGTTAAGAATCAGATTATGAAAAATTCGTCCAATCAAATAAAGCTTACACTTATCGTTTTCTTTTCCCTGGGAATCATATTCAGCTCTTTTCGTCAGGAAACTGAAAATTCTATAAATGAAAGTTTGAAGGAAAATTTTCTGCCTTCAAATCCATTTGTTATACTTTCAGATACAACAAAAAAAGATCCTGAAACAGGCTTGATCGTTGATGAAAACTTATACATGGTGAAAGCGCAATGTACGGGTTGCCATTCAACAAAACTGATTATAGCCAATCATTTTACAAGAGATGGCTGGAAACAAAAAATTCGCTGGATGCAGGCGAATCATAACTTGTGGGAATTGGGTGATACTGAAAAACAGGTTCTGGATTATCTTGAAAAGAATTACGCACCCCAACAAATGGTTTCGCGACGTGCTCCACTGAAAGATATTAAGTGGTACGATTTAAAATTAAATTAGTTAATCAGCAAAAATTTCGCCGACTGGCATTTCAAATCCTGGCAAAACAGATGACGTCAAAACTTCTTCTTCAATTAAAGGTTTTAAACCGATAAAAATGCCGGATTCGTTAAGCACGTAAACAAAAATCGCTTTTTCAGTAGAATTAACCAGCCAATATTCTTTAACACCGTTTTCCTGATAAACTTCGAATTTATCTTTCATTTCCTTTTTAGAATTGCCGGGAGAAAGAATTTCAATAATTAAATCCGGCGCACCATTACAACCTTGGTCATCCAGTTTTTCAAGATCACAAATTACAGAAATGTCCGGCTGTACCACGGTATAAACCTGATCTGGTTTGGCGTTTCGTTTTAATGGAGTAAGGCGAACGTCAAAGGGAGCCATGTAAACTTTGCAGCTATCGTTTTGTAAATAGTTATAAAGTCTGTTACCAATTTTGAAAGAAATATCCTGATGTCTTCTTGCCGGCGCAGGAGACATCTTAAAAATCTTTCCTTTTATTATTTCCAGACGCTCCTCAAATGTCCATTGAAGATAATCTGCATAGGTATAAGTGCCGGCAAGATCCAGTTGGTCAATTGTCATAAGCTGTGCGTTGAATTTTAAAAGCATTTATTCAAAGATAAAACAAATAAGATAAAGTCTCCGATCACAAAGTATTGCTTACCTTTAACCTTTCAACTTATTCTTATTATTTACGCGTGCGCTTCTGTAAAGTAACAACATCCCGAGTACTAATACATTACCTGATTGCCATCCTTTTGTTGCCTGGCTTATTATCTTTTCAAAAAAGAGAATATCTTACAGAAAGAGAAAAACAGGACATTCCAAAATCCAGTAATTTACCGAATCCGTTAAAAGCCGAGGTAATTGGAATTCAGGATGGAGATACCATTGAATTGAAATTTATTTTTGATGGAAAAAAGGCAGGTCTGCGCCAGGGAAAACCGGTAAGAATCCGTTTTTTGCATATTAATTCTCCCGAACGAGGAAAACCGTTTTATAAAGTGGCGAAACAATATACTTCCGAAAGATGTTTTCGTAAGATTGTAAACATAAAACATACAGGCGAATTTGACCGCTACGGACGTCTTTTAGGGGAAGTGATTTTACCAAACGGATCCGTACTGAATAAGGAACTTGTAAAAAAAGGATTGGCGATTCACTTCAAGAAATATTCAAACAGTATTGAATATGCTAATCTTGAAATTGACGCACAAAAGAAAAAACTGGGTATCTGGAGTATACAATAATAAGATCAGGAAATGAGTTCAGCAGCACTTTTTCAAATTTTATATCAAAACGAAACACTTTTCCAATTGCAGGAAGATGTAGTTGTCCGTTTGGAAGAAAAAGAGGTAGTTCCTGAAATTATCCCGGCTAAAATTGAAGTGCCGGCAGCTACCCCAGTGAGGGAAATAATACCTCAACCTGTTGTAAAAGTCAATATTGAAACTACTAAGCCCGTTGCTCCTATTGTTCAGTTTCCGGTGCTTAACCATAAGGTTTTGATATTAATTGACGAACCAAAACAGAAGGAAATGCTGGTTTCAGAAGCTTTGTTCCTTGATAATATTTTAAAGGCAGTCGGGCAATCTTCCGAAAATTCCGACATTCTCAATTTCAGCTTTTTATCCGGTCCGGATGCCAGAAATGTGCTTGCGGAAAAACGGATTAATTACTTCATAACCTTCGGCGTTCCTTTGATCAAGCTCCGGCTCGATCTGCTTCTTCCACCTTATACACCCAAACAAGTAGAAGGAATCTGGTTTCTCCTGACCGACCCGCTGGCCGTTATCGAAGCTGATGTTGTGTTGAAAAAGAAACTTTGGACTGCATTGAAACAGATGTTCCCAAAGACCTAATTCACAGCGCTTTACTTATTAAAAAAACCGGTCATCACAATAATATTGGCAATTTCTCAGTTTTGATGGATACTTGCGGGATAAACCATGACAAACTATGGCCAAATTCACTGAACGTATCACAAACTGGTTCCGTTCTTCGAAGGATGACGAAGAAAATTTTTATGATGACGAACCCGAATTTCCTACCGAAACTCCTGTGAGCTTCAAAGACACCATGCCTCAAAAATCATTAAATCACTCTGTCAGCAATGTGACAGCAACCAATTACAATACTCATTATCAACAAAATACAACAATACCAGCAAAGACCGAAGTGGTTATTCCTTACTGGCTGGAAGACGAAGATACATTACGCGACGAAGGCGTTTTGTTTGGCTTGTCAGAATCGGATCCGACTGAGAAAACCGATATAATCCATAAATACTTTTCACATCTTGCGGCACCGCATTTAAGCAGTATTGAGCAGCATAATGAGCGTATTCAGGAGCAAAATCTCTTTATCGGACAAAAGACCAATCGGATTGAGGAACTTGAAAACAAGCTAAAAAACCTGATCGTATCAAAATCTGCCGGCGAGCATCATTTGCCAAGAACTTTGATCGGTTTGTCGCTATCAGTCGCTATGTGTATTGGAAATTTTTTCCTGATCAGGGAATCTTTGAAACCAGCTTTTGCGGAAACCTCATGGATTGCACTCGGCATTTTCCTGGCTGGGATGTTTAGTCTTTTTGGAAGAATTTCTATGTTTCATGATACAGATTCCAAAGTTTCATGGCGTTCGTTACTTGAAGAAATCGGTTTGCCGTTTGCGGCGGCGTTATTCGTTTTTGCCAATGTTTTGCCTTATCAGGGATTATTCCAGGGAATAGCCTTATTCGTTTTTGTCTTCTTTCTTTTCCTCTTCGCCGGAAAACTTCTTCTTAGCAATGTGACCATTCTGAGAAATGATTTACATGCTTTGTTCAACGTCACCCGCGATCGCGAGGAAACTGCGAATCATATGCAGAACTGGGAAAGTGAGATTCAGACTTTGCAACAGGAGGTTGATGAACTGCGTGTAAAAAAGTGGCAGATTTTGCGTGAACAAGGCCAGTCCGAAACGGAACGCGACCGGATTTATGCCAAACGTGATATGCTGATCAAGCTTTTTGAGAGTGAGTATTCGCTTGCACGACGTATGAAAAATCAACTTACAAACAAGCAATTACAAGAAATCAGAAAAAGTGCGGAATGATTTTTTTGCGCGAAATGCTATTCTTACTAAATAATCGAAGTTATGGACGAGCAACAGCCTAATCAAAACAGCGACTATCAGCATGGTTACAGTAGTGGCCTTGAAGGATTAGACCGCCAGGTTTATGAAGCCTATTTGTCGAGCAACGTCAGCCACGACTGGGTCTTGGATCGCCTGGATCAAAAAAAATCAGAACTTGATTCTATTAAAAATAAAAGACAGGAAACTGTTCAAACTCATAAGCTATCTTTTGACAAGCTTCAGGAACAGCTGATGGGTGTAAACAAAACTGCAAAAAAAATAAAAGACCTGGATTCTTCTGTCGCTGATATTGAAAAACAAGCAGAAGAATTAAGAGCAAAACGCGTGAGTTCCGGTCCGCACTACTCCCTGATAGCTGGATTGATATTTCTGGTTGCAGGTATTTCTTTCATTGCCGGCGACCTTATCATCTCGCACGAGATTGTAGCTTATGCATTGAATATTCGTAATGTAAATGAAGCATG
Organism: Dyadobacter subterraneus; assembly: GCF_015221875.1. Lineage (NCBI taxonomy): Bacteria > Pseudomonadati > Bacteroidota > Cytophagia > Cytophagales > Spirosomataceae > Dyadobacter > Dyadobacter subterraneus. Next base: position 6,054,726 of record NZ_JACYGY010000001.1, read on the forward strand.
GGCATTTGCAATTGGTCTTGCGATGTTATCCGTTTTGTTAAAGCCGGCATATGATCGTTTGGTTGAAGAGCCATATCAGAAAGATGAATCGCCAAAAGCAAAATCCAATTATGCGAAGTTTAAGTTGATTTTATCAATCTTTGCCATTGTGACTTTGATCGTTTTAGGCTGGTTCCGTTATGAGGCTTATCGTACAGATAAATTAAAAGAAGCCATCAATAAATCAGTTAAAGGCCTGCAATTAAATGCAGTTGACCCACTGACTGGCGCCCCGATAAACAGTCCTGAATTAACGAATAAAATTGAGCAGGCTTTAAAAAGTTCTGACCAGCTGAATCTGGATCTGGTTAATAGTCCATGGGCATTGATGTCATTCGTTTTAAGTGGCGTTCTGTTTGCTATTGCCGGTGCAGTTTCTCTGGGAATGGCGCTGCCGGTTTTGCAGGGATTCTGGATGCGGTGGCTTCAAATTGATCCGAAATTATGGAAATTGAAAAGACGCAGGAAAAAAATTGAAAATCAGCTTGACGATTTGCAAGCAATAATTTCTGAACAACTTGCCCAGAAAAGTATTTTAGAGAATGATATTGCGGTATTGCCAACCTGGGAAGAATTGAAACAGGAAGAAGCTTCAATCCGTACGGAAATTGAGCATCTTGAAGAAGAACGAAAACTTGCATTGACGGATAGCCGCATTCAATCGTTTGGAGATGGTTATGCGCACGGACAAGTTACCCGTGATATCATGAGCGATGAAGAATATGAACATTGGAGATCGGGCCATATGACCGTTTCAAATCTGGCTTTACGTGCGCGTTCAAATGCATCGGACAGAGCTGTGACCCGTTCTAAAAATTCCGGTATGCGCCCTCATCAAGCCATCCGTAAAGCGATCACCGATCGTTTTGATGAAAACAATTCAGACTGATTTTCGTAAATTGGGACTTTGATTGACTTTTTAACTTAAAGATGCTTCTTCAAAGTCCCCGTTTAGATATTGTTGCTTGCGATGACACCCTTTTTGATGCGATCCGTATGGGCAATAATGTCCTTGGCCGTGTAATGGGTGTTAACGTCCCAAAAAAGTGGACCGAATTTCGTGATACTTTTACACCTTCTTATCATCGTTGGAAAGCCCACCCTCCGCTACGCGAATGGTGGGTTTATCTTATAGTTTACAAACCGGGAAATATTCTGATCGGATCATGTGGCTACAAAGGCGAACCGGATTCCAGCGGAATGGTGGAAATTGGCTACGAAATTGCTTCATCACACCGGTCCATGGGACTTGGTCACGAAACTGCAAAAGCACTTGTCGATCACGCTTTTAAACAATCCGGTGTACATAAAATCCTGGCGCATACGATGGCGGAGGAAAATGCATCTGTCCATATCTTGGAAAAGTTAGGTTTTCAAAGAACAGATGATAAAGTAAATGACCCGGAAGAAGGATTGCTATGGCGCTGGGAGCTTTCCAAAAGATAATTTATATGATTGTTGAATAGTATTTCATCCCGTAAATAGCGTTATAATAGTGAGACAAATAAAATTGGACTACTTCAATATTTATTTGTCTCAATTGATTAACTTATATCCTGAAAAAATCTTCATCCATATTTGAGATTGAACCTATGATTGCCGTGTCAAAAGAAACATATCCCTGGCTGAAATATTATACCCAAGGCGTTCCTTACGAAATAAATCCTGATGCCTATTCTTCACTTATTGATTTGATGGACATTGGTTTCGGATTATATAAAGACAGGTCTGCTTATGCCAACATGGGCAAAGAGCTGACTTTTGGCAAACTGGATGAACTTTCAAGAAATTTCGCAGCGTATCTGGAAAATCTGGGATTGCGGAAAGGCGACAGAATTGCAATTCAAATGCCAAATTTGCTGCAATATCCAATCGCAATGTTTGGCGCTTTAAGGGCAGGTTTGGTGATCGTCAATACAAATCCGCTTTATACGCCACGAGAAATGCAGCATCAGTTTAAAGATTCCGGCGTTAAGGCAATTGTCATTCTTGCCAACTTCGCAGCACATCTCGAAAAAATTGTTGCTAATACTGAAATCGAACATATAATCATTACTGAAATTGGCGATTTGCTGGGTTTTCCAAAAAAGCTCATTGTAAACACAGTCGTGAAATATGTCAAAAAGATGGTTCCGGCTTATCATATTTCAGGAGCCGTTTCTTTCAGTGAAGCACTTTCGCTTGGTGCCGGGCTTACTTATACAAAGCCTTCTGTTTCAAATATTGATATTGCTTTTATTCAATATACAGGAGGAACAACCGGCGTTTCAAAAGGTGCAATGCTTACACACCGAAATTTAATTGCCAATGTAGAAGCAAATAGTGCCTGGATCACACCAGTAATGGGTGAAATGGAAATTCCGGTTTTTGTGGCTGCACTGCCGCTTTACCACGTTTACGCACTGACAGTAAATGCGCTTACCGGAATAAAAATCGGTGCAATGAATGTATTGATTACCAATCCCCGGGACATGAATGCTTTCATTAACGATCTGAAAAAGTACAGAATTAATGTATTTACAGGCGTTAACACCATGTTCAATGGATTAATGAATAATCCGCGTTTTGCAGAAATTGATTTTAGTCAGTTGAAAGCAACCACTGCGGGCGGAATGGCCTTGCAAAAAGTTGTTGCTGAAAGATGGTTGACCGCAACGGGCTGTCCGGCTTGTGAAGGTTACGGACTTTCAGAAACATCGCCTGTTTTGTCGTCCAATTTATTAATTGGTGAAAACAGAATTGGAACAATCGGAATTCCCTGGCCAAGTACTGCCATGGCCATTTTAAGAGAAAATGGAGAGTGGGCTGATACGGGGGAAGTTGGTGAAATTTGTGCATTCGGTCCACAGGTTATGCTTGGATATTTTAATCGTCCGGACGAAACGGCTTTGGTTATTTTTGAAAAAGACGGAAAACGCTGGTTCAAAACCGGCGACCTGGGTTACGAAGATGCCGACGGATACTTCAAAATTGTAGACCGGAAAAAAGATATGATTCTGGTGTCTGGTTTCAATGTATATCCAAATGAAGTTGAAGATGTAGTTTCACAATGTCCGGGAGTTCTGGAAGTGGCTTGTGTAGGTATTCCGGATGAAAAATCTGGTGAACTTGTCAAATTATTTATCGTTAAAAAAGATCCTGAGCTTACGGAAGAAACAGTAAGAGCGTTTTGCAAAGAAAACCTGACTGCCTATAAATGCCCTAAGAAAATTGAATTCAGAACTGAATTACCAAAAACAAATGTTGGTAAGATTTTGAGGCGGGTTTTGAGGGAGGAGGAAATTGGGAAGTTGAACAAATGAATAAGTAAAGACTTTTAGGAATTCTTTATTACTAGATAAAATTCCAATGATACAAACTATAATAACCCCCGATAAAACAACATTTGATATGTCTATATCTCTTCCAGACGCTTATGTTGGAAAAGAAGTACATGTGCTTTTTTATATTGATGATGAAGTAAAACAAACCACAGCTTCTGTTCTACCCAAAAAAAAACCGTCCGACTTTTTCGGTACTTTGAGTATCGAAGAAGGTGAAAAAATGCAGGAATATGTAACGCAAAGTCGTAATGAATGGGAAAGAAATTTCTGATAGATACTAACACACTTATTGATGCCCAGACGCATAAATTATCCGAAAATGGGTTACGTTTTTTGGCTGATGTAATTAACGAAGACTTTACAATTTCATTTATTACGTATATAGAATTTTTGGGATACAAAAATGCAACAAAAGCTATGGAAGAATTCATTGCACTGGCTAACGTTGTTCAGATTGATACAGTCATTATTGATATTTGCATATCACTACGAAAAACACAGAGGATCAAGCTTGCTGATACAATTATTGCCGCGACTGCCTTGGCTAATGGCTATACATTGATCACAAATAATGAGAAAGATTTTATAAATATAAAAAATCTAGATGTGGTTAATCTTCATAAAATTTAATTTTAGAAATAGTATATGAAGAAGTATTGCTAAATAAATGATATTAATCAAAATCAAGTTTATTTACTTTGACCACTGACACAATCGATATCTCCTCGCTCCACATTTAACAATCAATTCACATCAAAACCAGAATTTCGAGAACGTTTTCCGTATATTTAACAAAAGAATAACTCCACCGTTGAATATAAGTAACTATGAATCTACACAGAAAAACACTGGTATTATTGCATGGTCACGGGGTAGACGATTCCATCTGGGATAGTGTTGATGCCTCAATAAATGAATATTACACCGTAGTCAGGCCTAATATTTCTCTCTTTACTTTTTGTAAAACCGTTGAAGAATACGCTGATGAACTGCACCGTTTTCTTACCAATGCAGTCATAGAAAAATGCACATTAATTGGCCATTCCATGGGCGGTTATATCGCTCTTGCTTTTGCCGAAAAATATCCTGAAATGCTTGAAGGTTTCGGGTTATTCCATTCAACCGCTTATGCTGATGACGAAGCGAAAAAACATCAACGCAATCAAACAATAGATCTGCTGCGGAATTACGGTACAGAAATGTTTGTAAAAAATACCGCCGGTAATTTATACGGAGATCGTTTCAAAGAACTTTATCCTGAAAAGATAAAAGAACATATCGCCCGTTTCGGAAAAATACCAGCCGAAGCATTAATAACAGGAATTAACGCCATGCGTGACCGGAAAGATCGTACAGCAGTTTTGGCTACTATGCCATTTCCCGTACTATTTATTATTGGTATGCAGGACAAACTTATACCTTTCGAAAGCTGCATCAGTTTGTCGGAATATCCAAAACAAAGTTATCCGTTTATTCTTGCGGAGGCCGGACATATGGGTATGGTTGAACGTCCGGATGCTTCTGCCCGTATGATAAGTTGGTATATGACAAAAATATAATTCTCAGAAAATCAGATTATATTTATCATAAATAAGTCAGTGTTCGTTATCTCTGACGTAACACTGACTTATTTCTTTCAAAGATATGCAAAAGAACACTTCTACAATCCATTTCCATAAAAGCTGGTTACTTCTCATTTGGGTTTTATTATTTTTTACTGCTTGTAGCAACGATGATGATAAGGACGTAAAACCGGAAGAAAACAAATACCTCGTTTCAAGCACTTTTATTAAGGATCTTACCAAGGATGATATTGCTAAAATCTATCCTCTTCTGGCAGGTTATGCAAAATACAATGTAAAAGTTTACAAAGTCACTTATAAAACTACCAATACAGACGGTTCAGCGATCACGGCGTCGGGAGCAGTTTTATTACCTGTAACAGATCAGTCGGTTTCGCTGATAAGCGTTCAGCACGGAACTATCACAACGGATGACGCTGCGCCTTCCAATTTCCAGAGTGGTTCAGAAGCAGCCACTTTTGGGTCCGTATTTGGATCTATGGGTTACATCATTTCATATCCTGACTACATAGGTTATGGCGCTTCCAAAGATTTGCCGCATCCATATGAACATCGTGCAAGTCTTGCTTCCTCAACACTGGATATGTTGCGGGCCGCCAAGGAAATGTTGAAGCAACAAACCGACGTGAAATGGAATGAAAAATTATATGTTGCCGGCTATTCCGAAGGAGGTTATGCGACAATGTGTTTGCAGAAAAAAATCGAGGAAGAAGCTTCTTCTGAATTTAATCTGAGAGCATCAAGCTGTGGTGCAGGTGCCTATGATAAAACGGCATTTATGAAATATGTGATCAACAGCTCAGTAAATACTGTCGCTTCTTACAATTCTTTGTATTTGTGGGTAATGCTTACGTACGACAGGATCTACAAATTGAACAAACCAAAAACATATTATTTTAAAGATCCGTATGCAGCTCAAATCGAGCAACTTGGTATAGCTAATCCTATCAATGTAAGTTTCAATACGATACTTACGGATTCTTTTAAAACAGCTGTAAATACCGGAACCGATACCGGTTTTATTGCTGCTATTGGCGACAATGATGTGTATGATTGGAAGCCAAATACGCCTACGAGATTATTCCATGGTGATGCAGATCCATTGGTATTTTATTTCAATTCTGTGAATGCAGAAGCAGCCATGAAAAAACGCGGAGCGACTGATGTGGTGCTGATTACCATTCCTGGTGGAACACATTCATCATCCATCACTACATTTCTTGCAGGAACTTTAGCATTCTTTACAGATTCGAAGTATCAATAAAATATTATATTTGCAATCAATTAAGTCTATCAGACAAATATGGTTGTTGATAATAATAACTTTTCCTTCGTTTCTAATTACCGGTCAGTGATGAACCGGATTGGTGATGTGCGATGTTGTTTATAACAAAAATGACAATGCAATTTAACATCACATTTTTAATTTTCCCATGTCTACACTTCTTGATTTAGTAGGAAATACCCCGTTAGTTGAATTAAACCGTATTAATCCAAATCCAAACGTAAAACTTTACGGCAAGCTTGAAGGGAATAATCCTGGCGGAAGCGTGAAGGATCGTGCAGCTTACAGCATGATCAAAGGTGCGATGGACCGGGGAGAAATAAAGCCAGGAACGAAACTGATTGAAGCCACCAGTGGTAATACAGGTATTGCACTGGCGATGATTGCCAGACTTTTTGATATTGAAATCGAACTGGTAATGCCTCAAAATTCTACCCGTGAAAGAGTTCTGACGATGGAAGCTTTCGGAGCAAAAGTAACGCTTCTGGATACGATGGAAATTTCACGAGATTATGCGGAAGAAAAAGCAAAAACCGGTGAATTCCTTTTGCTTAATCAATTTGCCAATCCTGACAACTGGAAAGCGCATTATAACACCACGGGACCAGAAATATTCCGTGATACAAATCAGCAAATAACACATTTTGTTTCTTCCATGGGTACTACCGGTACCATTATGGGCGTTTCCCGTTTTTTGAAAGAACAAAATGAAAATATACAAATTGTTGGCTGCCAGCCAACGGATGGATCCAGCATTCCGGGAATCAGAAAGTGGCCGGTTGAATATCTTCCAAAAATTTTCGAAAAAGATCGTGTCGATCAGGTTATTGAAGTGACTCAGGAAGATGCCGTTTTGATGACACGCCGTCTGGCAAATGAAGAGGCAGTATTTGCCGGAATGAGTAGCGGCGGTGCTGCCTGGGCTGCTGTGGAATTGGCTAAAACACTGGATTCAGGGACTATTGTATTTATAATCTGCGACCGAGGCGACAGATATCTTTCAAGCGATTTATTTGGATGAGCTATCGGCAGTCAGCAATCAGCTTTCGACTTTGGCTGCTAAAAAAATAATGCATGGCGGCCAGCTGATTGCCGACCGCCGATAGCCGATAGCTAATTAAAACCAGCCTGCGCCCAAATTCCGGAAAGGCCATGGAATAGCGGCCAGAATGATAATTAATGCCATTCCGTAGAAATATAATACGGTACGGTGCTTATCTGCCCCAACCAATTTCTTCGAACGAACGCGTCCTACGGTGATCAGAATAATTGCAATCACCATCATGAAAACGTGTTCAATAGAATAAAAACGAATTACTTTATTGCCGATCTCTCCGAAATTTACCAACGGGCTCATCGTGTAAAGCACTAATCCAATCAAAAGCTGGGTATGTGTGGCGATCAAAGCGAACAAATAAATTTTGCTGTCGCCTTGTTTGTTATTCTGCCAATTGGAATATGCAATGGCTACTGCGGCAATTAACAAGCCAAGCACAACATAACGTAAGCCGGAATGGGCACGTATAAGAGCGTTCATATGTTATAAACAAGTTATGGTGAAATCGTAAGTTTGCAAAGGTAGTTGTCAATTCAGCATATCACAACAAATGCCCGCATCGAATTGTCAAGTTTACCGATTAGGCTAAAAAATTTTAAAGCATAATATTTGTACGAGTTTTTCAAATCGAAATAAAACACAAAATGATCCTGTTTAATATTACTGTGAATGTCAGCCACGCAGCTGAAAAAGAATGGCTTAAATACATGAAGGAAATCCACATTCCTGAAATAATGGCCAGCGGATTGCCTATCGAAACAAAATTGCTCCGTTTGCTTACTGAAATTGATAATGAAGGAGCCACTTATACAAACCAGTTTACTTTCCGTACCATGGAAGATTTCCTGGCCTACCAGACCCATTTCCAGGCTGATTTGCAAGACAAACATCATCAAAAGTTTAATGGTCATTATGTCTCTTTCCGAACACTTCTGGAGGAAGCCTGATCATCAGACGCAATTGTATTGAACAAAAAAGTTTTTAAACAAAACCTTTACATTCGCTTGACATTACGGTAATCTTTCCTTTTATTTAATATACCGTAAGTCTTGAAAATCTTTTGACATGATGAACGGTTCGTGTTAAATTTAGAATAAATACGGACTGTTTTTGGAGTGAGGATAGATTTGAAGACCCGGTTGGAAGTAATGTTTTACCATAAAACTTAAAGTGCTTATGAGACTGCAAATGCAAGCAATTCACTTCGACGCTGACCCTAAACTGTTGACATTCATTCAACAAAAAATGGATAAACTCGACACGTTTTACGATAAGATTACGAGTGGTGAAGTGTTTCTGAGATTGGATAAAAGTGATAACGCCAAATTACATACCAAACTTCTTGAAGTTAAGATTTATGTTCCGGGCGGGACAATGTTTGTAAGAGAACAGGGTACAACATTTGAAGAGGCGACCGATTTAGCGATTGATACATTGAAAATGCAGGTTAAGAAATTTAAAGACAAGCGGAACAAGGCAAGGGCTCCAAAACCGGTTGATGGAGTTTTACAGACAGACGAAGTTGCTGTTATAACGGAAGATATCGAAGAGTAAAAATTATATATGTTTGTAAAGAAAGCTACTCCAAAAGGGTGGCTTTCTTTATTTATAGGCTAAGCTGATCAAATTGAAATGCCAAATTTGTAGTACTCCCCGAATTATACGTTTTTTGCGAAAAATATTAATCTTAAATTTCAAGTTATGAATATAGAACCTGTTGTTGGTTCCGCGTTTGAACACGCTTTTCGCTTCACACAGGAGCAGGTAATACAATTTGCAGAACTGACAGGCGATAATAATCCAATCCACCTGGACGCAGATTATGCGGCTACAACCAGCTTCAAACGTCCGATCATTCATGGAATGCTAGGTACAACTGTTTTTACGAAAGTGTTGGGTACCGAATTCCCAGGATTCGGATCAATTTATTTAAAACAAACCGTGGAATATTTAAGACCAATGTTTGTTGAAACGGATTACAAAGCGGTATTCACAATTAAAACAATTGATCCTGTAAAACACATCGCTGAAATATCAACAGAGATATTTGATGTTAATACAAAAAAAGTCGTGACAAGAGGAATCGCTACGATGATCAATCAGGAGAAATTTTAAAATAAGAAAGCCGGGCTTTTTCAAACCCGGCTTTCTCTGTATGTTACTAAAAAGACTTATTCTCCCTCGTTCTTTTTGTTTTGTACTTCTGAACGAATTTCCTGAGCCAAAGTTTTTAGCTCCTGCATACCTTTACGCACACGAGTACCAGCTGCCTGGTTTGCTTTATTGTAAAACTTATCAAAATCGCCTTCAAGCGACAGAATCAAATCTTTTACTTCATCAAATCTTGCCATGTTTTTATTTGGTTTTAGTTAAAATGCCTCTAACACGCTAAAAACGCATGTTTTGCCCGAAATTTAGTAATTAAAAGCATTACCGCAACCCAAAAAACAAAAAAAAACAACACTATAATGCAATTTATATTCAAAAATACATATAACTCATTCATATATAACAAGTTACGCTTAATAACTTTTTTCGGTTACATAAGAAAATAAAAGGACGTTTTAATTAAAAAACGTCCTTTTATTACAATGAGACATGATTTCAACTATTCAGCAACCTCCTGAACGTCTTCAATCTGATAAACTCTGTTCTTTAATTTGTCTGCCAAAGTTGTAAATGCATCAAGCGTATATTCCACATCTTCCAACGTATGTGAAGCAGTTGGAATAATGCGCAGCATAATCTGTCCTTTTGGTACCACCGGATAAACAACAATAGAACAAAACACTCCCATATTTTCACGAAGGTCACGAACCATACGTGTTACCTCAGGTACGCCGCCTTCACTGTGCAGGAAAACCGGCGTAACAGGTGATTCTGTTTCTCCAATATTAAATCCACGACTTCTAAGACCATTTTGCATGGCTTCTACATTTTCCCATAATTTGGAACGAAGCTCAGGCATCGTTTTAATCATTTCCAGTCTTTTTCTGCATCCTTCAACATATGGCATCGGCAAAGCCTTTGCGTAGGTTTGGGAACGCATGTTATATTTCAGGTACATGATAATTTCAGGATCATCAGACGCGATAAAAGCACCAATGGCAGCCATAGATTTTGCAAACGTCGAGAAGTATAAATCAACTTCACCTTGTACACCCAGCATTTCACCTACACCTGCACCTGTTTCACCCATTGTACCAAATCCGTGTGCATCATCAACAAGCAGACGGAATTCGTATTTTTTCTTTAATTCAACAATTGACTTCAAATCGCCAACTTTACCTGACATACCAAAAACGCCTTCGGTAATCACCAAAACACCACCACCTTTTTCATTAGCAGCTTTTGTTGCACGAACCAGGTTTTTTTCAAGACTAGCCATATCATTATGGTTAAACTTATAATACTGGCCCATTTTGGCTTTATGCAAGCGAATACCGTCAATCAGACAGGCATGTGATTCAGCATCATAAACAATTACATCGCGGTGATCGCAGATACATTCGATCGCAGACATAACGCCCTGATATCCGTAGTTCAATAAAAAAGCATCTTTTTTACCTACAAATTCGGCAAGTTCTTTTTCAAATACCTCATGTAATGTCGAATTACCAGACATCATACGCGCACCCATCGGATAAGCCAATCCCCACTTTGCCGCCGCTTCTGCGTCAACTTTACGTACTTCCGGATGATTTGCCAGTCCCAAATAATTATTAAGACTCCAGTTCAATACCTCACGCCCCATAAACCGCATCTTCGGTCCCAGATCACCTTCCAGCATGGGAAATGAAAAATAATGATGGCTATTCAGCATTTTAGCCGGCGTTCCGATCGGGCCTGAATTATTGTGCAGTTTCTCAAAAATGTCCACTCTCTTCTAATTTATGTGGGTAACAACCTTGTAATTTATGTTAGATAAATGCAAAAATAAAAAAAATAACAATACATTAAGTACAAACCTAATTTTCAACGAATTGTAAATTACCCAAAATATAAAAATAGTACTTTTAAATTTTGCAATAATTTCACATATCTTGTGTCCTCATTGTGATCTGTTTACATGCCTGAAATCAAAAAAATACTGGTCGCCAACAGGGGAGAAATTGCCCTGAGAATCCTACGTACAGCGCGGGAAATGAATATCAAAACTGTTGCTATATTTAGTGAGGCCGACCGGAAAGCTCCTCATGTGCGCTATGCTGACGAGGCCGTATGTGTTGGCCCGGCGCCTTCTTCAGAATCCTATTTAAATATTAATAAAATTCTGGAAGTATGCCACCAATTAGGTGTTGATGCCATTCATCCTGGATATGGATTCTTGTCCGAAAATGCCGGTTTCGCAAGAAAAGTCCGTGAGGCAGGACTGATCTTCATTGGCCCATCTCCCGAATCAATTGAAATTATGGGTAGCAAACTTGCGGCCAAAGATGCGGCCGGACGCTACAACATACCGATGGTTCCGGGAACGGCATCTGCCATTGATGATCGTGAGGAAGCAAAACGGGTTTCTTTGGAAATAGGTTATCCGGTTTTGATCAAGGCAAGTGCAGGAGGCGGAGGAAAAGGTATGCGCGTGGTTGAAAACGAAGCTGAATTTGATGAACAAATGGACCGCGCGGTAAGTGAAGCCATTTCTTCCTTTGGTGATGGTGCCGTGTTCATTGAAAAATACATTACTTCCCCAAAACATATCGAAATACAGGTATTGGGTGATCAGCATGGGAATATTATTCATTTGTTTGAACGCGAATGTTCCATACAGCGCCGCCATCAAAAGGTAATTGAAGAAGCGCCATCAATTTCCATAACTCCTGCTATACGTGAAGAAATGGGGCGTTGTGCAGTTGATGTGGCCAGGTCGTGCGGATACTATGGAGCAGGGACTGTGGAATTTATTATAGATGAAAATAAAAACTTTTATTTTCTGGAAATGAATACCAGGCTTCAGGTTGAGCATCCGGTTACTGAGCTCATAACCGGTGTCGATCTCGTAAAGCAAATGATTTATATCGCCGAAGGAAAGGCGTTGACAATAAAACAGGAAGATTTACAGATAAAAGGACATTCCATTGAAGTGCGAGTCTATGCGGAAGATCCGGCAAATAATTTCCTTCCGGATGTTGGTACGCTGGTCACTTACGTAAGGCCGCAGGGGAATGGTGTACGTGTGGATGATGGTTTTGAGCAGGGAATGGAAATTCCTATTTACTATGATCCAATGTTATCAAAATTGATAACCTACGGACAAAATCGGGAGGAAGCAATAGAAAAAATGACACGGGCAATTGACGAATATCACATTTCGGGTGTCCAGACAACATTATCATTTTGTCGTTTTGTAATGAATCATAATCTTTTCCGCACAGGTAGTTTTGATACCAATTTTGTAAATCTGCATTTCAGTCCTGATAAACTTTTAGCAACACAAAATCAGGATACAAAAGAATTGGCTGCACTTCTAAGTGCTTATTTAAATCAAAATTCTAAATCGAAACAATCTGTAAACGACGAATCAAAACCCTTAGTAAAATCCAAATGGAAGACGCAACGATTAGGTAGAATATAAAAAGTAGAATTTTATTGGGATTCATACAAAAAAATCATTACTTTTGCGCTCTTAATTTTTGATTATATAAAAAATTAAGAATTTTCGGCAATACTTTACTAAAAAATTTAAGTATCAACTGAAAAATTTATTCTTTATATGATAAATGATTATTGACCAGATAAATACAAGTGTAATTGTTAACTCAATACTTGTCATATATAAAAAATAAATATTTCGACCGCCCCTTTTTGTCCCACGACTTATCGACTTTCACCGATTTAACAAGCTATGAAGCTATCCGAATTTAAATTTGATCTCCCTCAAAGCCTGATTGCACTTCATCCTTCCGACCGCGGAGAATCCCGCCTTATGGTAGTAAACCGTGCCACAGGAGAAATAGAACACAAAATGTTTCCTGACCTCATTAATTACTTTAATGATGGAGACGTTATGGCTATTAATGATACCAAAGTTTTTCCAGCTCGTTTATACGGTCAAAAAGAAAAAACAGGAGCTAAAATTGAAGTATTTTTACTACGTGAATTGAACCGTGAAATGCGTCTTTGGGACGTTTTGGTTGATCCTGCACGTAAAATCCGGGTTGGTAATAAATTGTATTTTGGTGACAGTGATCTTGTTGCAGAGGTAATTGACAATACAACTTCACGCGGACGTACAATTCGTTTCTTGTATGACGGAGATAACGATGAGTTTATGAAACTGGTTGATCAGTTGGGTGAAACACCGCTTCCTCCGGAAATCATTTCCCGTCGTAAAGTTGAAAGTGCTGACCGCGAACGTTTCCAGACTATTTTCGCTGAACATATTGGTGCTGTTGCAGCTCCGACTGCCGGATTACACTTTACAAAAGCAATGATGAAACGTCTTGAAATTAAAGGCATTAACTTTGCTCCTGTTACTTTGCACGTTGGTCTTGGTACATTCCGTACTGTGGATGTTGAGGATTTAACAAAACACAAAACAGACTCTGAAAACTATCGCATTACTCAGGCTAGCGCTGATATTGTAAACGCTGCTTTGGATGCTAAAAAACGTGTTTGTGCCGTTGGCACAACTTCTTTAAAAGCAATTGAATCATCGGTATCCGCAAGCGGACATTTGAAACCGGTAGAAGGCTGGACAGATAAATTCGTTTTTCCTCCTTACGATTTCAAAATTACCAATGCAATGTTATCAAACTTCCAGCTTCCTGAATCAATTTTATTGATGTCGGCCTGTGCTTTCGGAGGTTTTGATCTGGTAATGAAAGCTTACGAGCTTGCAATCAAAGAAAAATATAAATTCTTTACATACGGGGATGCAATGCTGATCATCTGATCTTAGCACTAATAAAATTACTTTTGTCATTTATTAACACCTAAGCCCAGCTTTGTGTTGATAAATGACATTTTTTTGAATAGACCAAAGCCTTTTTTGTTATGCAGGAATATGTAATCATTGTAGCTGGTGGTTCGGGTAGCCGGATGAAAAGTGATATACCAAAACAGTTTATTCCTGTCAACGGACTGCCTGTCCTGATGCATACGCTTAAAGCGTTTAGAAATTATTCCGAAGCTTTAAAGATAATCCTGGTTCTACCGGAAGCGCAGTTTACGTATTGGAATCAACTTTGTAATGAGTTTTTATTTGTGGAATCCTACTCGCTTATAGCAGGTGGAGAAACAAGATTTCATTCGGTTAAAAATGGCTTGGATAGCATTCAGGAAAGTGAAGACGCTTTTGTCGCGGTCCATGACGGCGTCCGCCCTGTAATTAGTAAAGAAATTATTTTGGAAAGCTTTCAAAAAGCTGCTCAATTCGGTTCTGCCGTAGCTAGCGTACCGCTTAAAGACTCAATCAGAATTATAGAAAATACCGAAAAGAACACGGCCATGGACCGTTCCTCATTTCGCTTAATCCAAACCCCTCAGACATTCAGAATTGACTGGATGAAAAAAGCATTTAATAATCCATACCAATCACTATTTACAGATTGCGCCAGTGTTCTGGAATTTGAAGGTTATCCGATTTTTTTAACGGAAGGCTCTTATGAGAATATTAAGATTACGACGCCTGAGGATTTGAGATGGGCTGAGATTTATCTGAAATAAATTGTTATTGATCCTACCTTATCCGATTCTGCATTTTCGTATAGTTTGATCGAATATATTGTCTTATCAGTCTTTCTTTAAAGTTTGACAACTTTTAGAAAATTCATAACGAAAAAAAATCCCATTCTTTTGAGGATGAGATAAGGATAATAATATTGTGGCGGCTGGACTGCGCGCCTCACCTATTCCCACTACGTGGCGCTGTATCATCGGCGGTTCCGGGCTTAACTTCTCTGTCCCGGGCCGGGCTCACGGGCGAGCGGACCACGCAGCCTGGGAAGAGGTGAAGCGAGTGTCGCCCCAGACCGAGCCAATAGTAACCAACAAAAAAAGCCTCACATTTCTGCGAGGCTTTGATTATAATAGTATTGTGGCGGCTACCTACTTTACCAGGTTTGACCCAAGTATCATCGGCG